>JBBQNE010000050.1:0-18906 GCA_038329675.1 Hyphomicrobiales bacterium | reverse complement strand
CGAACTTTTGGGGTTGGCAATCGCGGAAACGCCATCGGGAAGCACCAACCCCTCGATCAGCGGTACGATGTAGACGCAGCCGACCTCCAGAACCTTGCCTTCCTTCCCAAATTCGAAAGAATGCAGCGCGAGTTCCTTGATCCGGTCAACAACCGGCCGCCCCTCCGATGGCAAAAAGCTCGCCCTTACCCGATAGGCCATCGGTCCAAGCCGGAGATCGATACTCGCTGGCTGTATCTGGCCATCGGCGAGCGGCGTTGTACTAACGATACCGCCAGCTACGGCTAGTGCTCGAATAGCCTGACTTGGCAAAATGCCGGTGGCGTGCGCCGCAGGCACACCAGTCGAACTAGTCGTTTCTGTCGTTATGGTAGGAAGAGCCATGCCGCGAAGATAGGACAAGCCCGCCTTGACGCCAAGTTGGGCTGGCGACTAGCTCACAGCTCACACTGACGCGCCCGCCGCCCAGGACACCAAAAGCTCATGCCTGCCGACCCGAAAATTCCCCCGCCCCCGTCCGAATGGGCGCCTGAAACCCTGCTCGTCCACGGCGGAACGCAACGGTCGCAGCACGGCGAACTGTCCGAAGCGCTGTATTTGACCCAAAGCTACGTCTACGACAGCGCCGAACAGGCCGAACGCCGCTTCAAGGACGAAGAACCAGGCTACCTCTACTCCCGCTTCGCTAACCCGACGGTTGCGATGTTTGAAGAGCGCGTGCGCCTGCTCGAAGGCGCCGAGGCCGCTCGTGCCACGGCAACCGGAATGGCCGCGGTTACCGCCGCGATGCTATGCTACTTGAAAGCGGGTGACCATGTCGTCGCGTCTCGGGCCCTCTTTGGATCGTGTCGTTACGTCGTTGAGGACCTTTGTCCGCGGTTTGGCATCGCAACGACCTTGATTGACGGCCGCGATTTATCGCAATGGCGTGCCGCCATGCGGCCTAATACCAAGGTCGCGTTTTTCGAATCGCCAGCCAACCCGACGCTCGACATCATCGATATCGCAGCGGTTGCCGACATCGCCCATAGCAACGGCGCAATCGTGATCGTCGACAACGTTTTCGCGACGCCAATGTTGCAACGGCCGCTTCAATTCGGTGCCGATGTCGTCGTGTATTCTGCCACCAAACACATGGATGGCCAGGGCCGTTGCCTTGGCGGCGTGGTGCTGTGTCGGCAATCTTTTGTCAAAGACCACCTCGGCGTCTTCGTGCGCCAGACCGGCCCGGCGATTTCACCGTTCAATGCCTGGGTCATGTTGAAGAGCCTTGAAACAATGCCGTTGCGCGTTCGAGCCCAATGCGAAACGGCCGCGCATGTCGCCGATCACTTCGCGAACGCCGCAAATGTCGATCAGGTGTTGTACCCCTTCCGGCCAGATTTCCCGCAGGCCGAGCTAGCCCGGCGCCAGATGTCGGCTGGCGGTCAAATCATCACGGTGTCGCTCAAGGGCGGGAAACCTGCCGCATTCGCGTTCATGAACTCGCTGCGTTTGTTCAAGATTTCAAACAACCTCGGCGACGCGAAATCGTTGGTCACACACCCTGCAACAACAACGCATCAGCGTCTGAAGCCGGAGGCCCGCACCGAACTCGCGATCGGCGACGGGATGCTTCGGCTATCGATCGGCCTCGAAGCAGCGCGCGATATCGTGGCTGACATCGACCGAGGGCTCGCGGCGGCCGCTGAAGTATAGCGGCCGGGTTTTTGCAGATCAAATGCCGCCGCCATCAGCCTCTGGCATCACTTCTTCTTTTTCTTCTCCGCCCCGATTTCATCTTCATCGCCAATCATCGGCGATGGCACGAGCGGTGATTTCGCAAGTTGCCCAAGTCCCTTGGTCCCGATGTAGACCGACCAGCCAAGCTGGTCGTTGATGCGACGCGCGGCAAGCTGGATGTTCCCGGTATCCTGCAAATACTCGACGACAAAAATAGCCTTACCAACCGTATGAGCTTTTTGCAGCAGCGCCGTGGTTTCGTCGATGTCGTCTCGCGGATTAGGTTTACCGAGGCCCTTGATCCCAAACAACAAGCTTTCCTTGGCAATGCCGTCAATCGCTTCGAGGTAATCGGGTCGATCCAGAAGCTCCTCGGCGTTCTGCACCATGATCAGAAAACCTGGTTTCTTCTCACGGGCGTAGGCGCCGAGTTTTTTGACAAGGTCGACCATGCGGCCCCGCGCAACACTATCGTCGCCAAAATAGTAGTAGGCATCGACGCGGTCGAGATAAACGCCGTCGAAGCCCTGTGCGATGATCTTGTCGAGGAATGCATTCGGCGATCCGAACAAAATATTTTGCCACGATGGCTGCCAGTACTGCACAACAAAGTTGTGCTTCCAGTCTTTGTTCTCTTTGCCCATCCAGTAGGGGTGCTTCGCATCCCACTCCGGCTTCCAATAGTAGCGATAGTCTTCGCTCTCACCGACCGAAAAATACGAAATCACGAGCCGACGGCTGCCGTCTGATTTCTTTTGCATCTCGGCGACTTCTTGCGGCGTCAGGTCGATTTCCTTGCGGTCTTCGCCACGGGCGTGGTCGATGACGACGAGATCGTATTCCGAAGCCGCAATCAATCTGCGTGGTTCGGTATCAAGATTGCGAAGCTGGTAGCCCCAGGTTTTTGCCTTAAGGAACGCGTTTTCGCGTGCGGCCGTTTCCGTTGGAACGGTGGTGGCAAACGCGCCGAGCGCTAGGGTCAGCGCAAAAGCGATCGGCTTCAAAAGACGCATGGGACACTCCAATAGGGCCAACTCCATACACTTAGCCGCCTCCCCGCAGTCCGGCAACCGAGGCAACCACCACGTCTGCTCAGACGGCAAACGATCGTCAAGGTTACTAATATGTAATGGAAGGCCTTCAGCACTCTTCGGCAAGATCCTCTAGGTGTACCTGGTCGTCATCTGCAGATTTAGCGCCACGCAGTCGCCATGCGATGTTTCGTGATAGTGGTGCATCCAAGTTAAGTAGCGGCGGGCCTACGACGCCCATGGCATGCCAACTAAAAAGGCGTGCGCGACACAGGTGCGACGGCGGTGAGCGCAATAATCGACAATAGCCAACACGCTGGCTTTGACACCAACAATCTCCAGACCCTGCGTGATTTTCTTCGGCTCGGCGTCACCGAATTTACGCGCGCGCGGCTCGTATTCGGCCACGGTACGGCATCCGCATTGGACGAGGCAGCCTTCATAATCTTAACAGCGCTCGATCTGCCGCACGACGAACTCGCGCCCTGGCTCGATTGCCGCCTGACGACAGCTGAAAAAACGAGAATCGCCGTGCTATTTTCTGCCCGGATCACGACCCGCAAACCGGCCTCGTACTTGCTCAATACGGCTTACATCCAAGGCCGTCGGTTCTTCGTCGATGAACGTGTGATCGTGCCACGATCTTACATTGGC
Source organism: Hyphomicrobiales bacterium (assembly GCA_038329675.1). Taxonomy (GTDB): domain Bacteria; phylum Pseudomonadota; class Alphaproteobacteria; order Rhizobiales; family Hyphomicrobiaceae; genus JANXVY01. The sequence goes on along the minus strand of JBBQNE010000050.1, from coordinate 15,499 downwards.
GAGCTGATGGGCGACGGTTTTGCTGGCCTCATCGCTGAGCCATCCAGCGTCCGCCGTGTCCTCGACATGTGCACCGGGTCGGGGTGTCTCGCGATACTGGCCGCGCTGCACTACGACCAAGCGCGCATCGATGCCGCCGACCTATCGGCCAGCGCGTTGGACGTCGCCCGCCAAAACGTTGCCGACTACAGTCTTCAGCAGCGCATTGACTTGCTGCACGGTGACTTATTCGCGCCCCTTGATCCAGATGCGCGCTACGACCTGATTATTGCCAACCCGCCCTACGTCGCCACCGCCGAGGTCGCAGCCTTTGATGCCGAGTACGCCGCCGAACCAGCCATTGCTCATGCTGGAGGCGACGACGGCCTCGACCTCGTTCACCGGATTATTGCCGCAGCACCAGCGTATCTTACCGCGCGTGGCGTCTTGATACTTGAACTTGGCACCGCGCAAGCCCGCTTCGAGGCGGCATACCCCAACCTCGATGTCACTTGGCTCGAGACGGAAACGAGCTCCGGCGAGGTCGTTGCCGTAACGGCTGCCGCGTTGGCCACGAGCCAAGTCAAAAAGACCGGCCGAAAGGCACCAACAAGCGGCGCAAGAGCATGAACCGGGCGATGGCGATCGCGGCGGTTGTTTTGACAGGCGCTTCGACGCTTGTCGTCGCTTCGCTTATCGCCACAGGATCAACGCAAAACAAGACGCCGGACGCTGGAAACAGCCCTGATCCCATGATGCGACACGGTTTCTTGCACGTGAATTGCCCGCCAGGAAGCCACGGTAAGCGGCGCACACTCGGCGTGGGTGCTGACGTGCTAAAAGCGCGAGAGACAGCCCGGGCCGCCCGCCAGGACCAGAAGTGAACCGGCACCGTAAAGTAATAGCCGAGTGCAGCGGCCCAGCTGCGTCAAGGTAGGTTCGCCGCCCACGCGCGGAAAGCCCGTACCTCGTCCGCAATTGATCAGTTCCCACTCAGCGTCCGCATCATAATCTCGTTGGGCGTCGATCCGCGGCTTCGTGATGGCTGTTGAGCCGGCGGCGCGAAAAAGCGCCAGGGCTGCGGCGGCGGGGAATAATAGCCGAGCGCTGATGGCGGCGGGAAACGACCATTGACCCGAACGCCCGGATTAGACGGTGGTGGGAAATCTTGGGCGACCCGAGCCGCGTTCGGCCTGATCAACCGAACGACCTCGTTACGAGCAACCGGCCTGCCCGGTTCGATAACCGGCGGATCAAGTTTTTTGATTTTGCTGAATTGCCCTTGCAGCGCCAAGGTAATGCGCTTTTCGTGGCCGTAAAGATCGGGAGCCGTGATCGCGTCCCCGACATCGTTCATGATGACGGTAAAGTAAGTCAGGTGAACCGGCACTTTCGAGCCAAGCCGAACGATGTTGTCCTCAGGCCCATTGTCGGCGAGCTTTCGCACGTCCTTGGCCAATAACCCGCGATCAGCATCGAGCAAAACTTCGGCGAATTTCATCGGGTTTCGCACGCGAACGCACCCATGGCTGAACATGCGTACCGTCGAGCTAAAAAGCTTCTTGTTGGGCGTATCGTGCAAGTAGACGGAGTGAGCATTTGGGAAAAGAAACTTGACTTCCCCAAGCGCGTTATCGTCTCCCGACGGCTGATACACGGTGTATTTCGTAATATCAGCCCGTTCCCAATCGATGTCCGACGGGTCAACCTCGCGCTTCCCAAGCTTCATGCGAAGCCCTTCGCGCAGTCCGTTGCCAACCTGCAGATCAGGCAGTAAGTCTTTGATCTTGATACTGTTTGGAATGCCCCACGTAGGCTGAAAAACGATCGTTTCCATTTCGTCGGAAAACAGTGGCGTCGCGGTTTCCATCCGCCCAACGATCACGCGTTCGGTGAATACGAGGCTACCATCCCGGTAAAACCGTACGAGTTGTTCAGGCACGTTAACCTCGACGCGCGTAGCGCCAAGATTGTCGGGCATCCACCGCCAAGCCTCCATGTTCGCCAGCAACGGCTCGATACTGAGCTTGCCATCGAGCGCCTCGTTGAGCGCGCGCCGGGTCCTCTCGCCAATCATAGCGTCGGGCTTCAAGCCAATGCTGCTTTGAAAATCGCGAACGGCCGCAACGAGCCCAGGCTCCATCCATTCGGCATCCGACGTCTCGGGCTTTGCCACGCCGAGCCGTCGTCGAACGATCGCGATGTCCTCGTGCCACTTGCCCGGCACCAAAACCGATCCGTTCAATGGCAGCAGCTTATCGGCGGTACTCGCACGTCCATCGCGCGCCTTCAGATAGGCCTCCCGAAGGAGGACAAACTGCCGGTGTTTGGGGTGAAAATCCCGAAGAACTTGATCAGCCGCGTCAGCGCTTGCAAGTTTAGCCAACACAATCGCGGGGTCGATGAGGTTCGGCCGCCGGTCGATATAGCCCGAAAGCTGTGTTTCAGGCGACGTGATGCGACCACCCCTGGCATGTCGCGCATACTTGAGCGCGGCCCCGGTGACGGTCAGTTCAGCAATCGCCAGAGCTTCAGGCGTGAAGTCGGTCAAGCTTGCGATTGCAGTGACTGGAAAGTCTGCCGGGTTTAGACCCCAACCATCGGCGCGCTGTATTTCGCCAATCGCTGCTTTGGCACGTTTCGTCAGGCCAGCGCGAGTGATCCAGAGCGGCTCTGCACCGCGCTCGGTGTAGAAAGCAACTGCGGCCGCGTAGTCCATATCGCTGCCAGCCGACGTGATGTCGTTGGCGAGCAACTTCGTTGTTGCCGCAAGTGCCGTCGCGACAGCCTTGGCGTGGCTAGACACCGGCTGCGGAGGGGTTGGCTGTGGAGAGGTTAGCTTCGCGGCGGGCTTTCCTTGAGCCGTCGCCAGCGGATCAATCGGCATCGCCACCGCCGCCGGTAACTCGGCCGCGTCCTGCGCGCGCGTCAGTTGTGGGGATAGGACCAGTCCGGACGCACCGACAAAGACGACTAACGATCCAAGGGTCAGAGGTCCAAAATACCGAACCCATCCGCCGTCCCGACCAACACGCACCGCTCGTCTCCCTCAAACACAACCCACATCACAATTGATCCGATGCCATCAGAAAGCGGCGGGCTCAAGAGGGTGAATGAAATATTGAGACGACATTTCTATTGAACACTCGACGGTTAATCGCGGGCGCTCACATCACGCAGCGTTACTCCCGGAACGCACGATCGGCGTTTTTGAGCTTATCAAGGTTCAACGCCTTGTCCGCATTGCGCATGCCAACGAGCCGGGCGGACGTCACGTCGGCGCCGTCGAAATCAGCACCGGCAACGTTTGCGCCGGTAAAGTCGACCCCCGCGATCTCGCTGCCGTTGAACTTCGCACCAACGAGGCTCGCATCGCGCAAAATAGCAAACTCCATCTGCACCCGAGAGAGGTTGGCATCGCGAAACGACGCGCCGTCGAGTTTGGAACTGTTAAACACGCCACGCATCAAACCCATCGATTGGTTCTTCATGTCGGCAGACAAATCGGCGCGGTCAAAAATTGCCCCCGTGAGGCTCGCCTTGGAGAAGTCGCCAGCAATCCGGCTGCCGGTAAAATCTGCCCGATCGGCTGTCGCCCCGACGAGTTGGGTCCCAAACAGACTAGCGCCCGCAAGCTTAGCCTCTGTGAGATTGCCACCCAGCAGCCACGCTTGGTCGAGCATCACGCCCTCGAGATTGGCACGCGCAAGGTTTGTGTTGTTGAGACGCGCCGATTGAAGGCTCGTCCGGCGCAAGTCAAAGCCTGAAAGATCAAGTCCGTTCAATGACTTCGCCGACAGGTCCAGCGTCTCGCCCGGCTTGAGCTTAGCGATACCAGCCTCAATGTCGGCACGCGTCATCTCTGCCTGCGTGAAGGCCGGCGATTTCAAATCGACCATGTCGAGCATGCTTTGGGCCACGGCTGGCAACGATACGGACGCCGAAATGAGGCCCGAGGCGATCAACCCGACAGCTGACCGAGCGGCCGGGCTCAAAAAGCCCTGGCAAAATTGTTGCGCACGCATCGTGACCGCCTTGTGTAAAAATGACGTGTTGTTCAGTTATTTTGCTCAGCCGCGAGCACATGGTCGGGAGCGACACGAATTCGGCGTCCTTCCACGCCAACCACGGATGCAATACCAATCCCTGGACGATTGACCTGACGATTTGTTACATCGCGACCGCGATTAAACGGGCCGCACCTGCCCGGCTCCCCTGACGATATATTTCATCGTCGTCAACTGCTCCAGGCCGACCGGCCCCCGCGCATGCATCTTGCCGGTCGCGATGCCGATCTCAGCACCCATCCCGAACTCGCCGCCATCGGCAAACTGCGTTGACGCGTTGTGCAGCACAATCGCGCTGTCGACGGTCTTCAAAAACAGCTCGGCCGTGCCGCTGCATTCCGTAATGATCGCGTCCGTGTGCTGGCTGCCATAGGTGGCGATGTGGGCGATTGCTCCATCGACGCCGTCAACGGTTTTGACCGCAATGATCGCATCCAGAAATTCGTGTCCGTAGTCGCTCCTCGCCGCTGGCTTTACCCGCCGATCGACCGCTTGCGTCGCCGAGTCGCCGCGAACTTCGCAACCCGCGTCTAACAGGGCTTTTACGACGGTCGGTAGGTAATCCGGCTCGGCATTGGCATCGACCAAAAGGGTTTCCGTCGCACCGCAAACGCCGGTCCGCCGCAGCTTAGCATTGAGAACGATCGGAACAGCCATATCAAGGTCGGCACCGCGATCGACGTAGGTATGACAAATACCCTCCAAGTGCGCGAACACTGGCACTCGAGCCTCCGCCTGGACGCGCTCAACGAGGCTGCGACCGCCGCGCGGTACAAGCACGTCGATCGCTCCGCCAAGACCCGCCAGCATGAGCCCAACGGCCTCGCGATCCGTCGTCGGCACCAACGTAACAACAGCTTCAGGCAAGCCCGCCTCGCGCAAGCCATGGTGCATACACGCCACAATCGCGGACGATGTGTGTAGGCAATCGGAGCCACCTCGCAGGATCGCAGCGTTACCCGACTTAAGGGTAAGCGCGGCTGCGTCGGCCGTCACGTTGGGGCGGCTTTCGTAGATGATGCCGATCACGCCGAGCGGAATAGCAACGCGGGCGATATCTAGCCCGTTCGGTCGGCTCCAGCGCGCGAGTTCACGCCCGACGGGGTCAGGGAGCGACGCAATCACTTCCAGACCAATCGCCATCGCCTCGATGCGCGACGCATCGAGCGTCAACCGGTCGATATACGCCGTCGGACGACCACTTGCGCGCGCTGCGTCGAGGTCGATCGCGTTGGCCGCGATAATGGAGGGCGCCATGGTCCGCAAACGTGCTGCAGCGTAAAGGAGCGCGGTGTTTTTCGTCTCCGTTGAAGCGCGCGCTAACCTGCTGGCAGCCTGACGCGCCGCGAGCCCAAGCGCGTGCATTACATCGGCTGTAAAGGGAACGTCCATGGGAGCCAAATTCGTGGGCGTCATTGTGGGTGGAGCGCGGGTGACCGTCATCTCAGGCGGCTTGCGCGATTTCATCATCGCCGTCACGGTATTTCTTTAGCTCCAACAGACCGCGATTAAGCTCAGCGCCCAGAATGATGATAACCGCCGTGACCTGAAAATAAATCATCGCCACCATCAGCTGTGACAGGCCAGCGTAGAACCGCGTGTAATCGGAAAAGTCGAGATAGCGTGAATAAAGCGATGCCGACGCGAGCCACAATAGCACAGACAACAGCACGCCCGGCCAGACATCGCTGAGCGTCCGTCGCCCTGAGGCCAAAAACAGATGAAACGCCGTCAACTGGGCACCGATCACGATGCCAGCCAAACCGTACCGGAAGCCGACGTGGGCCCAACTGCTGTCGAGATATTTATTGACGAACGAGGGAACAAACTGCGGCTCAAAACTTGCAGCCAAGCTTGGACCGACAACTACCGCCCAGGTAATCACCAACATCGATAGCGCAGACAAAAACACGAGCAGCATCGAGAATAACAAGCAGACGATGTAGGGCCGCGTTTCCTTCACCCGATACGCTCCGTTGAGCGCGGCACGCAGCGTCTCAATGGCGCTCGTCGCAAAGAACAACGTGATGAAGCCCGACAGCGTCAGCAAGTCGATCCGCGTCGTCCCCATGATGTTGACGACTTGCGGCGCGAGTGCCTTTGCGACGTCCTTTGGCAAGATCTGGAACAACTGATCAACGGCCTGCGCTGCGATCTCCTCGCCGCCGAATGTTGAAGCCAGCGCACCGAGGAAGATGCAAAAGGGAAACAACGAAATGACGAATGAGAATGCGACGGCACCAGCAAGTGTGAAGCCGCTGTGTTCATAGGTGCGATATACGGCCTCAGCCACCGTGCGCGCGCGGAGCGCACCAACAGCGGCGACAGGCATGCGGGATCTTTTTACGTTGACGTTCATTGTGACGTCTCTAGCCGTAGTTTGTGGCGGGGACCAGACTTTCAAGGTCGGCCTTCGAGGTCGGCTGTCAAGACCAGACTTTTAAAGGCGAGCCGATCAATGCATAACCTTCAAGGCTCGGCCAAGGGTCGAGCAGGGTCGAGCAAGCGTCGGCTTGGGAGAGCTGCCACGAATACGTTGGCGTTTGGAAGACCACGGCTTCATCACGTCACACGATCACGTCACAAGGACGTCAGATCTCGGATCGTGGATCGATCGGGTGCCTAACTCAAACTCAGGTCTCGTCTCCGCTTCAGATCCATACGCTACGGATATTTGGTTATAAGATGTGATCATCGTCTGCCTCGCTACCGCCCTGCTAATCGTCGATTAGCGTCTCACGAGTTGGGGTAGCACCAGACCAATTAACCGAGATTGGCAAAGAACTGAACGGGCTTTAGGCGATTGCCCCGGGCCCTCGGACGCTCAACACCGGGCGGCCTTGCAGAGCCTCGGATGGCGCGGCGGGGCAACACCGTGGCACCAACCCGCCACAGCATCGCGATGGCGCTAGAGGTGTGGTGACCGAAGCAGGTACTCATCCGGCGGGATCGCCGGATCATGTTGCGGCAACCGCCTTGGGTCGCGAATTGGCAAACGTAACGGATAAGTGGACCTAGCGATGCGCAAACGGCCGCGAGAACCCGTATCAAAGGCGACAACTGCGATTGTCGGTCTGGACGCGCCCGTGGAAGTTCGCCGTCATCCCGCCGCTCGGCGCATGACCCTGCGGGTCTCGCGAACAAAGCGCGCCGTCATCGTCACAGTTCCGATGCGTTGCAACGTTGACGACGCCGGAACGTTTGTGAACCGCCACTTGGAATGGGTCCGCGACCGGCTCGGGACGCTACCGGTGCCGGTCCCGTTCGCCGACGGCGCACAAATACCAATCCGCGGAGCTTTCCATCGACTGTCGATAAGCGGCAACCTTAACCCGGGGCGGCCACTTGTTGAAACCCAATTGCCAGAAACGCTAACGACAGTGCCCATCCTGGCGGTTAGCGGCAGTGCCTCAAGTGCACCCCGACATTTGGCGCGATGGCTCCACGAGCAAGCCCGCTACGACCTCGACCGCCAAGTGGCGATCCACGCTAAGCGGCTATCACTGCAGCCGATCCGGATTGCCATCCGCGACCAGACGAGCCGATGGGGCTCCTGTTCGACGACCCGCGTTCTATCATTTTCCTGGCGCCTGATCCTGGCCCCGCCGGACGTGCTGGACTATGTCGCCGCTCACGAGGTTGCCCATCTCGCCGAGATGAACCACGGCCCCAAATTCTGGGCCCTAGTGGCACAAACGATGCCTGAGATGGATGGTCCCCGCCGATGGCTCGCCGCCTATGGCACCGAATTACACCGCTACGGTCCAATGCGCGGCTAAACCTCAAAGTTTGAGAGCGCAGCGGAATTCACGTTGGCGCGGGTTACGTAGCAATGCGTGACGTAGCCGATCGTGAGGTATCGGTTCGTGATGCAGCCTGCGGCAGCTCGTTAATGGTGAGCTTGACGATCTCGCCCGATAAAATGCCAAAACCAGATGCGATCATGGGTTCAATAACCGTTGGATCGATGGTGAATGACACCATGACTCGGTCTCCAATGGTCTGAAACGACCGTTCACTCGACCAGTAGCCAGCCATCGTCCACCCAGCGATGACGGGTCGGACGGAAAAATCGGCGTGATTGAATGGAAGCAAACACGATTGAATTGCGGGGACGTGTGTCCGAGGGACGATCACATCGATCCTTTTTGTGACGCCAGCACCCATAATTCCGCTCCACGTTCGCCTCGAAACGGGACACGTTTTCGCAATCCCGGTACCTTGACGAAACGTTGCAAAGTGCGTGCAACCTCCACCCGCCTCGCCAACCACGGGAGGTCAACGGCACCGCCATGCGGGTTCCGTCGCGAGCATGTGACCGAACGAAAGGATACGGGGCTAGTGCTTGACCGCCGGTGCCGCACACCGCGCGGCAAGTTTAAGTGCGCAATCGCTCAACGAGTTCGCCAACGTGCTCAGCCCATTCTTCGCCGTCGCCTTCCTCGTCCGCAGCATCCTTGAGCTCGGAATTTCGAAGGATACGTTGTACGGCCTTGCGAGCCGATGACGTCAGCTTTGCCACGTTAATGGCATCCTCGTGGGCCTCAAGCGCCGCCTGTACACTCTTGGGCACGCGCGATGGGTCGCCGTCTCGGGCCGCAGCGACAAGTTCAGCAGCGGCAAGTGCGAACGCCCCGTCGGAAGCTTCGATATAATCGTCAGGCTCAAGTTCGGTCACGACCGACAGTGCTGCTTCGATCGCCGCCACGCCGTCCGTTTCAAAGCCCGCAAGCCAATCGGCCACGTCGTCGTATTGAAATGCCGTCCCCGTCATCTCAGCCCTCGAGCGGTAAAGTGGCCGTCCCATCGGCCGGGAGCGGCAACTATCGCGCGTCCTATTCGACGTCAACAGAGCTGTGAAGCGGCTACAATGACTGATTGCGCGATCGCATCAGCCATACATCGCCTTTGACGCCTCGCGGACGTCCTCGATCGTCCGAAGTCCGGTTGTTGGCGCAGAAACAAGAGCAGCCATATTTCCAGGCTTGTGCTCGTTGCGCATCATCCGCATGTGGGCCCTGGGAATTTGCGCCCAGCTGTAGACCTCCGACATACAAGGATCGATCCGCCGCTCAACGACAAGGCGATTGGCGAGGCTGGCTTGCAGCAGATTGGCGAAGTGCGAGCCTTGGAGCCGCTTCTGATGCATCCACAAATATCGCGCGTCGAGCGTCAGGTTAAAGCCCGTCGTCCCGGCGCAAATGACGACCATACCGCCGCGCTTGACCACGAACACTGACACGGGGATCGTCGATTCACCGGGATGTTCGAAAACGAAATCGACGTTGTTGCCTTTGCCGGTGTGCTCCCAAATAGCCGCGCCGAACTTGCGCGCTTCTTTGAACCATTCGGCATACTCAGGGCTGCCGACCTTTGGCATTTGCCCCCAGCAATTAAACAACTTGCGGTTCAAAACGCCTTTGGCACCCAGCTGCGTAACGAAATCCACTTTGTCAGCGTCCGATACGACGCCGATCGCGTTCGCCCCTGCGGTGGCGCACAGTTGGACAGCCATCGAACCGATGCCACCCGATGCCCCCCACACCAACACATTGTGCCCTGGCCGCAGAACGTGCGGGCGATGACCAAACAGCATCCGATATGATGTCGCCAAAACCAGCGTGTAGCACGCGCTCTCTTCCCAGGTCAGATGCCGAGGACGCTCCAGCAGTTGCCTATCTTGAACGCGGCAGAACTGCGCAAACGAACCATCGGGAGTCTCGTAACCCCAGATCCGTTGCGATGGCGAGAACATCGGGTCGCCGCCGTTACACTCCTCGTCATCGCCATCGTCCTGATTACAGTGGATGACGACCTCATCACCGACTTTCCAACGCTTGACCCTCGAACCAACGGCCCAAACGATGCCTGAAGCGTCCGATCCGGCGACATGAAAAGACTGCTTATGGCCATCGAAGGGGCTAATCGGCTTTCCTAACGAGGCCCAGACCCCGTTGTAGTTAACACCCGCTGCCATGACGAGCACGAGCACTTCATGGCTGTCGAGTTCCCACGTCGGCACAACTTCGACCTGCATGGCCGTGTCTGGATCGCCGTGCCGCTCGCGCCGGATGGCCCAAGCATACATTTTGGACGGCACGTGTCCCAGCGGCGGTATCTCGCCGATTTCGTAAAGCTCCTTCGTACCCGGAATAATCGCCGGAGCGGCAAGGGTCTCAGCTGATTTCGCAGCGGTGCTCGGCATGAACGGCGTCTCCAGGCAGGGCCAAAGTTTCATAGATCGCGCCACGAAACGCGCGCAATTGCAAGTCGCAACTGGGGGAGCCATGTGCCCCTGACCGTGCGCACGCACAGCCACCTGTTCCGTTGGTCCAATTCTTAGCGAGAAATTAGGAAATTGTCTGCAAAGTTTGTGCGATGCGGGTCGGCAGGGAGGCTGAGACCGGCGGCGTAACAGGGTCGTTGAGTAGGATTGCGTACTGTGATCGAAACGATGGACGTCTTCTGGGCCGTGTTCTGGCGCACAGACTTTATCGTCTGGTTGATCGCCGGGCTCTTGGCGATGATCGCTGGACTATTTTTGCACGCGTATTCCGACAATACGTTGATGTCGATCCTCGGCGCCGTGGCGATGTTTTTCTCGATCCTGGTCGCACACACCGGCTTTAACGTTGTCGGCATCAGTTTTCTGGGCAACAAAAGTGCAAATGCGGTTGTCGCCGCGGCGATCGCGATCATGTCGCTTACGGTTATGTGGATCGTGATCTACCGCATTTTGGTGGCCATTGGCGACGCGACAAACCCGTTGAAGGGCGACGATCAAGCTCAAATTGGCTGAATCCTAGCCGCGACGTAAGAACGTTTTGCAACTCTGGCTCGCCTCCGGCTAATGTGCGCACGCTCACTCCGGCGCAGGATGTTCCATGCAAGACGATACGCCAACGGCACCCCGTCAAACGGTCGGCAGAGATAAGCCGTGGATTTTTCGCACCTACGCCGGTCATTCGACCGCGGCTAAATCCAACGAGCTGTATCGGCTCAACCTGACGAAGGGCCAAACCGGCCTGTCAATCGCCTTCGACCTGCCAACCCAAACGGGCTATGACAGCGACCATGAATTAGCCCGCGGCGAAGTCGGTAAAGTCGGCGTACCCGTGTCCCACATCGGCGATATGCGAACACTGCTGTCGGGCATCCCGCTCGATCAAATGAACACATCGATGACAATCAATGCGACGGCCGCTTGGCTGCTCGCGCTTTATATTGCAGTGGCCGATGAAACCGGCGTTTCTCGCGACAAGCTCACCGGCACCATCCAAAACGACATTATCAAAGAGTACCTATCGCGCGGCACCTACGTGTTTCCGCCCGGCCCATCACTGAAGCTCATCCAAGACACAATCGTCTACTCATACCGCAATGTGCCACGCTGGAACCCGACGAATGTCTGTTCCTACCACCTGCAAGAGGCCGGCGCGACGCCGGTGCAAGAGTTAGCGTTCGCGTTAGCCACCGCGATCGCCGTCCTCGATCAAGTCAAAGCGTCTGGTGAAGTCCCCGCCGCTGAATTCGGCGCTGTCGTTGGTCGCATGTCGTTCTTCGTCAACGCGGGCATGCGGTTCGTTACCGAAATCTGCAAAATGCGCGCCTTCAACGACCTTTGGGACGAGATCGTTTCCGATCGCTACGGCGTCACGGACCCCAAGTACCGGCTGTTTCGGTACGGCGTCCAGGTCAACTCGCTCGGGCTGACGGAACCTCAACCCGAAAACAACGTCTACCGCATCTTGATCGAGATGCTGGCCGTGACGTTATCGAAGAACGCCCGTGCGCGCGCTGTCCAATTGCCAGCCTGGAACGAAGCCCTCGGCCTCCCGCGTCCGTGGGATCAGCAGTGGTCGCTGCGCATGCAACAGGTGCTGGCCTACGAAACGGACCTCTTGGAGTACGGCGACATCTTTGATGGCAGCCACGAGATCGCCCGGAAGGTCGATGAACTCAAAGCCCAGGCGCGCGCCGAACTTGTAACCATTGACGGGCTGGGCGGCGCTGTCGCTGCTATCGACTATATGAAACGCCGCTTGGTCGAGAGCAACACGGCGCGCTTGGGCAGCATCGAGACCGGCCGACAAGTCGTCGTCGGCGTCAACAAATACCGCGAAACCGAACCATCGCCGCTATCGGCTGGCGAGGGCGCAATCATGGTGGTTGATCCAGCCGTCGAAGCCGATCAGATCGGCCGCTTACAAGACTGGCGTTCGAAACGAGACAACGTTGCCGCACAGTCTGCCTTAGCCGAGCTTGAGCGGGCGGCCAAAGACGGTCGCAACGTCATGGAACCATCAATTGCTTGCGCCAAAGCCGGCGTGACAACGGGCGAATGGGGCGCCGTTCTCCGTTCAATCTATGGCGAGTATCGAGCCCCGACCGGCGTGGCGCAAACAGCGGTCATGCGCGACGACCGCGCGATCGAAAGAGTACGCGCGCACGCCGATCAAGTGTCCGCCAAACTCGGCCGACGGATCAAGTTCCTGGTCGGTAAGCCAGGCCTCGACGGGCATTCGAACGGAGCCGAACAGATCGCCGTCCGTGCCCGCGATTGCGGTATGGACGTGCTCTATGAGGGCATCCGCTTAACACCTGCCCAGATTGTCCGTGCCGCCGTCGACGAAAGTGTCCACGTCGTCGGGCTGTCGATCTTATCGGGTTCACACGTTCCGTTGGTGCGCGATGTGATCGACCGGATGCGCCAATCGGGGATCGGCGACATACCGTTGATCGTCGGTGGCATCATTCCACCCGAAGACGAGAAGGTTTTGAAATCGTTCGGCGTTGCGGCAGTGTATACGCCCAAAGACTTCCAGCTCAACGACATCATGGCCGACATCGTGAAACTCGTCGACGCCATGCCAGCGGCCGCCTGACGACCCGATGGGATCGCCACTGTCGCGCCGCCGCGCAAACCACCGCACGGGTGGCGCCTGGTTTGGCTTTCCACGACGCCATTGGATCGTGATGCTGACTGCCGTCGGCGCCGTCGCCACGCTAGCCGTCGTGGCTGACGCAATAACCGATGCGGTATCTATGGTGGCCGCCGAACGGATTGGGCGCGTCGTCCGTTGTCATCCAGCTGGCGAACAGATTGCGCCGAGGGCCCGCCAAGCCACGATCGCGCTCAACGACGGGCAGATCGTTACGGTTCGACGGTTCTTGTCCGGGCGTCCGATTTGCGGCTCCATCGCCCGGGTCACGACGCTGGTGACCCCATGGGGTACCTCTTACAGGCGTATTGGTAATCCGCGCGATGGTGACTCTCGCGTTGGGCCTCTGCTTCCGTAACACGACCATGTACGGTCGCTCTAAAGCGTCAGCCGTCGCGGGGGGTGACACAAAACCCCGCCTTGAATTGCTGTCATCAGACCGTTGCATTCGCGCATCAGGGTCTGCCCGACGTAGCCAATGTTCAATTGAAGTTTAAGCCCTGGACTCATGTGGAAAAGCGATCTCATCGCGACTGTCCGTCAGCCCTCGCACGAGTCGTCCATCGCACCGAAAATGAGTTTTTACGCTCCTGAGCCAAAGCTGTTGACAGTGCATCCATTGCGATGCTGCCCGCATCAAAATAAAACAATGATATCAATAGCTAAGCGATTAAGAAGAAGCCCTTCGACACTGTTAGTAAAATAGCCTTAGCCCCCATGGCATTGGCCGTGTGGCGCACCGGTGCACAACTTGCGTTCCAACCTGTTAACGACTAAGGCCTCTCTCACGGCCACCGTCTCTCAAACGGTTCTCGTTGCCCGGTGCAAACACACTGTTCGTTTGGCCGGTTTTTGTTCCTTGGCGACGCTCACCAAATTTAGTTGTGGTGCCGTCGCAGCGCTCGCGTACCTGAGCCTTTTTTGGACGTTCGCTCGAGAGGTACTACGTGACAAGCACGGGTTTAGACGTGACGGGTACATCCGTCGTCGACGACGTGTCGGCGCGCTCAACGTTCGACGTGTTGGCAACCGAGCCATCCGCCGTTCTTGTTGACGTCCGCACACGTGCCGAATGGGCATTCGTAGGGCTGCCTGATTTGTCGACGTTGGGCAAGCGGGTCATCACGATCGAATGGCAGACATTCCCAGACAACGGCGTCGATCCGGCGTTCGCTGGTCGATTGACGTCGGCGCTGGCCGAAATTGGAGCTGGTCCACAGACGCAGTTGTTTTTCATTTGCCGGTCGGGGGGGCGTAGCCGCATGGCCGCCGAACTCATGACTGCGACCGGATATAGCCGGTGTCACAACGTGGCGGAGGGGTTTGAGGGCCCCCTCGACGCGGAACGTCACCGTGGAAGCATCGGCGGTTGGAAGGCTGCCGGTTTACCGTGGGCTCAAGGCTAACAAGCCGCCCATGTCGAGCGTTCAAGTTCGTGCGTTCAGGGCACATACGTCCTGACGATTAACCGATGAGTTGCCGAAGATCGTCGGGCCCGACCACGCAAGTTTTGCGAGCGGGGCCCGTCCTTTCGGCGGGTGACCGCAACGGCCGTTTTATTGGCTGCGTTGTGGCACATGGCAAGTTTTTAAAGGGGTACGAGAACATGGCAACCGTTTCGCCGCAGCAAAATAATGGACTGACGCAGATTGGCCTCGACGAGCCACGGACGAGCACGGTCTCTGACCAGCTCCACGCCCCAACGACAGCAAACGGTGTCGATGGTCGCGGCCAAAAAGTTCGGGCACTTCTGCGTGCCCGACTTGGCGAAGATATTTTTACTAGCTGGTTCAATGCCCTAGAGTTCGACAAATTCGACGGTCGCGTGCTGACCGCCTCCGTTCCCGTGAAGTTTCTTCGCAATTGGATCCAATCCCATTACAGCGATGCGCTATTGTTAGCGGCGCAATCGGAATTCGTGGGTGTCGAGAAAATCGACGTGGTGTTGCGGCAGCCAACTTCGCAGCGTCCCCAGCCAGACAACGCGACACTGGCCGACACTGAGTTGCCAGGAACGTTTGAAAGCCGACTGCCAGTCGACGCGATCCGACCCGTCCCACGCCCGACGCCAGCAGCCATCGGCCGAACGCAAGCAGGTGGCTTTGAGGGGTCTCCTCTCGATCCGCGCTACACATTCGATAGCTTCATCGTCGGATCGTCAAACCGCATCGCACATGCAGCGGCCACTCAAGTCGCCGAAGTCGCAGCGACCGGGACACCGGCTTTCAATCCGCTTTATATTCATTCGTCCGTAGGGCTCGGCAAGTCGCATCTGTTGCAAGCCGTCGCTTGGGAAATCAAACGCCGCAATCCAACGGCTCAGGTGCTGTACCTGACGGCGGAGCGGTTTCGCTACCAGTTCGTCGAAGCCATCAGAAACCAAGACCCGACCGCCTTCAAAGAGCGCTTTCGCCAAATCGACGTGCTGCTGATCGACGACCTCGAATTTATGCAAGGTGAGCGGACCGAACAGGAATTCGATCACATCATCAACGCCCTCCTCGATGGAGG
>JBBQNE010000049.1:0-19207 GCA_038329675.1 Hyphomicrobiales bacterium | reverse complement strand
GGCACAACCGTCAGGCACAGCGGACCTCTCGTTCACCGGCATGATCTTGAATGCCGACCCGATCGTGCAGGGTATCGCGCTGCTCCTCGTCCTCGCCTCGATCGCGACGTGGGCGATTGTGCTGGAAAAATTCATCCGACTCCAGCGGCTGTCTCGCGAGGCCCGGCTGATCGAGGACAGCGCGGCGGAGGGCCGATTGCCGACCACGGACAGCGACACCGTGGGCGCTGCCATTGCGCAGGCGGCGGTTCACGAGTTGAGCGAGGGGGCGAGCCCGGGCGAAAGCCGAACTGACATCCGCGCCCGTCTCGAACGCGCAATGCGTGGCGCGCTCAGGGGTGAGTTGCGCCGCTATGAGGGAGGGCTGCCGTTTTTGGCGACGGTCGGCTCCACGACGCCCTTCATCGGGCTGCTCGGCACGGTTTGGGGGATCATGCATTCGTTCGCCGCGATCGCGAAGTCAAAGGATACGAGCCTCGCCGTTGTTGCCCCGGGCATTGCGGAAGCGTTGTTTGTCACCGCGCTTGGCCTGTTTGCAGCGATCCCGGCGGTCATCGCCTACAACCAGATCTCATCCACGCTCGCCCGGAACCACGAGCGGATTGCCAAGCCAATCGTGACAATCGCTAAGTGGATGTCGCGCGTTGATGCCGACAAGGTCCGCGCGATCAAAGGCTTGAAATAATGGGTGCACAATTCGGCTCCGGGCCTAGCTACGGCGATGATGATACCGATAACGGCGGATACCGGCCGGTGACCGACATCAACATCACGCCGATGGTCGATGTGATGCTGGTGCTGCTGGTGATCTTCATGGTTGCAGCCCCGCTCATGGTGGCTGGCGTACCGCTCGAGTTGCCCAAGACGTCGGCTGTGAAACTTGGTCAAACGCAAAAGCCGATGGTTGTGACCTTGACGCCTGAGGGCACGCTACAAGTTCGCGATGAGTTTATCGCGCGTGCGGCGATCGTCGATCGCTTGCGAACGTTGCGAACGGCGGAAGGCGATACCGTAATCTATGTCCGGGCCGATAAAAAACAGGCCTACGGCGACGTGATGGAGGTCCTCGGTAGAATCGGCGAAGCGGGCTATGGCCGCGTTTCGCTGTTGGCCCAACAGCTGCCTGGAACTGGACCGCGTGACGGGCCCGTTGCACCACCAGCCGCTGCGCCAGTTACGCTGCCACCCGCGCCGCCGCGCTAGAAGTTGGAGGACTGGACGTTGAACCGCCTGCTCCTCGCGACGTTAGTGGTCTCGCTGGCCGCGCACGCTTCGGTGTTTGCCCCGATGGCCCGGCTTTTTGACCAGTCGAGCCCGGCTGCCGTTTATGACGATGGCGAGGGCACCGATAGCTTCAAGATGGAGCAGGGCATCGCGCTTGAAGGTATCGTGCAAGGGGAGGCTGCAGAACGTATTGAGGTTGCCGAAGTCGCGCCGATGGTTGCCCAGGAGACGCCGCCACCGGTAGCAAAACCCATCGAGCCCGAACTCGACACGGTCCTGACCGCGACCGAAAGCCCCGTCGAGGCGCAAAAAGCCGCCGAGCAGCCGCCGCCGCCTGATTTACAGCCACCTGAGGTCAAGCCGGTTGAAGTTGCCGCCGTCGAACAGGCGGCCCAAGTTGAAATGTTTGCTGAAAAAAGCGCGGGCAAAGCCCAAGACGGCAGCCGAACTCAAGCTCGTCTGCAATATGCCGGACAGCTCAACAAGGCGATCCGCAAAGTGCGCATTGGCGCATTCAAGAATTTTGGCACCGTCACCGTACAATTTGAGATCGACCGGACCGGCAAGCTTTTGACCCGCAAGATTCTGGCAAGCTCGGGTAATGACGTGCTCGACCAGAAGGCGATCGACTGGATCGATAAGGCCGAATTTCCGCCCTTGCCGGATGCGCTGAATACGCGGGAAGTGTTCACGATCCCGCTGATCTTCCAGCGCGCCAACGGATAGGCCAAACCGCTGCTGGTTGACGCGGCGCTGTTCCCGGGTCATGCGTGCGCCGCAGCAAAAGCCTGGACGCGTCGCTCCGCATGATTAACCCCGTACTCGTCGAAGTGACACGCGGGGCCCTCGTCGAGAGCGTCCATCGCGGTGCCGTTGCGGTTGCAACCGCCGACGGCCACCTCATGATCTCGGGCGGCGACGTGGAACGGCCAATCTTTGCCCGGTCCGCCATCAAGCTCATCCAGGCGCTACCGATGATCGAGAGCGGGGCGGCCGATCACTATCGCTTCGGCGATGCCGAGATTGCGCTGGCGTGCGGTTCCCATACCGGCACGGCGCGCCATGTGGCGGTGGCTGCCGCGATGCGCGATGCGATCGGCGTTGAGGATACGTGCCTTGTGTGTGGAGCTGCCGATCCTGCTGGCCGAGGTGCCGCACGGGCGCTGGCGGCGACGGGCGCTCGCCCAACCGCACTCCATCATACGTGCTCGGGCAAGCACCTCGGCTTTATTGCCACCGCGCTGTCGGGCGGGCAGGACATCGCTGGCTATGGCAACCCGACGCATCCTGTTCAACGTGAAATTGCTCAAACTCTGTCGGAGTTGACGGGTCTGGCACTCAGCGAGGTCCATCGCGGCACAGATGGCTGCGCCGTGCCGACCTATGCGCTGTCGTTATCGAGCCTCGCGACGCTTTACGCCAGAATCGCAACGCGGGCGCACATGGGCCCGATGCGGCGTGCGGCAGTGACCCGCGTCCTCGCCGCCTGCTGGGCAGCGCCTGATCTGGTGTCGGGAACGGGCCGCACCGATTCCGTTGTGATGTCGGCATTGCCGGGGCAGGTGTACTTAAAAACGGGGGCAGAGGGCGTCTTTTGTGGCGCGCTTACCGAACTTGGGATCGGCTTTGCGCTGAAAATCGACGATGGCGCCCAGCGGGCAAGTGCGGCTGCCGTCATGCCACTGATCGAGCGCATGCTTCCCGAGGCGCGCGGCCTTGTGAAACGGGGCACGTTGAAGACGGCGAGCGGGTTTGAAGCTGGTGCAATCCGGACAGGTCCGGATTACGAACGATTGCTCAGACAATTGCCAACGCAAGCATCAGCTGTCGAGGCCCGCAGCCGCAACGCGTGATGGGTCGCGGCGCAGTGTCGGCTTCGGGGCCAAGACTAGGTGCTAGGCTTGGTGCCTGCAATGATGTCGACGTCGACTGCGGAGGTTTCGATTACCGCTGCGCGATCGGCGACGGCTTCAAAGTGGCGGGCGAGCACGGCCAATTCCGCGTGTAGTGCCTGCACGGTTTGAGCAAACGCGCCAATCGTGTGGGCTTCGGGATCGGCGATGCTATCGGTGAAGTTGTCTAGTAGCGTCGCGAGGTTCGACTGTGGGGTTGGTCCCGCGCCGATCTTTGGGCCCGGGTCTTTATTTGCGAGGGGGGCGAAGCCGTTATGCGGGCCTCGTTCCACCTTCGAGCAGGCGTTTTGCAACGCACCCGTTTCGGCGCGACTGTCTGCGATAGCCATGGTGCCAATTCCCAAAATTGACCGTGGTTCACGCAGTATGCGGCACATCGGTTAAGGAGGCGTTTACCACGCTGTAAAATACGCATGAGTTGGGCGCCTCACGCGGTACGTGCGCGCATCACGTGGCTCCCGTCGGTTGCCGTACCCGACTGCCGCCGTCTTAGAACATCGCTGGGTGGACCCGGTCGGGCGGCGCGTGACCGTCGACAAAAGCCTTGATGTTGATGATCACTTTTTCGCCCATGTCGATGCGGCCTTCGATCGTCGCTGAGCCCAAATGCGGTAGCGCGACCACGCGCGGGCTTGCCAATAGCCGTGGGTTGATCGCTGGTTCTTTTTCAAACACGTCAAGGCCAGCGCCAGCGATCAGCCCGCCTTCGAGCAGCCGCACGAGTTCTTTTTCGTCGACGACTTCGCCGCGTGATGTGTTGACGATGTAGCAGCTGGGCTTCAGCAACTTTAGGCGCCGCGCTGACAACAGGTGATACGTCGCTGGTGTGTGGGGGCAGTTGATCGACAAAATATCAACACGTGGCAGCATCTGGTCGAGCGTATCCCAATACGTCGCCTCAAGGCTACGTTCGACATCGGGGCTGACTTTTCGCCGGTTATGGTAGTGGATCTGCAATCCGAACGCTCTGGCGCGCCGGGCGACCGCCTGTCCGATCCGGCCCATACCAATGATGCCGAGCTTTTTGCCGTAAATCCGATGGCCGAGCATCCACGTCGGTGACCACCCACTCCACGCGTCGCGATTGTCTTTGAGGAACTGCGCGCCCTCCGCCAATCGCCGTGGCACCGACAGGATCAGCGCCATCGCCATATCGGCAGTATCGTCGGTCAAGACGCCTGGCGTGTTCGTCACGATGATCGAGCGGTTGCGCGCCGTATCGAGGTCGATGTTGTCGACGCCGGTCCCGAAGTTCGCAATCAGCCGCAGGTTGGGGCCAGCCTGCGAGATGACCCCGCGATCGATTCGGTCGGTCACCGTGGGCACGATCACGTCGGCGGTTCTCATCGCCTCAATCAGTTGCGATTGTGACATTGGCTGATCGGCCGCATTCAGCCGCGCGTCGAACAGCTCCGTGAGCCTTGTTTCGACCACGTCTGGTAGCTTGCGTGTGACAACGACGATCGGTTTTTTGGGGGCTGTCGGCATTTGGCTTCTGCGCAAAAGGCGATGCAGTGTATCCGTCTGACGACGGCGCGGAGCATTTCTGTCTTAACGAACGCCCTGGCGAACACAAATGAAGTCTTTATGGGCAGCGACTTTGTCGGCCTCTGGCGTCTCAAACGGCTAGCCCACGGTGCGCGGCGGCTTAACCAACTGAGGTCTTGATGATTGTTGGACGCACAATGGCTGCACGGCTTGTTGCGCTGCTCATCGTGGCGACGATCGTTGTATGTCCCATTGCGGCTTTTGCTCAGAATGGGCCCGCGCCGTCACAGCCTGTGGCATCACCTGCGCCATCACCCGCGGTTGCAGCCGGCACCGGCCTCGCTCTCCCCCGCTATGTCAGTTTGAAGTCGGACCGCGTTAATGTCCGCAAAGGGCCCGGCACGGAATACCCAATAACGTTTGTCTTTCGGCGGGCGGGACTGCCCGTGGAAGTTGTGCGCGAATATGAGGGCTGGCGCGAAGTCCGCGATGCTGAAGGCGCGACCGGCTGGGTTACACACTCCTTGTTGTCGGGCCGCCGCACGGCATTGGTTGAGCCCTGGGCCATCAAGCCCGGTGCGAAGCCGCCCGAATTGCCCATCCGATCGAGCGGCGAAGATTCGGCGAGTGCTGTTGCCAATGTCGAAGCGGGTGTGATTGCCAACGTATCGGCGTGCAACCGGCAGTGGTGCGAAGTCTCCGTCGACGACTTCAAAGGCTATTTGCCACAAAAGTCGTTATGGGGGGTCTATGCGAGCGAAACGTTCCGCTGAACCATATGCCTGTTCGCGCCGCGGACCTTGAGGGCACGTGGGCATGAGCCAGTTTTTGGGCGACGTTGCGTAATCGTATCGACGTCCGTTCAGTCGGTATCGGGCACCAGCCGAACAACCACGTCGATGTGTGAAACGCGCATGCCGGGCGGCGGCTGCGGAAGCCCCGCAACGTGGATCGCGTCGCCGGGAATATCGACGAGTTTACCTTCGCTCTCGACGAAGAAGTGATTATGGTTCGACGTGTTGGTGTCGAAATACGCTCGCTGGCTATCGATGATGAGTTCGCGGACGAGCCCGGCAACCTTAAACTGGTGCAGCGAATTATAGACCGTGGCGAGCGAAACCTGTTCACCTTCAACGACCGCTTCGGCGTGCAGAGCCTCCGCGGACGTATGTCGGTCGCCTTGGCCAAACAACAACTTAGCCAGCAGCATCCGCTGCCGCGTCGGGCGTAATCCGGCCTGACGCAAGCGCGTCGCGAGGCCGCTCTCACCGTCAACGAGGCTGTTCATGCCGTCAGCTTGTGTTTCAAAAGTCGTCACGGTCGCCGGTCTCTATCCCTTGATGAGCTATGCAGCATCGCCACGAAATGACTTACACTCCGTTACTCAGTTTGAAAGCTATAAAGGTCGATGTCGCGCGCCGCAAGCCGCCGCATTTAACAACCTTCGCCTGCCAGGTTAGCCGGGGCTTGGAGCAGCATTCGTCCCCAGCCTTCGGAGGCCCCGCTTGACGATTGGCCGCTTTACCCTTTGAAGGGGCTCGCAACATTCATGGCTAACGGTGCGTTAGCGGCGGCAGCTGTTGCAGAAGCCACTTTTGGTGGGTGGCAAGTTGGGTAAGCCGTAAAACGGGTTAGCGGGACGATTGAGGGGAACTCCAGTAGCATGGCCGACCGGCGCGCAAGTTTTGACTACGCAGACCTCATCGACTGCGGTCATGGGCGTTTGTTTGGCGCTGGTAACGCTCAACTACCGCTCCCGCCGATGCTCATGTTTGACCGTATCACTGCCATTTCGGACACCGGTGGCCTCTACGGCAAGGGCCAAATCGAGGCTGAACTGGCGGTCGCCGACAACCCGCACCTCGAGTGGGTGTTCCGCTGCCACTTCGATGGCGATCCGGTGATGCCCGGTTGCCTCGGGCTCGATGCGCTGTGGCAGCTCACCGGTTTTTTCCTTGGCTGGCTCGGCCTTCAAGGACAGGGTCGTGCGTCAGGTGTTGGCGAAGTCAAGTTCATGAAAGAAGTAACGCCGCACGTTCGACAGTTGCGCTACGTTATTGACGTGAAACGCGTGATTGCGCGGAAATTAAAGTTGGCCGAAGCCGACGGGCAACTCATTGCTGACGGCGAAGTCATCTACACGGCCAAGGATCTTCGCGTTCTGCTCAAAGCTGACGGCACGGCTGCGTGATGGCCATGTGTTGGATGGGTTGCTTGTTTGGCCGCCCGTTCAGCCGCGCCTTCCATTGGCTGGCGCCGGTGCGATTGCTAGTTGCAGATAGTCGTTGCGTCGTGGACGTTCGCGCCGTTCATGTTGCCGCTGCCGGTGCCCACTGCGAAGTCGCCTGTCACAACACGCGTCGCAATGATCAAGGAACTACGTGACATGAGACGCGTCGTCGTGACCGGAATGGGCGTCGTGTCCTCGATTGGCAACTCCGTGCAGGAAGTAACGGCTGCGCTTCGCGAGGGCCAATCGGGCATCGTGCGCGCCGACAAGTACGCCGAGCTTGGTTTCCGCTCCCACGTGCATGGCGCACCTCAGCTTGACTGGGAGGCCGCCGTTCCGCGCAAACCAAAGCGGTTTATGGAAGCTGGTGTCGGCTGGAACTATATCGCTATGGAACAGGCGATCCGCGACAGCGGGCTTGAGCCGAAGGACGTCTCAAACGAGCGTACTGGCATCATCATGGGCTCAGGTGGGCCGTCGACTCGTTCGATCGTCTGGTCGGCTGATACCGCGCGTCACAAGACGCCCAAGCAAGTCGGCCCCTTTGAAGTCACCAAGGGTATGTGCTCGGGTCCATCTGCGGTGTTGGCGACGAGTTTCCAGATTAAAGGCGTCAACTACTCGATCTCGTCGGCTTGCTCAACGTCGGCCCACTGCATCGGTAACGGCGCTGAACTTATTCAATGGGGCAAGCAAGACATCGTCCTGGCTGGCGGTTGCGAAGAACTCGACTGGACCTTGTCGGTCCTGTTTGATGGTATGGGCGCAATGTCGTCGCGCTATAACGCGACGCCGCATAAAGCGAGCCGCCCCTATGACGCCAATCGCGACGGCTTTGTCATCGCTGGCGGGGCTGGCGTTCTCGTCCTCGAAGAACTTGAGCACGCTAAAGCCCGCGGCGCACGAATTTATGCCGAGGTCGCGGGCTACGGTGCGTCATCGGACGGGTTTGATATGGTTGCGCCATCGGGCGAAGGTGCGGCCCGGTGCATGAAGCTCGCGATGGGCGGCATGGACGGCCGTGGTCTTGGCTGCGACATTGACTACATTAATCCGCACGGCACATCGACGCCCATTGGGGATGCCAAGGAAATCGATGCGATACGCGATGTGTTTGGGACGAAGATTCCGCCGATTTCGGGCACCAAGTCGTTAACCGGGCACTCGCTGGGGGCGATCGGTGTGCAAGAAGCCGTGTTCTCAATCGTTATGATGAACAATGGTTTCATTGCGGAAAGCGCCAATATCGAAGAGCTTGACCCGGCATTCGCAGATATCCCGATCGTTCGCGAACGTATCGACAACGCGACCCTTAACTGTGTGATGTCAAACAGCTTTGGGTTCGGCGGCACCAATGCGACTTTGGTGTTTCGCCGCTACAGTTGATCGACATCACAGGCCCTTGACGGGGCAGAGACGTTACGGCGCGTGCAACGGAGGCTCCGATGACCGAATTTGACGTTGCCACGCCGGGTCCGATCATGGCTGGCAAGCGCGGCCTGATTATGGGCGTGGCCAACGACCGCTCGATCGCGTGGGGTATTGCTCGCGCTGTCGCCGGTCAGGGCGCCAAGCTCGCGTTCACCTATCAGGGCGATGCGTTTGAACGCCGGGCGACGCCGCTGGCCAAATCGGTCGGCGCTGAAATTATCGTGCCGTGTGACGTAACGGATATCGCCAGCGTCGACAGTGTTTTCTCCGAAATCAAAAACACGTGGGGCTCGCTCGATTTCGTCATCCACGCGCTGGCCTTTTCCGACCGCCGTGAATTGAGCGGACGTTACGCCGACACCAGCCGCGAAAACTTTGTGAACACGATGGTGATCTCGTGCTTCTCCTTCACCGAGGTTGCTAAGCGTGCAGCCGACCTGATGCCTAATGGTGGTTCGCTGCTCACGCTCACTTACGGCGGCGCGACCCGGTGGACGCCATCCTACAATGTGATGGGCGTCGCGAAGGCAGCGCTAGAGGCTTCGGTGCGTTATCTGGCCGCTGACCTCGGCCCAGCCAACATCCGCGTCAACGCACTGTCTGCTGGTCCCATGCGGACGCTGGCAGGGTCCGGCGTGTCCGATGCCCGGCTAATCTTCAACTACAACCGCGAACACTCGCCACTCCGTCGGACGCCGACCCTCGACGAGGTCGGCGGTGCCGGGCTTTATCTCGTGTCGCCGCTGTCGGGCGCGGTTACCGGCGAGGTTCACTTCGTCGACTGTGGATATTCCACGGTTGCGATGCCGACGCTTGAAGGGCTCAAGTCGATTGAGCGGAACGCTGCCGCGACCGCTACCGGCCCGGCCACCGGTGGCAATCCGATTGCCCGTCCAGCGTCAGAGGCAGCGGAGTAAACGACCACTGCAAGTGCAGCGCTGGATCGACATCGGGTCGTGTTATCGGCGATTTGCCGAATGCACTTGATCGCCGTTGACGGATTTGTTGCGAACCAAATTGCGTCTGACGCGTTGTGCCTGGCGGGTTCTGCCGACTCGGTCGGCGTGCAGCCGTTTAAAGTTTAGGTTCATCTGCGCGCGCGCTAGATGAGCATACCCGCTTCGTCAAACTCAGACCATCCACTAGGAGAGACCAATGAGAGCCCTATTGCTTGTCGCCGCCGCATTTCTTTTAATGCCGGTGACGGCCGATGTCGCATCGGCCAACGGCTGTCACCGTAGCGTCGAGCGCGGCCCGGCCGGTTGGCACCGTCACGTCGGTCGCAATTGCGCCCGCGTTGCAGCGGCCTCGCCCTTCCGAGGGCGAGACTATGACCGCCGAGACTTCCGCAATAGCCGCCGGGACGGTCCACGTTGCGTTCAGCGCTGTCAGTATATCGGTCCGATTAAGCAGTGCAAAACTGTCTGCTAGGCCGTTTAGCCCGTCTTTTCAGGTACAATAAAATCACGGCGTTAGATTAAAAACTCAGCTTGTGACCCATCCTCGAGACGGCTACGCCGATAGCCTCGTCTGGGTTGTTGAGACGCGTGACCAACTAGGGGAATGGATCATGAGAGCCTTACTTGTCGCGGTCGCCATCGCTCTCGCCATGCCAACAGTTGCGACCGACGCGACGGCGCATGGTTGTCACCGCGATATTGAACGTGGTGAGCGCGGTTGGCATCGTCACGTCGGACGCGATTGCTTTCGGATCGCAGAAGAGCCGCCACGCCGTTTCCGTGGTCGTGACGATGATCGTCGGGGTTACTTCCGCGAGGCGCCACGGTGTGTCGAGCGTTGCCAGTATTTCGGCCCAATCAAAACCTGCGATCGCGTTTGCTGAGCTCAACGCCTTGGTACAGTCTCAAGACTTAAAAGGTGCGGTCCAGGGCCGCATCTTTGCATCTGGGCTGATCAACCGATGATCGGCGTTTTTGATAGCGGTCTTGGCGGCCTCACTGTGCTGCGCGTTTTGCTCGATCGGTTTCCGCATCTGGCGTTCACCTACCTAGGTGACCACGCCCACGTCCCCTATGGCAACCGCGCGTCGGACGATGTCGTGGCGCTCACCCGCGCTGGCGTTGACCTGTTGTTTCACCGCGGCTCGCGCTTAGTGTTGCTTGGCTGCAATACCGCCACGGCGGTTGCTGCCCGCCAGCTGCAGCAGGATTGGCTGCCGGCCAGCCAATGGCGGGGCCATTGCAATATACTTGGCATCGTCGCGCCTACCGTCGAGGCTGCGACTCAGACGCCGTGGGCCGTTACTGCGCCGCAATACCCGCAGAAGTATAACACGGACCTTGTCGTGGTGTTTGGCACGCAGCGCACGATCGATAGCGGCGTCTACCCAGAGGAAATCCGCAAGCGCTGCCCCAAGGTCGAGGTCGTCCAGCAGGTCTGTGCAAGGCTCGCTGGCGCAATCGAGGCCGAAGCGTCGGAGGCGGAACTGGACCGGCTCGTTGCCGATGGTGTTGCCGCCGCGATGGCACAGACCAACGGAAGCCCGCCGCATCGGGCGATCCTCGGCTGCACGCATTTCCCGTTGGTTGAGCACTTGTTTCGCCGCCATCTGCCGCCGTTCACGCGGTTTTTGTCGCAGCCAGCCGTCGTGTCCGATAGCCTTGAGGACTACATCGGCCGTCATCCGCGCTACGTTGCCCAACGTGATATCGGCCAACCTCGGTTGACGCTGCTAACGACCGGCGATCCGGTGATCACAAGCGCGGCAGCGCGGGTTTTTTGGCCCGACGTTCCGCCGTTCATATCCGTGGCGGATGTCGCGCAAACCAATCTTTAAGCTCTGCTGCATTCGGATAAGCAGGATATTTAAGCGAGGAGTGCGGGGTGCAGAAGCAGCGTCCACGGCGCAGTGTGCAGTTGTTGGCCCAAGCAACGCTGATCTGCCTCGCCATCGTTGGGGTTGCTGTCACCTTCGTGCCGATCGAAGTTGCCCACCGGTTGGGTCTGGCATCACCGGCTCCACCCTTCGAAATCGCATTGGACGACGTCGTCAAACGGTTGCCAACGGATTACGACGTTACCAAAAGGCCGTTCGTCGCCGTCAACATTACGCCCGAAGGCCATTACGAGTTCAGGAATTGGAACGGGGTCAGTTACACAGCAGGCACCGCTGCAGAACTGGCCCGGGCGCCAGCGGTTCTGATACCTCGCGACGCGACCAGTTTCGCTGAGGTCGAAGCGATCCTCACGACGCGATCGCTATTTGCTGGCCCGGACGCCTTAAAGGCACTGCCAGCCTTCAAACACATGAGATTGGCAGCCGGTCCGGCTAATTTTTCAATTGAGCGACGACCCGGATCTCGGTTCGCCCTGCGCTTCGGGCAGGTCGTTGCGCTAACTCTGCCCGGCGATCTTGGCGCGCTGAGGGAAGCGATCGCCCAACTCGAACGGCAGATACCTACCCGTAACATGCAGGTGCTGTCGGCGTTCGATAGTGCGACACCA
Organism: Hyphomicrobiales bacterium; assembly: GCA_038329675.1. Taxonomy (GTDB): domain Bacteria; phylum Pseudomonadota; class Alphaproteobacteria; order Rhizobiales; family Hyphomicrobiaceae; genus JANXVY01. The sequence goes on along the minus strand of JBBQNE010000049.1, from coordinate 7,456 downwards.
CAAGCGTCACGGCCGCCGCTTGCACCCTGGACGCCGGCTCAAGGCATCCCAGTGGTCGGCGCCGATGTTGACCGGCTTAAAGAGACCATCACCGACCGGGCGCGACACACGATCATGCTCTCGGCGAAAATTGAGCCGGGTGCGGCATCCGGTTACCCCGCTCCGCAAACCAACGACACGTTGCGGATCGAGCCACCAACTGGAACGATCCGCTCAATCGCGCTCGCCCCTCTGTTGCAGGCCGCCCGGGCGTCAGACACCGAACTTATGATTCTCGATACGTCCCCACCTCGCCAGCCCGGCAACCCGTCATGGCTTTATCCCAAAGCGACGAGTGTTGACCTAGCGAAGCTGTCCGAGGCCAGCCGTCTTAGGTCAATCCTTGAGCCGTTCGCAGCGGCTCGCGGCGGTTTTGACGTCGAGATATCGTTTGATCCGTCCGGCTTGATCCGCCTCGATGCGCGACGCCAACAAAAGGACGAGGCCGACTGGAAAATATGGTGGCCGACGGGCTTTGGTATCGTGGCTGACGTCGCAGAAAAAATTGCTGGCGACGTTAAACCCGATGCCATTCGCGTCTATCTTTTGCCAAGCGACCGCCAAGCCGAACTTCGCCCATGGTTGCGGTTCTTGTCGATGATGACGTCGCCTGAGCATTGGACCGTGCCCTTGGCCAGCGTTCTAATGCTAAGTTTGATCCACTATTGGCGACGCATCGCAACAGCAATCAGCGGCTGGCGACGGTGAAATCTGTGCCATCGCCGAAATGCGGGCTTGTCGAGTCGTCAGATATGATGATCGATGAGCCCGGTTTGATCCGCTCCGTGATAGCTACCAACGCGTCTTCGGGTATCTGCACGCGGTCGAGAGCGGCCGTTGCCGACGCTGCTTTCTGCTTGCCACGATCCAGTTTGTCGCCATCGCGGGTTGGCACTGAAACAACATTCCAGTCGAGCTTGGCCACGCCATCGCGGTAGCCCATCGCGGTGTAAACGTGGGTCCCAAGCGGGGTGTCCACATCGTCGATGGTGACCGGCACCTCAAGCAACGGCTCGAAGCCTTGCCGGACGTAGAGCCGCTGATCCTTACGGCTGATCATGACGGACACCGGGCGCACGTAACGGGCATCTTCGCGCTTTTTGAGCGCAAATGCTGCGCGTGCATCCTTCAAATCCTGTGCGGCCTCGCGAAACGCTTCGACAGACAGCCGCTGGACGTCGGCTGCCGCTTCGATGCGGGCATCATAATCTGCCCGCACGCTTTCAGCTTCCGCCAGCGTATCTTTCGCGCCCTCGAGGTCCTTGGCCAAATCGAACAGCTTGGCTTCGATGGCCTCTTCAGCGTCGATCAGGGTCGCCAATGCGCGGTCACTGCGCGCGGTTTCCATGCGACGGCCGATCCCTGCAAGTTGGGATTCAAGTTTTTCGCGGGCGCGCTCAATTCGCATTATCGAACCGTTGGCGGTTTTGACCTGCTCCTCCAGAGCCGACAGCTCAAGTCGCGCTAGATTGACCGTCTTTTGTGCTACTTTTTGGGCGTCTAGTCGCGCCGTGTGGACCGCGGCCACCGGCTTGATCGCGTCATAGAGTTCCTGTGTCTCGGCAAACCGTGCCCGCGCCGCCGCCGACATAGCAACGTCGTCAGACCGCCGCGATGTGAGCGAGCCGCCGCCACCCAAACCTGCCACTGCTTGAAGTGCTACGGTTTCATCGGCGATCGGCAGCGGGTTCATCAGCTTGGCATGCGAGATTGACCGCGGCGCGACATCACTGTTTGAGACGATCACGCGCGTGTTAATCGCCGTCATATCAAACAAGCGCTGCGAAAACGCATACGGAAGCCGAATGCAACCGTGTGAGGCCGGGTAGCCGGGCAGATGACCAGCGTGCATGGCCGTCCCGGTCCACGTCAGCCGCTGCATGTAGGGCATCGGTGCGTCGTCATAGAGGTTTGAGTAGTGCTCAACGGACTTGCCGATTACGCTAAAGATGCCAGTGGTCGTCGGGTTTTCAGCAGTGCCGCTGGAGATCGGGCTTTCGGTGACCGATCCGTTACGGTTGTAGACTGTCAGACGCTGGCGGCGCAGCGAGATCACCACGATGAGCGGGTCTTTTGACGACGCCTCCGGCGGCTTTGGTGCTGGCAACTCCGTCCGCGTTCGAGCCTGTGCCGGGGCAACCGCGATCATCGTTGCGGTCAGAAGGCCGACGATGGCTGCGAACTTTGTGAACATGGTGCACTCAACCCCGAAGACACGAACCCGACGACACGAACCCGAATATACGACGACATTAACGACGCGAGGACTTGAATTTTGCCTGATCAATCGACCGGGAACGTCGTGGCGCAGCTAGCGGACGAATTAACCGTGTAGCCCTGCCCCCGGATGCCGCTATCCCTGAAGACGTGCGGCTAAGCCTTTCAATAAGTACGCTCTTTCACCTAACTCTTGGTTAGCAGAACATGCGTCTCTCGTGCAATTGAAAGCGGTGGTATTTGTGAGGCCCTGTTACAAATTGTGTAAATAGCCGTCGCGCTGATTTGCCAATTGACGCCAGCCAGCGTCAGTTTGGCCAGCATCACGTTTGATTGAGGAGCATCGGGCCGAAAATGTCAGTCCAAGGCCAGACCAAACGCCTGATGGCCCCCGAGATCACGAGCAGGAAAGGCGGCGTGCCGATCGTCTCGCTCACCGCCTACCACGCCCATACGGCCGCCATCGCCGATAAATACTGCGATTTCCTACTGGTCGGCGACAGCCTGGGTATGGTGATGCACGGCTATGAGACGACGGTGCCGGTGCCGTTGGAGCTAATGATTATGCATGGCCGGGCCGTTGTGCGCGGCTCAAAGCGAGCCCTTGTGGTGATCGACATGCCGTTTGGCACCTATGAGGAGAGCCCGCAGGTCGCGTTTCGCAATGCAGCACGGGTTATGAAGGAGACCGACTGTGGTGCCGTCAAGCTCGAGGGTGGTCGGCGGATGGCTGAAACGATCGATTATCTCGTGCAGCGCGGCATCCCGGTCATGGCCCACATCGGGCTGACGCCGCAGTCAGTCAACGTCATCGGTGGGTTCAAGGCACAGGGCCGGACGGCCGATAGCTGGGCTGGCATTGAGGAGGATGCGCAACTTGTCTCAAACGCCGGGGCGTTTTCCGTCGTCCTTGAAGCGATGGCTGAACCGCTCGCCGCTCGGATCACAGCGGCAATCCCCATTCCAACGATCGGGATTGGTGCTTCGCCCGCCTGCGACGGGCAAATTTTGGTGATGGAGGACATGCTTGGGTTGTCGGAACGCGTGCCGAAGTTCGTTCGAAAGTTTGGCCGCGTTGGCGAGGTGATCGAGGACGCGATCTCAAGTTACGCCGAGGACGTGCGGTCGCGCGCCTTTCCGGCGGCGGAACACACGTATTCAGTGATCAGTGAACAGCGACCCGTCCCCGTGGCAACATCGGGCGCAACATCGGGTACAATATCCGACGCATTATCAGGCGCAACATCCAGCGCTACGGCTGGGGCCACGAAAAAGACCAAAAATCTACGCACCTGACCAACATGGTGAGGGATAGCGGCGGCTGCAAGCTTGAGTTAATGGCGTTCGGGAATGCCGTGGTTTCCGCCTTGAGCGCAACTGGCATCGGCAAAGCAGATCAAACAGCCAGAGATAATTGAGCGATGGTCGACAGAAACGACGCCCTGCTGCGCGAACTCTCCGAAGAGATGCGCGCCGACACCTACAAAAAGCTGTGGCAGTCTTACAAAATTCCAATTATCGCGGCGATTCTCGCCATTCCGATTGGTACGATCGGCTGGCAGACTTACGACTGGCAGCGTCGAACGTCGGCGGAGGCCGCGGGGGCCAAGTTTGAAGCTGCGCGCCGTCTTCTTGTCGACAACAAGATAGCTGAGGCCGCCACCGGATTTACTGACCTCAGCGCAGCTGGACCGGCTGGTTATTCGGCCCTGGCCAGCCTCCAGTCGGCTGCCACGCTGGTTAAGGCTGATAAAAAAGCGGAGGCGGTTGCCGCTTTTGACGCGATCTCGGCCGACAACAAGGCTGGCACAACGATCAGCGATTTCGCGCGCCTTCAGGCTGCGAGCTTGCGCATGGGTGCGGCCGACTGGACCGAGATGGAGAATCGGCTCAGGCCTTTGATGGGTGATGGTGGTGCGTTCCAGAACCTTGCACGCGAGCTCTATGGTTTGGCTGCAATCAAGGCGCAGAAATTCGAAGATGGTCGCAAAGCATTCCTTCTGGTGCTCGGCGACGCGAAATCGTCTCAGTTCCAGCGTGAGCGGGTCCAGGGACACATCTCGGTGATTTTGGCAGACGATGTTGCGAAATCGGCCGCGGTTAAGGCGGCGGCTCCAGCAGCGCCTGCTGCATCTGATGGCGGGGCTCCTGCGGGTCAAAAGTAAGTGCGTTACACACGGCCAATGTTTTCTTGAGCCCGCTTTCTTCGTCCGTTTCCATAGCCCATTTGTCTAAAGTCCGCCGCGTTGCCAATCCCGACACGTTACCGAACACACAAGGATCGTCATGACGGGTCGACTGCCCATCGCTTCAACAGCCGCGATCGTTGTCGTCATGACCGCGCTGTTGGGCGGCTGCGCCGGTGATGGGCCAGAACTACCCAAAATCAGCGATCTCAACCCGTTCAAAGAAAAGATCGCGCCGCTGCCAGGCCGCCGTATCGCGCTCACCGACCGCGACGCCAAGGTACCTGGCGAATTGGCCGATGCCTCGATCCCCGTTGCCCTCCCGCCGATCCGGGCCAATGAGGCGTGGTCGCAGCCAGGTGGCGAAGCCAACAATGCGCCGGGCCACCTTGCGCTCGCTTCCGCTGCACCAAAGCAGGTCTGGTCAGGTGATGCCGGTCAGGGCTCAAGCAGCAAGGGCCGGTTGACGGCAAGCCCGGTTGTTGCCGACGGCCGGGTCTACACGCTTGATGCTGATGGCCAGGTCACGGCGTTTTCAGCCAGTGGCGGCGGCGTCGTCTGGCGATCACTTTTGGTCCCCGAAGCCGGTGCCAAGGGCAACGGCTATGGCGGCGGCATAGCTGTTGACGGGGGCCGACTGTATGGCGCCAGCGGCTACGGGGTTGTCGCGGCGATTGATCCGGCGACGGGCAAAAAGCTGTGGGAGAAGAGCATCGGCGCTCCGGTTCGCGCCTCGCCAACGGCATCGGGTGATCGTCTTTACGTCATCACCAGCCATGGCCGTTTCCACGCGTTCAATGGCGCCGACGGCACGGAACTATGGGCTGTTCGCGGGTTGCCGCAGTCTTCAGCGCTGGCCAACAACGCAAGCCCCGCCGTATCTGGGGATATGGTCGTTGTGCCGTATCCATCCGGCGACGTCGTTGCGTTGAAGGCAGCCGACGGCAACACCGTGTGGACCGAGACGCTTACCCGATCACGTGCGAGTTCGCAGTCGGCGCTGACGGATGCGGGCCGTCCAGCCATTGACCAGGGCGTGGTTTTTGCCGTTGGGCACGCCGGTCGGCTCGTTGCGACACAATTGAAAGATGGTGAACGCCTGTGGTCGCTGCCGGTGGCGGGTTTCCAGACACCCTGGGTCGCGGGCGATACGGTCTTCGTCGTCGACACGTCGGGCCAGTTGATGGCGTTGTCGCGCCGTGACGGCAAGGTCCAGTGGACGACGCAACTGCCAGCCGCCAAGGTCTGGAGTGGCCCGACGCTCGCTGGCGGCCAACTGTGGCTCGCCTCAAGTTCGGGTAAACTTGCAGGTGTTGATGCGGTGACCGGCAAGCTCACCACGCAATCAGATATTGGTAACCCGGTTTTCATTGCGCCAGTTGTCGCGCAGGGCCGAATGTACGTTCTGACCGACACGGCCCGCCTTATCGCGATGAATTAAGCGCACCGCGCCGACACGCCCCTTATTCGTCGCTAAGTCCACCCGCGACGCGTTGCCAAGCGCCGCGGGCCTAGCGGCGCGAGAGCGTAGGCCCTATGTAGGCGTGGTAGCAATTGGATACCCTCGAGGACGCCCCACATGAGCCAGCAGAGCCAAATTCCCGTCACCGTGCTGACGGGCTATCTCGGCGCGGGCAAAACCACGCTCCTCAATCGCATCCTGTCTGAGAGCCACGGCAAGCGCTATGCCGTCATCGTCAATGAGTTCGGCGAAATCGGTATCGATAACGACCTCGTGGTCGCAGCCGATGAAGAAATCTATGAAATGAACAACGGCTGCATTTGCTGCACGGTTCGCGGCGATCTTATCCGCGTCCTGTCAGGGTTGCTGAAACGTAAGGGTAAATTCGACGGTATCCTGGTTGAGACGACGGGTCTCGCCGATCCAGCGCCAGTTGCGCAGACCTTTTTTGCCGATGACGATGTCAAGGCCCGCACCCGCCTCGATGCGATCGTCACTGTCGCCGATGCTAAGCACTTGGCGATGCGGCTCGACGACAGCCGCGAGGCCGAGGAGCAAATCGCTTTCGCTGATGTGATCTTGTTGAACAAAATCGACCTTGTTACGCCAGCCGAACTCGCCATCGTTGAAGCGACGATCCGTTCGATTAACCCGTATGCGAAATTGCATCGCACAACGCGTAGCGAGATTTCGCTGGCCGAGGTGTTTGACCGCAACGCGTTTGATATCAAGCGCTTAGAGACCATTGAGCAAGACCATCACGCGCATGATCATGGGCATGCGCACGCCCATGACCACGGCCAAGACGGCCACCAGTGCGGGCCTGCCTGTAGCCATGATCATCACGCACACCAACACGATGACCACACGCATAACGACGGCCACGCGCCGCTCCGCAGCGACGGCCACGCGCCGTTCCGCCATGACGCCGCGATCCGCTCAATTTCGCTTTCGAGTACCTATCCGCTGGACCCCGACAAGCTGTTTAAGTGGCTCCAGGACGTGACCGCCAACCAGGGTCAGAACATTCTTCGCCTGAAAGGGATCCTCGACATGAAGGATGATCCTGACCGGTTCGTTGTCCAAGGCGTTCACATGCAAATCGAGGCAGATCACCAGCGCGCCTGGAAACCGGACGAGACCCGGTGGAGCCGGCTGGTTTTCATCGGCCGCCACCTCAACGATCACGAACTCGAAGCGGGCTTCAAGGCCTGTATCGCCGCCTGATGCCACGGATGCCGCAACCCCCTCGCAGCGGCGCGGGGCTACCAAACTCGGCAGCGCGTCTCCGGCAGGGTGATGCCGTCGGTGCAGTCCTTGGCCACGAGCGCAATCTCGACGCCCCGGTCACGGCGACGGTTGCTCTTGAGGGTGCCTTTGCCTTTGCCACCGGGGACGGGGTGATACTGCGCGCGGCTCAGCGGTTGGAGACGGCGGCGCCTATTTTAGCCCACGGCGGCGCGATCCTTTCAGCGGCAGTGATTGGCTCAAGGCTGTTGACTGGCGGTGATGATGGGCGTGTCGTGATCACCCACGATGACAGCACGGTCGA
>JBBQNE010000048.1:0-19367 GCA_038329675.1 Hyphomicrobiales bacterium | reverse complement strand
GCGGACGCCCGCGAACTCGTTCGCCTGCTCGATGGCATCCCAGCCAAGATTAATCTTATCCCGTTTAATCCTTGGCCCGGCAGTTCCTACGTGTGTTCGTCGTGGGACCAGATTGAGCGCTTCGCCGAGGTCGTCAATTGGGCTGGATACGCGAGCCCGGTGCGAACGCCGCGCGGTCGCGATATTTTGGCCGCGTGTGGGCAGCTGAAATCCGAAAGCGAAAAAATCCGGGCTTCTGAGCGGACCACGCTCGACGCGGTTGGCGATCGGACGACCTGAGAGCGGGGACACCACACTATGACGCGCAAACCGAAAGCTGCCGCAACGCGCGAACGCCAGTCGCCAACACAACGCTTACCCATGGTCGTTGCTGGCGTGATGGGCGGGACAATTGCGGCGATCGCCGTTGGCACACGCGTCGGGATCGACATCTGGAAAGATCAAGCGCTCGCTGGCAAGCCGGCGACCGAAGCCCAGCTCGCACTATTTCAACGTGGGCTCGACCCGGTGTTCGCGATCTCAATCGTCATTGCAGGCCTGGCGATTGCAGCAGCTGAGTATTACCGCATCCGTTTTACGCTTTATTACATGGCGGCTGGCGGGCTGGCCGTTGTGGCGGCGGCCTATGCCATGGGCGCAGCGAAAGCTGGCATCACTGAGCCGTTGGTGATGTGGCGGGTCTATGCGACCGCTGGCATTCTTGGTGGCACGATTTACTGGCTGATCTCCGGCCGCAACGCCTGATATGTTGCCCGGTCGCTACAGCGCGCGCGGTTATCGCGCGCCGTGAAGCGTCTGGCTCGGCTGGCGCGTAACTGCAGCGTTGTGGTCTGTCGTCAACCGGTTACGTTCCGTCAACTGTGTTTGATGTACGCCCGCTGTTTGAGGGGTCGGTGATGTTGGATGTGTTTCAAGCCAAAACAGCCAATGCGGCACGCGTCGGTCACGCTGCACAGCCTACGACGGTCAGATCAGTCGGTCCCCGCTTGATGCTGGCTATTGCTTTAGGCAGCACCGCACTCGTCTCCGTGCCAGCCCACGCTGAGGCCCAGTTCTGGGAGCAGATCTTCCGCTCGAACCGTGAACGTCGCGCCCGAGCGCCCCGGCCGCCGGTTCAGATTTATCGCCAACCGACACGGCCAACGTATCTCGCCGCACCTCGAGTTGCACCTTCGGCGCGCGTGGCCAAACGCGCCACACCACTACCAACAGCAACTGTCGAGGCGACCACCGAGCCGACGCCCAAACGGCCACTAGGTGGCGCCGTCGGCGCTGGCATCGCCGCGCTACCGACCTCGCAGCTGCCATTATCTCAAGTCGCCCCCGCACCGGCCAGTGAGATCCAAACCGCAAGCGGCGTGCCGGTCCTCGCCATCGTATCGATTGCCGACCAGAACATCTCGCTTTACGGCGCCGATGGCCTGATCGAGCGCAGCCCGATCTCAAGCGGCACGGCCGAAAATCCGACGCCGACCGGCATCTACGGCATCACCCAAAAAAATCGCTGGCACGAGAGCAACGTCTATAGCGGCGCAGAAATGCCGTTCATGCAACGGCTGACGTGGGACGGCGTGGCGCTGCACGAGGGCAAGTTGCCGGGCTATGCGGCGTCGCATGGTTGCATACGATTGCCGGGCGCGTTCGCCGAGCGGCTGTTTGGCATGACGCGGTCAGGCTTCCGCGTCGTGATCGCGCCCGAGGCAACGACGCCGGTGCCGATCACCCACCGGATGTTGCCGAACGCCCGCTATTGGCCAGTCCCGATCGCCGAGTCATTGCGGCCAATTCGCACCGCCAACCTAGCCGCAACGGGAGCAGCTCCGTTGCCATCTCCGCCGCCGACGGCATCGCTCGATCCCATCGCCTACGCGACCAATGAAAAGGCGAGCGCCAAGGCTGAATTGAAGCCAGCCGAGGTCGCACTCGACCGCGCCGAAGCAGCCTTGGATGTCGCTGCAAAACGCGCCCGCGCCACAGCGGCCGTGCTGAAGAGCGCCGAAAAGCGAGCGAGCACGGCCAACCAGCGCTTGGCCGAACTCGGCCTCGCGGGCGCCGCTGCCGAACGGCCGAATCCGGTGCGCCGTGATTTCCCGAACGCCATTGCTGACGCAGCCGAAGCCGACACCCAACTCGCCACGACCAGGCTCGCCGATGTGACCGCACGCGCTGAAGTGACGATCGCGCGGACAGCCCAGGAGACCGCCGACCAGCGGCTTGAATGGCTCAAGCGGCGCGTCACGGACATGGGCCGACGCCAGGAAACCGCGTCTATCCTGATCAGCCGCAAAGATAAGCGCCTGTACGTCCGTCAGGCGCTGCGACCGACATTCGACATGCCGGTGACGATCCGCGGCGAGGACGAGGCGATCGGCAACCACGTGTTCGTCGCCACCGCGCCAACGCCGGGCGATACCGCGCTGCGCTGGCTTGCAGTATCGATGCCCTACGAGGATCGCCCGTTCCGCGCCGCGAAATCCGTGCCGCCACACGAGCGAGCCGTCGCCCGCGCCATCCGCGCCGAAACCGCCGAGGGCGCCCTCGACCGGATTGAAATGTCGGGCGAAGTGCTGGAGCGGTTGTCGGACTATATTTGGGCCGGAAGCTCGATCATCATCACCGACAATGGCCCCGGCCACGACGGCGTTCCGGGCCACGACTTCGCGGTTGCCACCAAGCACTGACCCGGCGCGGTTGATGAGAACTAACCGCGCGCGATCGCACAATGATTGTAAGCGCTACCGTTGCTGTGCTGCTCCAGGATCGACGGGTATCGATCGGCGCTCTTCGGCTGCGCCCGTCCCTTGATCATTTGACCCGCGATCCCCCGTGATAGGGTCGCTCATCCCCCGCAGCGTATGCGCCGACAAGAACGCCCACGTGAGTTCGACGCCCTCTACATCACGACACACGTTGCCAATGAGATAGCGCGTCAGCCACCGGTCCGGCAGCCGATGCTTGATCGACGGCAGGGCATGCCCACCGCCACGCATCGCGATGAATTCGACCGGTGCGCCGCCTTGCCGTGCGGCAAACAGCGTCCGCTCAATGCGACAACCATCTTGTGGATCGGCGTCTGGCAAAAGAGTTCGCGAGGTTTCAGACGGACCAGCGCGGTTGGCCGCGAGCCACCACGCAAGTGTCTCCTGAGCTGACGTCACGGTCCGCGATGCGCGGCCTACGTTTCCGCCCTCCCACTTGACGAGTGGATCCTTGGTGCCGCGAGCAATCAGCAATGGAGTCGGCCGATGGTTCACGCTTGCCGACGCTGTCCCGGGCGTCGTGCCCGCAAGAAATGCGGCAGCGGCCGCGAACGGCCCTGGCGCCTCGCGTAAAAGCCGCAACGTCATGTGCCCGCCATTCGATGCCCCGGTTAGGTAGATACGCGACCGGTCCGTCCGATACTTCGTATTCGCCCAGTCGAGCATGGCGAGGATAAAGCCGATATCGTCGGCATTGGTGTTACCGGCCTCGACCGGCTTGCCTGGATGGGCACTCCAGCTTTGCACATCACCGAACGGGTCGCCGCTGCGCGGGGCCGTGCCGTTTGGGACGAGAAGGATAGCCCCTTCACGTTTCGTCAAGCTCGCCCATTCGAGGGTCGCCCCTGCTTCGGGCGAAAACAGCTTGCGCATGCTCTGCGTCCCACCATGCAACACAATAATCACCGGCGCGGGACGCTTTGGATTAAGTATGCCGCCAACCAAAAATGTCCGCGTTACGGCACCGATGCGAATAGTATGTTGCATCAGGCCAATCGCAGCGAGTTCACGGTCATTCGGAATTAGGCGTTGAGCAAGGGCTGGTTCCAACGCCGCAATAACCAGGCCGACACCGATGGTAATAGCGATCACCAAACTGCAATGACGAAAGCTATTCATCCGTTGTATCCCATGCTCTCTCAGAGCCGATGCGTTGTCTATTATGAAGCAATAACGGGCCAACGGCGGATTTTCTGGCGCGGGCCGGGTTAGTGCCTTTTCTGGCAAGCCGGACCGGGCTAAACGGCGATCATGACACAGCCATCGACGAGCCCCGCACGCATCGCTGACGACCCCGCCATTGGTGCCACCACTCGAAGTACTCCCGTGCCCGCAGCAGCGAACGCCGCAGTGCTCGAGCGCGCTGCCGCCTCAAACCACGGCCTCGCCCGCATGACGAGCGGCGCAATCCTGTCGCCGTTCACGCAAGTGCGCCGCCTGCTTGACGGGATCGCGCCCGGTAACGCTCGCCCGATCGACCTGACATTGGGCGAGCCACGCGAAACAATGCCGCCGTTCATCGTCGACAAATTGCGCGAAGCCGAAGCGCTCTATGCGAAATATCCACCAATCCGCGGCAGCGACGAGGTTCGCGGCGCGATCGCAGACTTCCTGGCTCGGCGATACCGGCTGCCTGCTCCCGGCATAATTGCGGCAACCGAAATCATCGTCACCAACGGTTCGCGCGAGGGGCTGTTTACGGCCTGCCTGCCAGCCGCCGGACGCAAGCCGACGCCAGTGGGAGTTGGCGCGAAGCCCGCCGTATTGATTTGCAACCCGTATTATCAGGCCTACCTTGGTGCCGCCCTGGCGATCGACGCCGAGCCGGTGTTCCTCAACGCGACCGCCGAGACCGGCCATCTGCCCAACCTCGATGCGGTCAGCAACGATGCCGCGCTGATGTCGCGCACAATCGCGCTCTACCTGTGCAGCCCGGCCAATCCGCAAGGCGTCGTGGCGCCTGCCGCCTACCTTGACCGCGCATTGAGGCTGGCCCGGCAGCACGACTTCATGCTGTTTGTCGATGAATGCTATTCCGAGATTTATTCTAGCGATCCCCCGCCGGGCGGGCTCGAAGTTGCAATCACGACGCCAGAAAGATTCCGCAACCTCGCCGTCTTCAACTCGCTATCGAAGCGCTCCAACGTGCCAGGGTTGCGGTCGGGCTTTGTTGCAGGCGATGCAAATTTCATCGACGCATTGGCCGAAATCCGCAACTTGATCTCGCCCCAAGTGCCGGGCCCAACGCAACATGCCTCCGCCGCCATCTGGGCCGACGACGTCCACGCCACCGCCAATCGGGCCGCCTACAACCGTAAATTTGATGTTTGCGATCGCGTACTTGCTGGACGCTTTGCCTACGTTCGGCCCGCTGGCGGCTTCTTCCTGTGGCTCGACATGGGCCAATTCGGTGGCGGCAGCAACGCGGCGGTAACCTTGTGGCAACGCGCCGGTGTCAAGGTGATCCCTGGCGGGTTCCTCGCGCAGACGGCCTCCGACGGGATCAATCCGGGCGACGCATACGTGCGGATCGCCTTGGTCCAGGAGCCAACGGTGATCGAGGACGCGCTGCTGCGAATCGTTGCCCTCGCGGGTGACCCGGCCGGATAACCCGGCACCGGACGCAGCTGGTATTGGTCACGGTTGCGTTCGCGTATGGTGTTTCGAGGTAGCAAACAGGGTTCGCGCCCGGGTCTCCCGGCCCGACAGGATCAACCGATCCTGCCGCCCGCGCTTGCCAATTCGTTGGTCGAGACAATTCGCGCGACGCTCGGCTACGCACTCCTCGCCGGGATCGCACTATCGTGGGCAGCGCTGCTGACCTGGTCGGTCACGGACCCAAGTTTCACGAGAATCGGCGTCGATCACGCCCGTAATTTATTAGGCACGCCCGGCGCGCACGCCGCTGACGCTGCGATCCAGTCGCTCGGCGTTGCAGCCTTCGCGCTCCTGCTCGCCCCGATGTTTTGGGCCGTCGCGATGGTGCGCGCTGAACCGGTTCGCGGTCGCCTTGCGCCAATCATCGCCTACCTCACCGGTATCACGGGTCTCGCCGCTGCCTCGGCCCTGTGGCGCACTGTGCCCGGTTGGCCACTCGCACATGGGCTCGGCGGAATCGGTGGCGAACATCTCCTAACGATGTTGGCGCAACCGCTAGCGTCGCACGTCGCAGAACAGGCTCGCCCATTGGCCGCCGGGATCGCTGGATTTATGGGGCTGATCGCGACGCTGTCAGCTTGCGGCGTGCAGCTCCCAAAGCGCCGACGAAAAACCGCAACCGCCATCCACGCCGGTCTCAACATGGGTCTCAACATGGGCCTCAACCCCGGCCACGAACCGGGCGCCCTCGAACCGCGCCTCCTCGATCCGCGCCTCCTTGATGCTGGCTTCCGCGATGGCGACATCGAATCAAACCGCGCCCCGCCCTCGCGTAACTCGTCCGATACGATGCGATGGGGACCAAGCCCGCTCGAACCCGATCACGCATCAAGCGAGCACACCCGCCGTTTCGCCACGCCCCACCACAACCACGCCAGCCTCGCGCGCCCATCGCCTGATCGTTATCACGACCGCCACGGTGGAGCTGGACACGGTGGAGCTGGACACGGTGGAGCTGGACACGGAGCAGCTAGCCACAGCTGGAGCGATCACAGATCGAACGACCATGGCTGGACTGGCGTTGGCCCCGACACGCTCGACGACATCAACAACGATAGCCAATTTGCCTCGACGGATCGCGACGCCCGCCGCTACGGCCCCTACGCGGCAACGGCCTCAGACCCGTTTGATCGTGCCGATGGCTTGAACGGATCGTTCATCGTTGAGCCTGCCAACGCCGCTGAGAGCGACGATTGCATCGACTTTGAAACCTGGACCGATGCATCCAGCAGCGGAATGGCTGCCCGTTTTGCGCCAGCCGTCAACGCCCCGCGCGCACTACAGTCAACCTTGTCCTCCGCGTTTGGCTTTTCCAATGGAACATCCAGCGCCGCTCGCGCGCGTGAAGCCAATGCCGCAGTCGATACCACCGCCTGGCGTCGGCCATCGCTGAACCTTCTCGCCCGCCCGACCGCACCGCGCGCGGTATCGGCCTACGGGCAATCGCTCAACCGCGGAAATGGCCGCCTCATCACCGACGCGCTTGCCGAATTCGGCATCGATGGCACGCTGCGCGACGTCGAGCCCGGTCCCGTCGTGACAACGTTCCTGTTCGAGATTGCGCGCACGACAAAGCTATCTCGCGTCATCGCACTCGCCAGCGACATCGCCCGGCACGTCGGCGTCCCAGCGCTCCGCATCAGCGAACGGCGCAGCCTCGTCGCGATCGAATTCCCCAACCCGGATCGCGCGCCTGTCGTGCTGCGCGATTGCCTCGATAGCGAAGCCTTCCGCTCAGAACTCGACGCCCTGCCGATTGCACTCGGCCTCAGCACAACGGGCAACCAAGTGATCGCCGACCTCACGCAATTATCCGGCATCCTGATATCGGGTAGCGAGCCGTCGGCGAAATCGATTGGCCTCAACGCGATGATATTGTCGCTGATGTACCGCCATGGCCCCGAGGATTGCCGGTTCTTGATGATCGACCCGGGCATGGTCGACCTCGCCATCTATGACGGCATCCCTCATTTGTTGACCCCCGTCGTCGCCGATCCACACAAAGCGACGACCGCACTCGCGTGGTGCGTACGCGAGATGGAAGAACGCATGAAGCGCATGTCGTTCTTGGGCGTACGCAACATCGAATTGTTCAACAACCGCGTTCGCAATGCCAAGAAGCGCGGCGAAATCCTTCAGCGCACCGTCCAAACCGGTTTTGACGAACGCACCGGCAAAGCGCGCATCGAAAAGCAGGACCTCGACCTCGCACCGATGCCGTATATCGTCATCGTGATCGAAGAGCTCGCCGACCTGATGGCGGTTGCTGGCCGCGAAATCGAAGGCTCCGTCGCCCGCCTCGCGAAGGCTGCGCGAGCCGTCGGCATCCATCTGATCGTCGCGACCGACCGGCCCACAGCTGACATCGTCACAACACCGATCCGCGAGAGCCTACCGGCCCGCCTATCGTATCGCGCCAACGGGCGAGCCGAGAGCCGCAGCGTGATCGGTGACGATGGCGCCGAGCATCTGTTGGCGGGCGGCGACAGTCTCTTGTCGCACGCCGGCGGCCCTTCGCTGCGCGTCCATGGCCCCTACGTATCACCCGACGAGACCGCAGCCGTGGCGATCCAGATGAAAGAGCGCGGTGCCCCAGCTTATGTTGCCGCCCTCGATCAACCAACTGCCACAACGCACGGCACCAGCCGCGGTTATCACAACGCCCACACCTACCGACCGGCCGCCGCGCCTGCGCCAAACCCCGCCGACGAACTCTATGATCGCGCGGTCGCTGTTGCGGTCCGTGATGGCGGGGCGAGCATCAGCCACTTGCAATCGTCGCTCAAGATTAGCGCCGGGTGGGCGGCCAATTTGTTGGCGCGGCTTGAGGCGGATGGCGTCGTGACTCCAAGCGATGCCCGTGGCATCCACCACATTCGCCCGCCGGGTTCCCGCGTCGCTTGACGCGTGTCAAAAGCGCGTCGCCTGACGCGTTGTGGAAAGCGCGTCCCTTGATGAAACATCGCAAGCATCATTTGGGTCCCGCGTGTTACGCCACAGCGCCTAAGCAGATCGAAAAGGGCCCTACCCATGAACCTTGCCCGATTTCCGCGCCTTCGTTGCGGCCACTTCCCAACACCGCTCGAGCCGATGGAAAATCTATCGCGGCATTTGGGGGGGCCCAATCTGTGGGTGAAGCGGGACGATTGTACGGGTCTCTCCACGGGGGGAAACAAGACCCGCAAACTCGAGTATCTGATGGCCGAAGCGCTGGCCCTGAAGGCCGACGTCATCATCACCCAGGGCGCAACCCAATCCAACCACGCGCGCCAAACGGCAGCCATTGCAGCCAAACTCGGCTTGCCGTGCCACATCTTGCTCGAAGACCGCACCGGCTTTCATGACGATGACTATCTATTGTCGGGCAACGTGCTGCTCGACGAATTGCACGGCGCATCGATTTCCGTGCGGCCCGGCGGCGCCGACATGCAGCAAGAAATGGAACGGCTTGCCGACGATCTGCGGGCCAAGGGCGCCACGCCCTACGTCATTCCAGGTGGCGGCTCTAACCCAATTGGCGCGCTCGGATATGTCAGCGCGGCGCTTGAACTGCTTGGCCAATCAACCGAGCGTGGGCTGGTGATCGACCACGTCGTCCACGCGACCGGCAGCGCTGGAACGCAAGCGGGCCTCGTCGCCGGTCTGACGATGCTCAACAGCCAAATCCCAGTTCTGGGCATCGGCGTGCGCGCACCCAAAGACCGGCAGGAAGCCAGCGTGTTTGCGCTAGCTGAAAAAACCTGCGCGCTGCTTGGTGCGCCAGGCGCAGTTAAGCGCGAGCACGTTGTCGCCAACTGCGACTATGTCGGCGAAGGCTACGGACGCCCGACCGCAAGCATGGTCGAAGCCGTGAAGCTGGTCGCGCGCCTCGAAGGGCTTCTGCTCGATCCGGTTTATTCCGGGAAAGGCATGGCGGGCCTGATGGCGCTGGTGCTGCAAGGCCACTTCAAGCCGACCGACAATGTGGTGTTCCTCCACACCGGCGGATCGGCTGCACTGTTTGGCTATCCAAAAATCTTCAACCTTCCAGGCTATGTCGACCATGCGTGATTGCATCGCCGTGGCCATGACGGCGCTGGTCGAAGGGCCGTGGGCCGGTCGGCCCGTTAAGGTCGTTCGGCGCCTGGACGTCGGCCATGCAGATGTCACGCTGCTCGCCGACATGTTGCCGAAGACGGCGGAGGCGAGCTGACATGTTTGGCTTGCCGCGCTGGCTCCTTGTCGTGATCGCTGTGATCGGCGGGCTGTGGCTCTATTCTTATAACTTCCTGGGTAACGCCTACCGCTACCAGATGACCTTCGAGGTCGAGGTCGACGGCGTGAAATTCCGCCGCGTCGTCGTTGAGCCCGCGCTCTTTGCAACGCTCATTCGAGAAGTATCAGCCCCACCGAGTTGGCTTGTTAGCCTGCAGAATGTCAGGGGAACAAATGCCCGTGGATTTAATCCAGATTTCGAACTCATTTCAGGCAATCAAATTTAAGGAGAGCGGTAATGTCACTAATTCACGCGATCTTGGCCATGGACTCGTATCAACGCAACCATCCCGGCGCGCGCGGGGAAGAAACCGTGATTTAAAAAGCTTGATAATAAACTGACCCTGTCGACCCTCCCCACATCAAGCCGCGCTCGTCACCTTTTCCCAAACCCATAAGCGTACTACATCAAGGGGATGCCCAAACGCTTAGGCCTCTTTGATCTCGACGACACCCCGCCGCCGCGCAGCCCTACGCGGGCCGTTTTGCGCGGCGCCGCATTCGTCGCGCTGACGCTGCCACTGATGCCAGTCCAGTGGATCTTGTTGCGGACCAACACGCGCCTCGCCCGCCAGATGCCGAACTGGTACCACCGTCGGGTCTGTCAAATCGCTGGCGTTCGCCTGAAAATAAACGGCGCCGTCGTCCGTGACCGTCCCGTCCTGATCGCATCCAATCACGTCACGTGGCTCGATATCATGGTGCTATCGGCCGTTGCGCCGGTGTCGTTCGTCGCCAAAAAAGAGGTCGCCAGTTGGCCGTTCGCGGGGACGCTAGCGCGGCTCCAGCGCACGGTCTTCGTTGATCGCGAACGGCGCACGTCGGTCGGCGAGACGGCTGACGAAATCGCTGCCCGACTCGAACAGGGCGACGCCATCGTGCTGTTTGCCGAGGGCACCACCAGCGACGGCAACCGCGTGCTGCCATTCCGATCCTCTCTATTTGCGGTTTCGAAACCAGCGCCTCGATTGCCGCCTGGAGCGCCCGCGCATCTACCGCCTGAACCCTCTGTTGAGCTGCCAATTGAGCCCCCTAGAAAGCTCCCGCCCCATGAACCCGTCATCCAAGCGTTGTCGATCGCCTACACGCGCCGAAACGGCATCCCGATGACGTGGGCCGACCGCCGTGGCTTTGGCTATCTCGGCGACATCGGCATTGGCGAAAGCGCATGGTCGCTGTTGTGCGAAGGCTCGCTCGAAGCGACGATCACGGTCGGCGAGCCGCGCCCAATTTCAAGCTTTACCGACCGTAAATCCCTGGCCAAACACGCCGAAAGCGAAGTCCGGTCCGGCGTCATCGGCGCATTACGCGGCTGACGCCCAATGCGAGCGCAGCAGTTTGCCTAATCGGCAAGAAGCTTGTACCGCATGTTGCATTGCAATAAATCTGTCATGCTATAAAACCGAGCAAAGAACGGGACTCAAGCCGTAACCGCGGGCCATGACGGCCGGGAGCTGACCGCATGGCCATGAAATCGGCGATTGAAACGGATGTGCTGCCGGCCCCTCCCGCGCCGCAAAAATCCGTCTACGTCAAAACGTTCGGCTGCCAAATGAACGTCTACGACAGCGAGCGGATCAGCGAAGCCCTCGCCACTGACGATGGCGGAGCCTACACAATCGTTGATACGCCCGAGGCCGCCGACGTCATCGTCCTCAACACGTGCCACATCCGCGAAAAAGCCGTCGAAAAAGTCTATTCCGACCTCGGCCGCCTTCGCGAAATCAAGGACGAGCGCGCCACCCGTGGTCAGCGCACCGTCATCGCGGTCGCCGGTTGCGTTGCCCAAGCCGAGGGCGCTGAAATCATTCGCCGCCAGCCCGCCGTCGACATCGTCATTGGCCCCCAGAGCTATCACCAACTGCCGGGCCTCGTCACCGCAACTGCCAGCAAAACGGCGCGCTTCGTCGAAACCGCATTTCCCGACGATGAGAAGTTCCACAAATTGCCGCCGCGCTCGGCCATCGCCGCAACGGCCTCAGTCATCGGCAGCACGCACGCCAGCACCACGTCGGCCTTCCTCACGGTCCAAGAAGGTTGCGACAAGTTTTGCACGTTCTGCGTCGTGCCGTACACACGCGGCGCCGAATACTCGCGCAGCGTTTCCGACATCGTCACTGAAGCTGAACGGCTTGTCGCGCGCGGCGTCGTCGAGCTGACGCTGCTCGGCCAGAACGTCAACGCCTACCATGGCGTAGGTCCTGATGGCGCACCAGTGACGCTCGCGATCCTGATCGACCGCCTCTCAAAAATCGACGGCATCGCACGGCTGCGCTACACGACGAGCCACCCGCGTGACATGGGCGAGGACCTGATCGCGGCCCATCGCGACCAACCTAAGCTGATGCCGTTCCTCCATTTGCCCGTCCAATCGGGCGCCGACCGCATCCTCGCTGCCATGAACCGCAAGCACACCGCCGATGACTACCGCGCACTGATTGCCCGCATTCGCTCAGCCCGGCCCGACATCGCACTTTCAACCGACATCATCGTCGGCTTCCCCGGCGAAACCGACGACGAATTCCAACGCACGCTCGACCTCGTCGAGGAGACCAACTTCGCGCTCGCATTCTCCTTCAAATACTCGCCACGGCCCGGCACACCAGCGGCCAAACTCGACGGCCACATCGCCAACAGCATCGCCAGCGCGCGCCTGACGAAATTGCAAGCCGTCCTCAGTGCCCAGGCTGCCGCGTTCAACGCATCGTTGGTCGGCCGCACCGTACCCGTTCTGTTTGAGCGCCCAGCCCGTCGCGCCGGTCATCTGATGGGCCGCTCGCCCTACTTGCAAGTTGTCACCGCGACGGCAGGCGAGAGCGCGATTGGCCGCATCGTCCCCGTCGAGATCACCGGCGCGAGCCCCCATCAATTGACGGGCGTCATCGCCGCTTGAGCCGCGATCCAAACACCGTCGGCCCGCTGCCACGTTTTCCACAAGCCCGCGTGCCCTGGCTGCCCTTGCCAACGCAGCCGACGTCGTGCCACCTCGCGACCGAAACGATCAAACACCGCCACGTGTAACCTGCGTATCCAGCCAACCGGAGACGCTCGATGGCCAAAAACACGGCGGCGAAAGCCGAGAGCGCAGCGGCTGAAGCCCAGAGCAAAGCGGCAAAATCCAATGCGCCGTCGTTGTTCGGCGACCTTGTTCAACTATCGACCGGCAAACACATGAGCGATAAAACGACAGCAGCCCGTTCTGATGCAACCCGCTCCACCAAGCGCATCGCCGACGCGTCCGATAGCTATACGGCTGCCAACATCGACGTCCTCGAAGGCCTCGAGCCGGTCCGCCGCCACCCCGGCATGTACATCGGCGGCACCGACGAAAAAGCGCTCCACCACCTCTTTGCCGAAGTGCTCGATAACGCGATGGATGAGGCCGTAGCCGGTCACGCCACCTGGATCGATGTCCGTCTCGGTGCCGATGGCTATCTCGCCGTCGCCGACAATGGCCGCGGCATCCCCGTCGATGCCCACCCCAAGTTCAAAAACAAATCCGCCCTCGAAGTCATTATGACAACGCTGCATTCGGGCGGCAAGTTCGACGCCAAAAGTTACAACACGTCCGGCGGCCTCCACGGCGTCGGCGTCTCCGTCGTCAACGCCCTATCTGAGCGCTGCGAAGTTGAAGTCGCGCGCGGGCAACAACTCTACGCGATGGCGTTCTCGCGCGGCCACGTCACCGAAAAAATTTCAAACCTCGGTTCAATCATGAACCGGCGCGGCACCACGATCCGCTTCAAACCCGACGATCAGATTTTCGGCAAAGGCACCAAGTTCTCACCCGAGCGCCTGCTGCGCATGGCCCGCTCTAAAGCCTACCTCTATGGCGGCGTCGAAATCCGCTGGTCCTGCGATGTCGCACTCGTCACGCCAACCGTTCCAGAAAAGGCCGTCTTCCATTTTCCAGGCGGCCTCGAAGAAGCACTGCGCGCGCGCATCGATGCCGACAGCACCGTCACCAAGGAACTGTTCAGCGGCAAGGTCAAACCCGCCGATGGCCACGGCGCCGTCGAGTGGGCCATTGCCTGGATCACCAACGAAGACGGCTTCTCAACCTCCTACTGCAACACCATCCCAACGCCCGAAGGCGGCACCCACGACAACGGTCTGCGCCAGGGGCTCTACAAAGGTCTTCGCGCTTACGGCGACCTCGTCAACAACAAGAAGGCCGCTCAAATCACCGCCGACGACGTGATGGGCACGGCCGCGTCGATGCTCTCGGTCTTCATTCGCGGCGCCGCGTTCCAAGGCCAAACCAAAGATAAACTCGCGACATCGGAAGCCACAAAAATTGTCGAAACCGCCATCCGCGATGCCTTCGATCATTGGCTCGCCGACAGCCCGCTACAGGCAACCCGTCTGCTCGACTGGACGATCGAGCAAGCCGAGGAACGTTTACGCCGCCGCAAAGACAAGGAAGTTCAACGCCAGTCGGCCACACGAAAATTACGCCTGCCAGGCAAGCTCACCGACTGCACAATCCAGTCGGCCGCTGGCACCGAAATTTTTATCGTCGAGGGCGATAGCGCCGGCGGTTCCGCCAAGAGCGCGCGCCACCGCGAAACTCAGGCGATCTATCCATTGCGCGGCAAGGTCTTGAACGTCGCCAACGCCACGTCGCAAAAGCTCGCGCAAAACGAAGCGCTCTCCAACTTGCTGCTAGCCTTAGGCGTCGGCACCGGCGCGCGCTACAAGGACGACGACCTGCGCTATGAGCGCGTGATCTTGATGACCGACGCCGACGTCGACGGGGCGCATATCGCCTCGCTTCTGATCACGTTTTTCTATCAGGAAATGCCCGAGCTGATCGAAAACGGGCACCTGTTCTTAGCCGTCCCGCCGCTCTATCGCCTGCGCCAAGGCACAAAGTCCGTCTACGCCCGCGACGAGCAACATCGCGACGCACTCATGGCGTCCGAGTTTAAGGGGACGCAAAAAGTAGAGATTACGCGCTTCAAGGGCCTGGGCGAAATGGATGCACAAAATCTCAAAGAGACAACGATGGATAAATCGAAGCGCCAGCTGCTGCGTATCGAGATCGGCGAAGGCCAATACGAACGCACCATGTTGACCGAGACCGTCAACGCGCTGATGGGCTCCAAGCCCGAAGCCCGCTTTCGTTTCATCCAGGAAAAAGCAGCCTTCGCCAAAGACCTCGACTTCTAATCGCGACAACCGAACCCATCGAACGCGAACACCACGTTTGTCCTCTCCTTCGTCCTTCCAGGAAAAGGGAAAAGACGAGACGCCATCAACACACAGCGTAGACGCCGTCGCGGATGATGGGCAGACGCAGGTTCAACGTTTTAAAAACAATACAGCTACAATCAATAATGCCTCACAGCCCCGCGCCGCAATCGCGGCCGAGGGTGTGCACAATTAAAACGGGGTCCGGCGGGGCGGTCTGGCCCGTAGCGCCGTGAGTGGGTTGTGGGATGTGGACCAGTTGCGCACTCCATCAAGTCGACGAGACCCGATCGAGGCGCGCCGCCCCGCCGCTCTGCACCAGCGATAGGGATGCCGACGAGCCCATCCCGGAGCCACGCCGTTGATGCCTTTCACAAAGCACCACGTCCCTACCCGGGCCCAGCTGATGGGTGCCCGAGTTCTGGCAAAAAGGTCCCGTCCCAAAACGCCCAGCTCGCGCTCTGGACCCCGTTGGACGGAACCCGCTCAAGCTAACACCGCCCATCCAAGCGGGGATAACTTGCCATCCAGATTTATTTCGTATGGTTAAACGATCACCAGCAATAGCCTCTAACGGAGGCCGATATCAACATCGCCGCGCACCACGCCTTCGAACGCGCCCTCACCAAGCAATCTCCTGCCCATCGTAGCCCAAAAATCGCGCCACACCAGGACCCGCCCCACCACCCATCTCACTACCACCGGCGATCTTATCACCGCCCACCGCCACAGCCGACATCACCGACAGCAAGCGCGCAGCGGCATCGTCAGCCGTAAACACCTCATGATCGGGCGAATACCCTTGAGAAAATCGCGTCGCCACCGTGCCTGGATGCAGCGCAAGCACCCGCGCGTCAGGCCGCCCGCGCGCTATCTCGACCGCCGCCGTCTGAATAAATTGATTGAGCGCCGCCTTGGATGCCCGGTATCCATACCAGCCGCCAAGCCTGTTATCGCCAATCGAGCCGACCTTGGCCGATAGCGTCGCCAGGACACACGGCCCAGCCTTGGGTAGCAGCGGCGCAAAATGCTTGATCACCAGCGCTGGACCAACCGCGTTGATGGCAAAGCTTCGCGCCAGCATCCCGGCATCGAGCGCGCGCAAAGATTTCTCGGGCTCGAGCCCGTCACCACGTAGCGCACCAACCGCCGTTACGATCAAATGGCACGGTCCACCCGCTGCGACCGCAGCGGCTGCCTCCGCGATACTCGCCTCGTCCGTCAAATCGATGAGCGGCCCGCCCCCATACGCCACAGACCGCGCCAACCGCCTGACCGTTCCACACCTCGGCATCGCTTCAAGCACTGTTGCGATCGCGCCACCAATCCCGCCGGATGCACCGATCACGACGGCCCGAAAGCCTTCCGGAAACGACCGAAACGTCGCTGGTCTCACCGCGCCGACATCGGACGGCGCACCAACATCGGAACTTGCCACCATCTCAGACATTTGTTCTCATTCTCTCCACTAGACCAACGCCCCGTTGATCCTGCCCGAGCTCAATTTCGTTACCCACTAATGACACTACGACCTCTCCACATCGTCTGGTTCAAGCGCGATTTGCGCATCGACGACCACGCCCCGCTGACCGAAGCCGCGCGGCACGGTCCAGTCCTGCCGTTATACATCGTCGAGCCAGGCTTGTGGCAGCAGCCCGACGCAAGCGGCCGCCATTACGCCGTCCTTCACGAATGCCTCTCGTCCCTTGATCGCGGGCTAACGCGCCTCGGCCAACCGCTGGTCATCCGCACCGGCGAGGCGATCGCCATCTTTGAAGCCATCCAGCTCTCACACAGCATCGCTGGCCTATGGTCCCACGAAGAGACCGGCAACGCCTGGACCTTCGCCCGCGACAAAGCTGTCGCCCGCTGGGCCAAATCGCACGGCATCCCGTGGCGCGAGATCCAGGGCACCGGCGTTGTGCGCCGCCTGCCAACCCGCAACGGCTGGGCCGCCCGGTGGGAGCGCACGATGTCCGCGCCCGTGATCGAACCGCCCCGCGCACTTGCCCCTCTCGACGGCATCCCGCTCGAAGCCCCGCCGACCGCCACCTCACTCGGCCTCGCACCGGACCTCTGCCCGGGGCGCCAACACAGCGGTCGCGAGGCCACCCTCGCCGACCTCGACGGCTTCCTGTTGCGACGCGGGCAAAACTATCGGTTTGAAATGTCAAGCCCGATCACCGCGCAAACGTCCTGCTCACGCCTATCGACGCACTTAGCCTTCGGCGCCCTTTCGATGCGCGAGGTCGCCCAAGCAACGCGCGCACGCCACGCCGATCTCGCCGCCGAGCCGCCGTCACCCGATCGCGCCGCATGGAGCAAATCGCTGGTATCATTCACAGGGCGGCTCCACTGGCATTGCCACTTCATGCAAAAGCTTGAAAGCGAGCCCGCGATCGAGTTCCGCAACCTCCACCGCGCCTACGATGGCCTCCGCCCCGCAGCCATAACACCCGGCTCCATCGAAGCCGCCCGTTTTAACGCCTGGGCAACCGGCACCACCGGCTTCCCGTTCGTCGATGCCTGCATGCGCTCGCTCATCCATACGGGCTGGATCAACTTTCGCATGCGCGCCATGCTCGTCTCATTCGCGAGCTACCAGCTCTGGTTGCCATGGCGGCCGACCGGCCTTCACCTCGCGCGCCTGTTCACCGACTACGAGCCGGGTATCCACTGGCCCCAGGTGCAGATGCAGTCGGGCACCACCGGCATCAATACGGTCAGAATGTATAATCCCGTCAAGCAAGGCTACGACCAAGACCCAACCGGCATCTTCGTCCGTCGATGGCTGCCCGAACTCGCCGAATTACCCGACCACGCCATCCACGAACCGTGGCGCCACCTCGACCTGCGTGGCATCGCAAGCGAGACCTACCCCGACCGCATCGTCGACCACGAGGCGGCGGCGCGGGCAGCCCGCGACAAGGTGTGGGGCGTGCGCGGCAATCAAGCCTATCGCCAAGCCGCCAACGCCATCCAGGAGGAACACGGTAGCCGCAAAAGCGGCATGCCGATCACAGGTCAGCGAGGTACCGGGCAGCGCGCTGCATCGCGCTCACCCGCCGGAACGCGCAAGCGGGCAAAGCCCGCGACAACATCACAAATGAAACTCGATCTCTAAAATCAAATCACCGCGCGCATGACGATCATCGGGAACGTGACCAAGCCGCCCATGTTTACAGCATCCTCTCGCACGACCTCGAAACCCATCGCTTGATAAAAGGCGACGGCATTGCGTGCCGAATAGCACTCGAAAACGCGAGCCCCCTCACGCCGCGCTCCGTCGGCGCACCACTGAAACAACAATCGCCCACAGCCCATTCGGGCTGCTGTCGGGAACGTCGCGTAATGTCGGATGTGAGCGAGGTCTGGATCGGTGCTGCCACAGCCCGGCCGGTCGAGACTATAGCCGCCACACGCGAGAATGCCATGCTCGCTCTCGACAACCGCGAACTGCCCGCTCGCAATCAACTTTGCGTTTGGCCTGGTCATCAACGGCAGCGCCGCCGCAAGCACGTCGTCGGAGTATGCTCCGACCATGAGCGTCGAATAGGATGCGACCAGTACGTCGGCGATCGCAGGCCCATCGGCCGCCGTTGCAGCACGCACCAACATAGCGCTCACTGCCCGCGTGGCTTATCGCGCGCGACGTGGAAGCGGAAATCTTTGCCAGCGAGCGCCCGCAGCCGCCATGGCAACGCCCGTCCCGCGCGGATCAGCCAGACGAGCTGCCACGGGAAAGCAATGAACGTCGCCTTCGCATCGAGCTTGCGTTTGATGTGCTGGGCGGCGCGCTCGGCCGTCCACAGGTGCGGTAGAGCCCCGACGTGGTCGGCGACCTGGGCCGTCTCGATATGGCCTGGATAGACCAGCGAGACCGTGACGTTGTCAGGCAACAGGTATTCGCGCAGCGCTTCACCGTAGGCCATCACGCCAGCCTTTGATGCGCTGTAGCCCGGCGCGTCCGGCAACGGCTGAAGCGCGGCTAACGATCCAATGATCGCGATATGCCCCCCGCGACGGGCCCGCATCGCCGCAACCACCGGCTGGACGACGTTCGCCACGCCCTCAAGGTTGACGCGCATCATCCACGCGATGTCGTCCGCACTCTCAAGGCGGTCCGCAGCATGCCCGGTAAACACGCCCGCATTGGCAATCACAATCCCAGTCTGATGCACAGCGTCAAATGCGGCGATCCAAGCAGCAACCGCCGCAGCGTCCCGCACATCGACCGACCCAGTCACCGTCGCTGCGCCCTTCGCCTCACACACCGCTGCAACTTCGGCGAGCCGCGCTGCATCCCGCGCGATCAGACCGATCGTCACGCCAGGCCCCGCATACGCGACCGCCAGCGCCCGCCCCAGTCCCGCGCTAGCGCCAGTAATAACGATCGACCTGGGCGAAATTTGCATGGCTGACCGCGTCCGCTAACCAAAGATACTTTAACAACGCCCAGCCCTGTTAAAGAAAACAGGCACTTTCTTTAATAAGCTATCCAAC
>JBBQNE010000047.1:0-19425 GCA_038329675.1 Hyphomicrobiales bacterium | reverse complement strand
ACAGCGATTTCTAGCGCGCGGGCCGACCGTCGGATCACGAACGGATCCATCGCGAGGCGGGTCAGCGGATGTTTCAGCAGTGCCATCAGCGGTCGCGGCGCAAAATCCTCCGCAATCGCCGTGACCGCGAGGTCGAGCAGCGCGCCCGGCGGCGTCTTGCGCAAGGGGCGGCCCGCGCTGTCATCAACGCGGATGCCCCACGCTTCAAGCCGGATCGCCACGCGGCGCGCCAGCAGCCGGTCGGGCGAAACGAGCGCTGCGGTTCGCCCCGGCGTCTCGGCTGCCTCGCGCAGTATGATCGCGACCGCCTCAGCCTCGTCCTGGGCCGACGGCGCTTCGATCAACGACAGCCCCGAAATCGCAGCTTCCGCCCGCGCGCGATCCATCACCGCGATCGTCTCGACCCAGCGGCCCGTTGTTGCCGATGGGCGCAGCGCCTCGCTCACAAGACGAGCCCGTTCTGCCCGCGCGATCGCGGCGGGGGCCGCCAAATCAACGCGCGACAGCACAGCAATATCGCCGCGCTGCAGCCCGAGCCGGTCCAGCAGCGTTTTGAGGCCAAACTGGGGATGTTCGGGGTGGGCCGGGGTTGCGGCTTGGGGCGCTTGCGTGTCGGCGGCAAGGGCCGGTGGAGAGACGGGCGCAGAGGCGGGCGCAGGCGCAGCGTCGGCCGCCTCAACAGCCTCCTCCAAACCCGCTTCATCGCGCATCCCGTCGCCACGAGTCCCACCTCGGCTCACACCACGAGGCACACCACAACGCGTGCCCGTGATCGCCTGCCAGCTGTCCTCATCAAGTGTCAGATCAAGCCCCGGGAGCACGATCGCACCGTTCGGCATTGCTGCCACCGTGCGCATCAATTCAACCGTCGCTGGTATCGACCCGGTCACGCCCGCCACGATCACCGGGCCGTCAGGCGGCATGGCTTTCAACCGCTCAGCCTCGCCCAGGATCAGCGCGTTGCGGCGTTCAGCGGCAGCCATCAGGCCGCTCGCCTGGAGGTAGGTTGGCCACGCCGATGTGATGATTTCCAGAAAATCGAGCGTCTGCTGCCAGTGTTCTGAAAAGTCTTCCCGGACGATCGTCGCAATCCGTTCAAGCGACACGCGCTCGGTTTCGACCATGTCGATCAATTTCGACAGTTCGCGCGCCAGCGATACCGCCTGCGCTGGCGATCGCACGCCCTGCCCACCGGAAACGTCGCCCCCGGACCTCGCTCGCAGCGCCGCCGACCAGGACAAGACGAACTTGGTCAGCACCAATTGCCGTTCGAGTTCCGACACGGCCGGCGCCAGGTCGAGCGCCAGCGCACGGCCATCCCCTGCCCCCGTCAGCCCGGCCAGCAAGCTTTGATCCTCGTCGCCTTCCGCAATCGGGCGGATCGTTGGCAACAACAATGCGCGAGACGACGATGCGTCGAGAAACGCTGCCTGTAACGCACGGGCAGCACGCCGGGTCGGCAACAGCAGGGTGATCGCCGATAGATCGAGCGGCCCGCGCTCGCTCACCCGCCAACCGTCGGCCTCGCTTAGCCCTCCCCCTCGAAGCGTGCCGTCGAGCAGCGCACGCGCCAGCGTCGATAAAAACGGCTCGTGCGGCGGGACTGTCACAATGCGGTTCGTTGCAGTCGACGCAATTCTTGAACTGACCCCTGGCTCGGTCTCGTGCCTTGTTGCACTCGAATAGAGGCTCGGGAACAGCGACAGCTGATCCAGCGAAACCTGTTGGGTGTTACGGCGCGTCCTCAAGGTCGAGCTGCCTTTCCGCCTCAATCACTGCTTCTGGCGTGCCAACGTGCATCCAAATCCCGTCGAGCCGCACGCCGTAGAGCCGCCCTTGATCGGCGGCGCGGGTCCACAGGCGGTTCAACGAAAATGCCCCGTTCGGCGCACCCTCAAACAGGCGAGGATGCGCAATAGAGGCCCCGGCAAATACGAACGGCGCACTGCCCCCCCGAGTTTGGGTCTGGGCATCGGTTTGTTCTTGAACGCGCCGCATCAACCGACCGGCAGCGTCCATATAAAAGTCCCCGTTGCCGTCATAGCCGAGGCTGGTCGCAGTCGGAGCGAGGAGTAGGAGCGCGTCCATGGTAGCGGCGTGATAGGCGGCGCATAACCGTGTCAGATTTCGCCCGACGCCTTCGATCCAAACAGAGTCAGAGTTGTGGATCAAGAACGGCGCCGCACAAAGCTGTGGCCAAGTCGTCGTCAATGCCCGCAAAACCCCGCCGCCGGTATCGAGAAGCTGCTCGCGCTCATCTGAAATGACGATGCGCGGCGCAACCTGTCCCCGCCGCGCGAGATGGGCTTCGAGCACGTCGGCGTGGTAATGTACGTTGACGACCGCCGTTTCTATTTGAGCGTCGGCGATCCGATGCAGCACACGGTCGATAAGGGCGATGCCCTTGAGGGGCACCATCGGCTTGGGCACCGTCGTCGTCAGGTGGCGCATCCGGCTACCCATTCCAGCGGCCAGCACAAACGCTGCCTCGGGCCTCCATTGACCCTTTGCCCCCATCGTTGTCATCGTCGAGGTCATCGGTGCTCTCCCGATGTCGATGAGCGAGCCGCTGTAATCGGCCGCGATCGTACGTCCGGTGGAAAAGCCGCCTCGAACCACTCCCGGAGATCCTCGAGGCCAGGCTGCTGCAAGTCGCGCGCAAGATAGCCCCATAATCGAGGCACGTGGGCGAGGTAGGCGGGCTTGCCGTCGCGATGGGCGAGGCGGGCAAAAATACCCAAGATTTTTGCATTCCGCTGCGCGCCAAGCGCGGCGTACGACCATCGAAATTCTGCGTCATCAAACGACCGATCGGTAGCTCGGACGGCAGCGCAATAGTGATTTAGCAACTCTGCTTCGAGTTCGGCGGATACGTCGACGCGGGCATCCTGCAACAGTGACACGAGATCGTAGGCGTGCGGCCCCACTTGCGCATCCTGGAAGTCGATGACGCCGGTTACATAGCCGCCCGTTACATAGCCGCCCGTTACACAGCTCCCTGACGCCCTGCCATCGCGCACGCGCAGCAAATTGGGCGAATGGTAGTCCCGCAACACCCAGCCGATGGGCTGCCGCGCCAAGCGAGCAAAAATCGCGCGCCAGATATCCAAATATTTGTCACGCTGTTCTCGAGGCACAGACGTCCCGTACACCGCTGGCCAATACCAATCGATCAACAACTCGACCTCAATGCCAAGCGCACCGGCACTATAGCTCGGCAACGTCAGGGCGTGCTCTGCTGTCTCAATCTTTGCCGTCGGCGCGGTGTCAGCTCGCATCGGCTTGGGTGGCAGGCGTCGTCGGAGAGCAACCAGCGTATCAACCGCCATCCGCCACAGCGGCGCCTGCGGCTCAGCCCCACGGACGAGCGTTGCGAAGACGTCGTCGCCCAAATCGTCGAGCACCAGGAACCCGTTTTCGAGGTCGGCGGCCTCGACTCGCGGGACGTGGACGCCAGCGGCTTCCAGCGCGCGGCCGATCGCAACGAACGGGCCGACCCCCTCGGCTAATTGCGCAAGATCGCTGTAGGCGCGGCCATCTCGAACCGGTGGACCGTCGGGCTGCTGCGGCCAATCCATCAATACCCGAGACCTGCCATCGCCGCCCGTCAGTCGGCCATATTTGCGCACCGATGCGTCGCCCTGGAGATAACGTAACGGCTCCACGTTGCGGCCAGCGCTGGCCAAAAACGCTGCCATCGCCGCAAGTCGCTTAGCGCGCGGCCCCCAGGTCCCAGCGGCGCTGATCTCGACATCTCGCGCCTCATCACCCGCCTCCCGATCACTTGCGCCCCTGCTCTCGCTCAAACTCAACATCAGCGCGTTGCCAGCCGCTGCCATGGCCGACATGCGGCTACCGCCCCGCTCCGGCCATTCCACCAGCGCTATCCCCGCTTCGAGCGCATCCTCGAGGCCAAGTTCGTCGAGTTCGGCAGCGTCTCCCAGTCGATACAAGTCGTAGTGCGCAACGTCCATTCGCGGAGCTTCGTAGGTCTGGACAAGCGTGAATGTCGGGCTTGGCACTTCGGCGTCATCTGGGTGTCCAAAGGCCCGCAACATCGCCCGGGCAAAGGTCGTTTTTCCAGCCCCCAGATCGCCTTGGAGCAAGATCAAATCGCCGCGCCGGGCGACAAATGCAATGCGTTGGGCGAGCCGGGTCAGGCCAGCCTCGTCGAGCGCGGTAAAGGACAGCACAGGTTCCATGGGCGGCCGGACCATATACGCGCGATGCACCCGGTCAATCGGCCACGGGAGCCCATAATCGTTTCCACAATGAAACCTTTCCGCCAACGCACCGTTTCTCACGCTGTCCCCATTGCGGGACGCTGATCCGGGCGCGTCGATCCGGCATGGTTTGCATGCCGACTGTCGCTCGCTGCCTCCAACCGCTGGAGAATTTCACCATGCCGTCGACCCGCACCAACTTGGCCCTCTCGGCCGCGACCGCCATTGGCTTGTCCGCTTTAGCCCCAACCGCCGCCTTCGCAGCATCAATCGTTGCCCTCCAAGACGGCACGACGCTGACCATGATCGACATCGATAAAAAAGCCGTCACTGGCCAAGTCAAAGTCGACGGTGGCGCCAAGCTCGTTGGCATCGATGTTCGCCCATCGGACGGCAAGCTCTACGGCGTTGCCCCCGACGGCACGATCGTCACGATCGATGCAAAAACCGGCAAGTGGGAAAAGAAATCAACGCTATCTGAAAAACTGCCCGATGGCGCCAAGATCGCCGTCGACTTTAATCCCGTCGCTGACCGGATGCGCATCGTCACGTCGACCGGCATGAACTTGCGCGTCAACGTCGAAGACGGCAAAGCCGTGGTCGATGGCACGCTCAAGTATGCCGAAACCGACGCCATGAAGGGCAAGGCCCCGATGGTAACAGCGGTCGCCTACGCCAACAGCTTCGCTGGCACCAAAGAGACGGCGATGTATGACATCGACATGGCGAGCGGTAACTTGTTGAAGCAGGCCCCGCCGAACGATGGCGTGCTCGTCACGATCGGCAGCCTTGGCGTCAAGCCCGATGCGGTCGCCCTCGATATCGCCTCGGATGGCAAGGGTGGCAATACCGGCTACGTCGTCGCAGCCGGCGCCCTCCACACCGTCGACCTCGCAACCGGCATGGTCAAAACGGTTGGCAAACTTGCTGGGCTGAAGGGCACCGTGAGCGACATCGCCGTTCTGCCGTAAATCATGCGTTCCACTTGCAGTCGAGCGCAGGGCTCTGACGGCAAGCATTGAACTATCAATCCATCCCCAATCGCGGATCGAGCCTCGGCCCGGGTCGCGATCGGGGCATTCCCGTACCGGGTTTATCCGCATCCCAATTGCCACTAGAACTGCTCGGGTCGGATACTTTCCATGGCCACTTAACCAGCCTAATCTTGTGCGACGCCACCGCTAACGACAAGAGCCGCAACGCCACCGATGGTGCGCCACACCCCGACATGGTCGCTCGTCCTTATCGTATTGGCGGTTGGTTGTTTCCCGGAGGATCTGGTGTTTCAACGCTTCGATCAAACGGGTTCACACATGGTTTCCCCCATCCCCTCCCGCTTAGTGTCCACCGCAGTCGTTGCTGCCGTCACGGTCGGCTCATTGCCATTGCATGTCACACCTGCCGATGCCCGAAAGGGCGGGACAGTCGAGCAGCGCGCCCACCACGCCCGCAAGCGTCACGATCGCGACTCCCAAAGATACGACCGACAAACGGCCAACGCCCGCGAATACGATCGCGCCCGGGCCGAAAATTACGATCCCGGCGGGTCGTACGCGGCCTATCCAGACTGGGCCCGTTACGCGCTATCGCCCAAAGGCCACCGCTGAATAACCGCTCCAGACGGCGCGAGATGGCCTCGACAGCGCGGCGATACATCGTCGACCTACTGCGGCGTGATCGTGATCGTCATCACGTCGCTGTAGGTCCCCGACAGCAACCGCTGAGCATTGGCTTGCGGCGTGATCGCAACCCCAAGCGACCCAGCAGGCGTCCCACCGGAAGTTGAAATCGCGGTCCCACTCTCCGTTCCCGTCGCTGCCGGATTAGCCGCTGTGTTGAGCGTAGCCGTCGCGCCTGAAAACGTTGCCGTCGAGGAATAGTTGATCTGGTTCGTGAAGCCCGTAGGCGGTACGCTCGTTGTCCGCACCGCTCCATTCTGCGAACTGATCTGCACGTTCGAGGGCGTGTTGCACGCGACGTTGGTGTACGTCCGATTGATCACACCCGTACCGACGTTGCCCGCAGGTGACACCGGGATCGTCGCAGTGTCGGTTGGCCCCTGCGCAAGACCGCCGATCGTACATACCTTCGCAACGGTCCCTGTCACGGTGAACGCCCGCGAAAACACCGACTGGCCACTCGCAATGTTAAAGACAAACGCCGTCAAGGTATCCAAATAAGCGCCCGCCGCCTGTGGGGAGCCGGGCAGCATGCGCACCCAGATCGTCAAGTTTACGGTAAAGGCGACCGCGGTTCGGTTGGGACCAGCCGACGCAAAACTCGATTGCACGACGTTTGCCAGTGACACCGTGCCCCCGGCAAACAGCAGCGTGTTCCCGCCGCCCGCCGCTTGCGTAATCGTATACGGCAATGTTGCCCCGCCGCCGCCCGCAATCGCCATGGTTGCCGGCGGAAAGCTCGCCCGTTGGAACGACAACGCAAGCGTGCAGGTTCCCCCGCCTCCGTCGGTCGTGTAGTTCCCGGTAATCGTCACCGCAATCGGTTGCGCAACCGGTGCCGTCGGAAACGTAAACGTTCCAGCGTTCGCCGTTCCCGGCGCCATCGTCATACCCGCGCCGTTGATATTGCAAACGGCAAGCGCAGCATCGCTGGCACACAAGCAAATCATGCAAGCGGCTAGCAACATTTTTAGCCGACGAAAGATCGAGATCATGATTTGCCTCCCGCAAGTGGACGCAATTCTCCTGCCCGCACCAGGCCATCCGCGCCGTCTGGCACTTCGATCGCGTAGCGGGCCGGTCCTTGGTCGCCTTCGACCTCGATCAGCCAACGGCCGGGCGATAGACCCTCCGCGCCGAAGCGCCCTTTCGCATTGGTGAAAACGGCAATCCGCTCTGTCCCGCCAGCGGCTGACATGACAAATCCGCTCGCCAGTTCAACAGGCGTCCCGTCGCCGTTCAAAAGCGTGCCGTAGACCGAAACAGACCGCCCCGATCCGACCTCAAGTGCGTAGCCCGATTTATAAGGGGCCCGCAGATCGAAAGCTGCCGCGCCGAGGCTGTAGCCGATCGGTAGGTCCGCGACGTCGACTGGTATCGTCGACGGGCTGAACGCTGGCAAATCGCCAACGAGGCCCGGGCCATAGGTATCGGCGTACGCTCGCGGTGTTTCAAATCCGCCAGCGGCAATCGTTTTGCTGGCGAGGCTTTCGTGGGGGTGCACGATTGCAAACGCCTCGCCGCGCACCGGCGGCCCGACCGCGACGACCCCGTCGGCAAAGGCAATCGCCGAGCCCACACGGAGCGTGCTGCGCTGCTGTTGAAACGAGACGCCGTTGCGAGATTGCGATTGTCCCGTCTCACGTCCCGACAGATCCGAATGGTGCGAAACGCGGACCTCGGCCCGGTTGCCCGTATAACTGACCGAGCCGCTCGCCGCAGTCCGTTCCGTCGTTTCGAAATTCTGCACGTCGACAGTCGCATCCCAGCGGCCGACGCCGTCTCCGCCAGCGCGATATCCCGACACGCCAGCCAGCCCGTCGAGGCTGTCGTAGCTTGCCGTTATCGTCGACCGGTCGTCGGGTCGGATATGGAAGCGAACTGCGGCGCGAAAATCGCCACCGCGGTCCCGGTCGTCGTCAAAAGCGTAGCGCAGGAAGCTCTCGTTTGAGTACCCGACGAGCAGGCTTCCCGTAACCGTCGGCGAAATCGGTCGCGATACGGAAATGTCGGCGCCGTAGCGGTCCCCGGCGAGCGCGAATGGCGTCAGCCTCGCGACCTCTTCGTCGCTGAATTGATATCGGCCCGATAGCGAGACCGACGTCGACCAGTCGAGCGCGAGGCTGTAGCTGGCCGATAGCCGGAGCCAGTAATTATACTCGGGATAAAAGACACCGCTGACGAGGCTCGCGATCTGACCGGGCCTAAAAAACTCAGGGCTTCGGTATTCTGCTGCCAGCCTGAAGCTCTCGCTCGTCGACGATAAGAACCCGCGATAGTTGACAAGGTCGTAGCTGACATCGGCCGCAAACCCTGCGCGGCTGTCGCCAGCGGTTGCAACACCCCCAGTCAGGCCAACCTGGGAAACCGTGCCAAACGATATTGCACCACCCAACGTAAAGACGCCCCATGGCGTCTCAGTAATCAGCCCCACGCCGCCCATGGCGCCATTGCGGTCGCCCTGGAGATGCGCTTCGCCTGTTGCGATATCTGAAAGACCGTAGCGGGCGAGACCCGTTGCGATCGCTCCATCGCTGTCTTCGTATCTGCGTTGATTATCCCGCAGATAAGACTGCAGCCCCGCCGACGCCGCCCATTCGAACGCGCCCGGCTCCAGCATGTCTGCGCCAGCAAATGTCGTGAAGGTTTGGACACGCCGGGCACCTGTCTCGTCGGTGATCGCGAGTTCGACCGTGTTGGCTCCCGTCGCAAGCGGCAGATCGCGGACGTTGTAAGTGCCTGGCCGCAACGTGAGCCGCTGCAGGCTCACGCCGTTCACAATGACATCGACGTCGGATGTCCGCTCAATCCGCAACGATGTGCGGGCCGACGCATAGCGTGCGTCGCCAGGTGCCAGTTTGCGCGCCGATTTCTCAATCGATAATCCGAGCGTTTCCGTGCTGCGTTGGAGCGGCAAGCCGATTGCGGTCGTATCCCCAGCTTGAAAGCGCAGATGGCTTGAGGGCACGTCATAGACGAGGCGCGAACTGTCCCGCTTATACCCCGACTCGTGGGCGTAATTGCACGTGGCCTGAACGGGACACACGAAGGTGTCGACGACGCCATCAATCAGCGCGCGGTTCTCAAACACGATGTCGTAGGCTCGAACAACCGACTCGAGGTCGAGTCGCCCGCCCGACTCTCGGCCCCTAGCTCCTTCACCAGCGCTTGCGCCCCAGTCGTAATCGACCCCGGCCGTGACATTTACATAGCCAGACCAAATGGCCGGGCGAGCCGCCGCCGTGCTCAGTGTTGGCGCATATGGCGGCGCGATGCTGATGTCGCCGGTCTTGCGCTGATCGACCGCTGGCGCGATCTGGAGTTCCTGCAACCCGGGATCAAAAGTAATCGGCATACCGGCTGCCGCGATCGTCGCGAGCCGAGCGTAGCGTGTCGCCTCTCGTCGATCTGCGCCCGCTTGATTGAGCGCCTCGATACGTGTGCGCGTTGTTTGATCGAGCGTTGACCGTGTCCGTTCAACGAGGTCAGCGATGGCGACCTCAATGCTGTCGTCGACGCCGATCCGGACGCTGACATCTCCAAGACGTTTTTCGCCATCCTTGAGCGGCATCGGCAGCGTCAGGGTTCGACCTGTTTGGTTGAGCTGCGTTGAAACGGGCTTCGACAGCGGCGGCTGGTCACGAGCCAAAGTCAGTGGCTTACTGCTGGTAATGATCGCGTCTGTTGCTGCTGCTGGACACGCAAGCGCCAGGCCAAACGTCAGCATGATCGCAGCCGCCCCCACGGCGGGGGCAAGTCGAGCGCCCCACGCTATGCGCTTAGATGCGCCTATGCCGGTCTGAGCCGTCCTTGCCATTGCTCGGCATCGTCTCCTCTTGCTTTGGGGGCCAACGCAACATCGGATGCAAACACATGACTTTGACGCTCCACTTAACCGTTACCCAACTCTACTTAACCGTCACCCAATCAGGGTCGCTTTGGAGTAAATTCAACCGACGTCTGAACCGCTGCGGCACCAGTCGGTATCTCGACCGGCAGCGTAAACTTGCGACGCTTGCCAGGTTGCACGAGGCCACTGCCAAGCTTCTCGGCCAGCAGCCCCGGCTGCAAGGTTTGATTGACGCCGCCAGCCAAGCGAACGCTGGCTTGGGAGAAAAGCGCATGGACATTTCCGGGATTTAAGACGGTAACCGTCGCATATCGTCGGCCAGCCTTGTCAGGTGCCGACAGTCCCGTGTCGACCACCTTGAGCGATGGCGTACCCTGCGGTGGGGCCACATTGACGAGCGCACCGATGCTCATCACGATTTGAACAGCCGACTTGCCTGCCGTCGGCCGAACCGGCACTTGATTGAAAAACACATAGAAGCTGCGGCTCTGGTCAAGCATCGGCTCGCCCAGCCACTGAATGCGAAAGTTCTGCGTTGCGCCTGCCGGTATGATCGTTTGCGGCGGCATGATCAGGAAGTCTTCGCCAGCCTCTGCCGTTGTAGCTTTTCCCGCTTCGTCCAGCGTCATGCTTTTGACGACGGCCTCGATCGGCATCGGCTCGCCGCCGTCGTTGATCACGGTCACGGTCGTATGGCTGCGGTTGCCCGACGAGGTCATCTCGACTTGCATCGGTGACACCGTCACCGCTATCGCTGAATCAACCGCAAGCGCCACCGCGATCACGGCGACAAAGCACGATCTGGCGAGTGTGCGGTACGTCATGGGTAGCTCCCGGCCGGTTCCAAGTTGAGCAACCGGCGGCGTGCGGGATCGTCTCCACGCGCCGACCGGTCATCATAAAAGTGGCAGCGTCACTGAGGTGTGAGCGTGACGCGTAACGTGTCTGCGTAACCGCCCGTGACGAGCGGCTGAGCGTTGGCTTGAGGCGTAATCGACACGGTGAGGTTTCCCGCACCTGCGGTCGGTACCGCGACAGCGGCTCCAGCCTCTGGCCCCGCAGCCGCTGGTGCGGTTGCCGTATTGACGGTCGCCGTCGACCCATTCCAGGTCGCAGTCGCCGAGTAATTGATGATGTTTGAGAAGCCCGGGCCCGGTGCGGTCGGGTTGACGACGCCGCCAGATTGCGAGGTAAGTTGCAGGTTGGAGGCCGCGTTACAGGCGACGTTGGCAAACGGCGAGCCAGTTGGCGTGATGGCTGTGGTTGTGACCGCGCCAGCGGCCGAGACCGGGATGGTCGCGCTCCCATTGGGCGTACCCGTGGCCACGTTATTGATCGTGCAGGCTCGGGCCACGGTTGCAGAAATGTTAATGTCTTGGGTGGCGGTCTGGGCGGCTGCACTTCCAGCACCGATGATAAGAAGTGCAGAAGCCGTACCCGCAAGTTTTGCGCGCATGGGAGTTTCTCCGTTGTTGAAATAAAACGCGGGAACGCTCGTTGGTCAGACAGCCAAATCACCAACGCAAAGCTGGTTGAGGCGTGTTTTTTTGTGTCCAACACCCACCGCGGAGGAAAAGCGATTCGCCGTTAATCAATCGTTATCGGTCAACCAGGACGTGGCAGCCCGTCGGCTCGCAGGGGACCAATCACGCCAAAAACCGTTGAAGCAGCTGAACGCCGGTGGTAGCCCTTGAAGACGTGCAGCGGGCAAGCCAAACCACGGTCCCTTCGTCTATCGGTTAGGACGGCAGCCTCTCACGTTGCAAAGGCGGGTTCGATTCCCGCAGGGACCGCCATAAGTTTTTATTAGGTGTAATTTTTCAATTACTTAGTTCGGAACAACACGTCTCGATCTGCCGGGCAGGGGCAGAATTTCGGGCACGCCGCAGGCAGAGAAACGTCAAGTCAACCTTGTTGAAATACCCCCTACAAAACGCCACTCTCATCTATTATGTTTGTCCAAACCGACGGGCTGATCGCCCGGTTGAACGAATAGGAGTGTCCCACGCCATGAAGCGCATCGCGATTTTTCTAGCGACCAATATCGCCGTTCTCATCGTCATTGCAGTGGTTGTGCAACTGTTGGGTCTCGGCCGGATCTCCGGGCCCGAAGGTCTGAACCTTGGCACGCTCCTCGCCCTGTCAGCCGTTGTCGGCTTTACGGGCTCGATCATCTCTCTCTTGATCTCAAAGCCAATGGCCAAATGGTCGACGGGCGCGCAGGTCATCACCAACCCTAGCAATCAGGACGAGAAGTGGTTGCTCGACACCGTCGCGCGTCTGGCTGACCGTGCCGGCATCAAGATGCCCGAAGTTGCCATTTACGAAGGCGAGCCGAACGCGTTCGCGACCGGCGCCTTCAAAAACTCGTCGCTCGTTGCCGTGTCGAGCGGCTTGCTTGAGACAATGAACCACGACGAGATCGAGGCCGTTCTTGCCCACGAGGTCGCCCACATCCAGAACGGCGACATGGTCACGCTCGCGCTCGTCCAAGGCGTCGTCAACACGTTCGTCTACTTCTTTGCGCGCATCATCGGCTACTTTGCCGATAAGGCCGTCAACAAGGAGGGCAGTGGCGATGGCATGGTTTCATTTGGCGTCTCGATCCTGTTCCAACTTTTGTTTGGCGTTCTCGCGTCCATGATCGTCGCCTGGTTCTCGCGTCAACGCGAGTTCCGCGCAGACGCGGGGGCTGCCGCTTTGATGGGTCAACCGCAGGCGATGATTTCAGCGCTTGCACGTCTCCAGCAGATGCAAACCGGTGCCCTACCGCAAAACATGGCGGCGATGGGGATTGGTCCATCACCTGGCGTAATGCAGCTGTTTTCGACCCATCCGCCGCTAGAAGATCGGATCGCGGCTCTTCAAGCTGGATCGCGGCAGTAATCGCCGGGTCAAGCCTACGCTGAAAGACAATGTAAAATGGGCCGCCTGCTAATCCTGGTGGCCCATTTCATGTAAGCGGCGCTGAAATCAAGCGGATTGAACCGTGCGGTGTTGCTAGCTTTCTACCGACCGGACACCGTCCATCACCGCACGCATGTGACGGATGGCACCATCGAGGCCTAAAAATATCGCCTCACCGATAAGAAAATGCCCGATGTTTAATTCGACGATCTCAGGCATGGCCGCGATCGGCGGCACCGTCTGATACGTCAACCCGTGTCCAGCATGCACTTCGAGACCAAGCGACTGTGCGAGCACGGCGGCGTCCTTGATCCGCTGGATTTCCAGCATCACCGCCCCATGGTGAACTCCGCCGTGTTCCAATGCTAACTCACAATACCGACCGGTATGGAGTTCGACGATATCGGCACCGCGGCGCGCACAGGCCTCAAGCGCGGCCCTGGTTGGCTCAACGAACAATGACACGCGAATGCCTTCGTTCTTCAACCGTCCAATGTTCCGGTCGAGAGCCGGGTTGTCGCCTGCCACATCAAGGCCGCCTTCGGTCGTGCGTTCCTCTCGCCGCTCCGGGACGAGGCAGCATGCGTGAGGGTGCGTCCGGAGCGCGATCTCAATCATCTCGTCGAAAGCGGCCATCTCGAAGTTGAGGGGCCGATTGATGGCCGACTTGATCGCCGCGATGTCCTCATCGCGAATGTGCCGACGATCTTCCCGAAGGTGGGCGGTGATCCCATCCGCACCCGCGGCAATGGCGCTCAACGCAGCTCGAACCGGATCGGGGTGACGCCCACCTCGGGCATTTCGCACCGTCGCCACGTGGTCGATGTTGACGCCAAGTCGAAGCTTATGCGGTGTGACCTGTCCAGCCATCGTCGTCACCACAGCCGCCACGAGGGATCAGCCCATCTCCGCTTAATGTCTGAGGCTTTCTGCAAAGTTCTATCCCAAACGTCTCGCGCAATCCGACCGGCATCCGCTCCCGATACAACGGAACGCGGCTCCCCTCGCAAAGCTTCGATGGCCCGTGTTGTCAGCCCGTAGGATACGGCCGCCGCCAACAATCCCACCGGGATAGAGCCGATCAGCATCGTATAAACGATCGGCCAGACACGATCGACTTCCCCCGACAGCGCCGCAGCCTCAGCCGCACCTGGGCTGCCGACCAGTGAAGCGCCAACGGCGTACGTCGCGCCCCAAATAAACGGCCAGCTAATCGGATTACCAACAAACGTCGCAAGCATTGCCGCCGGTAGGCTGCCGCGCAAGATGATGGCAATAATCCCAGCCATCAGCATCTGCACGCCAATCAACGGCGTAATCGAAGCAAACACCCCAGCAGAGCATCCAACCGCGATTTTGTGCGGAGACGCCTTCAGCCTAAACAGGCGTTTCCAGACATAGCGCGCGCTCCTATCGAAGCTACGCCGTGGCCAGAGCCACAACCGTACCTTTCGCAGAAACGTCGGTTTTTCGCGCGCTTTAAACAGCATTCCGACAGAGCCCCCCTGGCCCTTGCGCCAAACCACTGAAGCCACAAGCAATCCTGGCGCAAATCAGCGACCACACTAGCACAAGTGGGCCCGCGCTGCCACACGGACAAGGGACAGTTCGCCGCAATTTCAGGCTTTCGTGCAACGGTTGCGTGTCGATTGAGCATCAGCAAGTCTGGCGATTGCAAACCGCGGAGCTTCAAAAAACTCGCCTACTCAAATACGCGGTCCACGCCGGACACCACCGTATTGAAGCGCAGACCAGAGATGATGTGGGTGAGGTGGGCCAGATCGTACACCCCCAGCAGAATGCGCATCGTCGTAAAGTCCGACGCGCGATCGATCATGTGGAGTTTATCGATATTGCCGCCCGCTTGACCGATGATCTGGGCAATCTGCGCCAAAATACCCGGCTGGTTCGGCGCAACCACATCAACGGTTGCCGGGAACCGCTCCAGCTTGCGTTGATCGACGTCCCACGTCACATCGATCCACCGCTCATGCTCGTAGGCTTTCAATCGCAGCGAGTGGATTTGGAACACAATAATGCCATCGGCCGTCAAAACGCCGATCACGCGGTCGCCTGGCACCGCGCCGCCCGGCTCAAAGGCAACCGGGACATCATCTTTCAAGCCGCGGATGGGTATGCCGGTTTCAGGCAGCCCCAGGAACGGCGCCTCCTCTCTCGCTGCGTCGTCATCTGCAGCAACGTCCTGCCTCTCCACGTCCGCACCGGGCTCAAAGCGGGCTTCAGTTGTACGGAATTTCAAATTGCTCGCGCTTGAAAGTCTCAGCCAGCCATCGCCTTCTTCCGGGCGATCTGTGCGCCGGGACCGTGCGGTTCCAGCGTTCGCTTCGCCCACCCGCCCGTTGATATCGAGTGCAGCAACCGCATCGTCGATAGAAATTTCATTTCGAGCGATTTTGGCCAGAACGTCTTCCGGCGAGCGTTGGTTGAAACGCATCACGAGCTTGTGCAAATCTTCAGGTGGCTCGGCGCCAGCGCGGTGGAATTGCGCGCCAAGCAATCGCCGACCCAACTCGACTTGCCGACGACGTTGCGCTTCGCGAGCTTGCCGACGGATCGCCAACTGGGCCCGTCCAGTCGCAGCGAACGCCTCCCAGGCCTCAGGATGGACATGGCCCTTCGTCGTCAGCACCTCAACTTCGTCGCCATTACGCAACTTCGTCTCAATGGGAACTTGGCGACCATTCACAATCGCGCCACTGGCGATATTGCCGACGTCAGAATGAACCGCATAAGCGAAATCAAGCGGCGTTGCATCGCGCGGCAATGCAATGAGCCCGCCCTTTGGCGTAAAGCAGAAGACCTGATCCCGAAACAACTCGAGTTTTGTCTGCTCAAGCGTTTCTTCGGGATTGGTCCCATCCGTCAGGCTTTCGACCATTTTGCGCAGCCAAATGTATGGCCGGATGGCGCTATCATCGCCACCATCGTTCGTGACAGCCTGCGCACCATTGCCCCCACCATATGCCCCGTTTCCATGTCCCGTTCGGCGCGTGTCCTTGTAAATCGCGTGGGCTGCGATGCCGTATTCAGCAATCTCATGCATCCGGTGCGTCCGGATTTGCAGTTCGACCCGCTGGTTGCGTGGCCCAATGACGGTCGTATGAAGGGACTGGTAGTTATTTTGTTTCGGACACGAAATGTAATCTTTAAATCGGCCCGGTATCGCCTTCCACATTGTGTGCACGAGGCCGAGCGCACGGTAGCAATCTTCAACCGACTGCACCTTGATCCGAAACGCATAGACGTCCGACAGTTTTTCAATTGAGGTTTTCTTCTGCACCATCTTGTCCCAGATGGCGTAGGGCTTTTTTTCTCGACCAGAAACTTCGGCCTCAATGCCCGACTTGCGCAGTTTGTCTCCTAAAGCTTCGATCGTTTCATCGGTCAGACCCGCCGTCGTCCGGCGCAATTCGGCAAGTTTTTCGTTGACGGCCTTGTAGCCTTTCGGGTTGATC
This sequence comes from Hyphomicrobiales bacterium, assembly GCA_038329675.1. GTDB lineage: Bacteria > Pseudomonadota > Alphaproteobacteria > Rhizobiales > Hyphomicrobiaceae > JANXVY01. The sequence continues at coordinate 3,290 of JBBQNE010000047.1, read as the reverse complement.
CAGCGAAATGCGAGGCCCTCGAGCTCCTCTCGCATTTCGTGCATGCCGATGCGGCCAGCTAGCGGGGCATAGATGTCGAGGGTTTCTTGACTGTTTCGCTCGCGGCTCTCTGGGCTGTTGTGTTCGAGTGTCCGCATATTGTGTAGCCGGTCGGCCAGCTTCACCAAAAGCACTCTCACATCGCTTGAAATAGCGAGCAGAAGCTTGTGGAAGTTTTCAGCCTGTTCGGCGCGTTTAGACGCGAGATCGAGCCGTTTGATTTTCGTTAGCCCGTCGACGAGTTCTGCAATTTTGGGCCCGAACATCTGGTCAATCTCGACCCGAGTTCCGTCAGTGTCCTCGATCACGTCATGAAGTAGTGCAGTCGCAATGGTTGCGTCGTCGAGCTTCAGGCCCGTCAGGATCGCTGCAACTTCAAGTGGGTGCGAAAAGTACAAGTCACCGCTACGACGCTTCTGGTCACCGTGTTTTTGCATGGCGTAGACGTAGGCGCGATTAAGCAATGCCTCGTCAGCCTTTGGATCGTAGCTCAGAACGCGCTCAGTGAGCTCATACTGGCGGATCATTATCCCCGGGACCCTTTCTCAGGACCAGTTTGCAATCGAACGGCCGCGAAAGTTCTATTTGCGACGCAAACCCGCATCGTCACGCCGGAACGTCAGCCCGTAATGTGAAATACCTCACCGGCCGCGATCACGCGGATCACGGCCCTCCCGACCCTCTCGCTCGCCCCGTCCGTTCGATGCGGACGTGTCCGATGGGGTCGATGTTTCGAGGCCGCGCAACAGCTGCTCTTCGGTCATCGTATCGATAACGCCATCGCGGCCCATCTCGTCTCGCCCGAGCATTGGCAGGCGACGGTCTGGCGACAAGATCGGAGCGGCGGCAGCTTCGGGCTCGTCAACCTCTACATTCTTTTGAATGGAATGGATGAGCCCTTCGCGCACGTCGTCAACTTTAACCGACTGGTCAGCGATCTCGCGCAGCGCAATCACCGGGTTTTTATCGTTGTCGGGTTCCACGGTAATCGCGCTTCCGTTGGCGATTGCGCGAGCCCGATGCGCGGCGAGCAAAACGAGCTCGAACCGATTTGGGACTTTATCGACGCAATCTTCAACCGTGACGCGAGCCATGCGGAAACCTCCAGTTCAAGCTGGCCAGTGCGAGAGTGTGCGGCAGCAAGCCCGCAAACTCCCATGGCCGAATTCGTTCCACCGCCCCGATCGCGGGCCAGCAACAATAAATGCCCGGTACGGTGTCCCGCCCAGGCCCAATCGGCATCGCACAGTCGGCGTGACTTTGCAACGACGTCGCACGTCCAAATTGGTCATGTGATCGCCACCTCACGCCATCGAATTACGCTTCGGACACTGGTTTGGCGCTGCCAGCCCGTATCGCAGCTTGGGCGGCTGCCAAACGGGCGACGGGGATGCGGTATGGCGAGCACGACACGTAGTCGAGGCCCTGCAGATGGCAAAACTCAACGGAGGCTGGATCTCCGCCGTGTTCACCACAAATGCCGATCTTCAGGCCGGGTTTAGCAGCCCGCCCGCGCTGAACGCCGATCTCGACCAGCTCGCCAACGCCCGCGACATCGATCGATTGGAACGGGTCGCGCGGCAGGATGCCCTGTTCATCGTAAGCTAAAAGGATTGGCCGCACATCATCTCGCGAAAGGCCAAGACAGGTTTGCGTCAAATCGTTGGTGCCAAATGAAAAGAAGCCAGCCCCGCTGGCGCCGCGTGCGATGTCTCCAGCCACCAAGCAGGCCCTCGGCAACTCAATCATCGTGCCCACCTCGTATTTGATCACGATGCCCGTTTCCGCCGCCACCGCCTCGGCCGTCTTATCGATGACCGCCCGCATCACGTCGAATTCTGCCCGGTATGCGACGAGCGGGACCATGATTTCGGGCATCACCGGTTTGCCCGTAGATGCCGCCGACGCTACGGCTGCTTCTAAGATAGCCCGCGTCTGCATTTCGGCAATCTCGGGATAACGGATCGCCAGACGACAGCCGCGAAACCCGAGCATCGGGTTCACTTCGTGCAAGTCTGCAATTCGAGCACGTAATCGCTCAACCGAAATACCCAAGGCATTAGCAACGGCGGTGACCTCTGTGTCCCCCGATGGCAAAAACTCGTGCAATGGCGGATCGAGCAGCCGGATCGTCACGGGCTTTCCAGCCATCGTTTCAAACAGCGCCGTGAAATCCGCTCGCTGCATAGGCAAGATTCTAGCCAGCGCTGCCCGCCGACCAATCTCTGCATCCGCGCAAATCATCTCGCGCATCGCGAGTATTTTGTCGGTATCAAAAAACATATGTTCGGTCCGACACAGACCAATGCCATCGGCTCCAAACGACATCGCCGCCGCTGCATCTGCGGCCGTGTCCGCATTCGCGCGGATTTGGAGGCGGCGCTGGGAATCAGCCATCGCCATTATGGCGTGGAAATCTTCAGCCAATTCGGGTTGCCGCATTGGCACCGCGCCAAGCATCACCTGACCCGAGGCGCCATCGATGGTGATGATGTCACCTTCGCGGATGTTGGTTGCGCCAATCGTCATGAAGCCGCCAGCGGCATTGATCTTCAGCGTGCCCGCTCCAACGACGCACGGCCTCCCCATCCCGCGGGCGACGACGGCAGCGTGGCTCGTCATGCCGCCGCGCGCGGTCAAAATACCAACCGCGGCATGCATTCCCCGAATGTCCTCTGGGCTCGTTTCTGACCGCACCAAGATCACGGCACGACCTTTCGCCTTGCCGGCTTCTGCCGCGTCTGGCGTAAACGCTACTTCGCCAGAGACCGCGCCCGGTGAAGCGGGCAATCCCGTAGCTAACACGTCGCGCGCAGCGTCCGGATCGAGCGTTGGATGCAGCAACTGATCGAGCTGATCAGGATCGATCCGCAACAGCGCTTCGCGCTCGCTGATCAAGCCCTCCCCCACCATTTCGACCGCGATCTTAAGCGCCGCTTGGACGGTTCGTTTTCCAGATCGTGTTTGCAGTAGCCATAACCGATTGTTCTCAATCGTGAATTCTATATCCTGCATGTCGCGATAGTGGCCTTCAAGCTGGTCGAACACGCCAGCCAGCTCCGCAAACGCCCCTGGCATTGCCGCTTCAAGCGACGCGCGTTTTGCTCCCATCGCCTTGCGGGCGGCTTCCGTCAGGACTTGGGGCGTGCGAATACCAGCAACGACGTCTTCGCCCTGTGCGTTAATGAGAAATTCCCCGTAATACTCCTTCGCGCCCGACGATGGATTGCGCGTGAAGGCGACGCCCGTTG
>JBBQNE010000046.1:0-21511 GCA_038329675.1 Hyphomicrobiales bacterium | reverse complement strand
GCCGTTGGACGCCCAGATGGTCAGGGGCGCTATGATTGCGATGTAGATGACCACCCATGCGAGGCTAGCCAGCCAATAAGTGCGCCGACAAATGCGTCCTTCAAAGCTCCACATCGCGCGCCGGATGCTCATACCAATGGTCCCCTAGACACCGTTGTTGAGGCCGTAGTCTGCCCCACAAATTATTGACGGCGTCTCTCCAATCGGTTCTTTTTTTCGTTATCGCCGTCGCAACCCACCCGTTTGGGCAGCCCATCGCACACCATTCGGTCCGTGACGTATAGTTCCGCCTGGGTTAGTCCTCCAGCCGACCCCAACAGGAGTGACCGGTGCTTAAGAACAAAGTCATCTCGGCCGATGAAGCTTTGGCCTTGGTTCGCGATGGCGACGTCGTGGCCACCACAGGTTTCGTCCAGAGCTGCATCCCAGAGGCTCTCCACGCAGCCCTTGAGCGCCGGTTCGTGGCAAGCCAGTCCCCCCGCGATCTCACCCTTGTGATGTGTGCTGGCGCTGGCGACAGCAAAGGCCTCGGCACCGGGCGCCTCCACCACGACGGCCTGCTCAAATGCGTGATCGCGGCGAACTTCGGCCGGATGCCCAAAGTTGCATCTGCGGCTCAAGAAAAGCGCATCCAGGGCTACAACCTGCCGCAGGGCATTATCTCGAAACTCTATCGCAGCTGCGCGTCCGGCAGCCCTGGGCTGTTCTCCAAAGTGGGGCTCCATACCTACGTCGACCCGCGCCTCGGTGGCGGCAAGGTCAACGACGTGACGACCGTCGACATCGTCAAGCTCGTCGAAGTCGATGGCGAAGAGTGGCTGTTTTACAAAGCAACTCCAATCGACGTCGCCCTCATTCGCGCGACCAGCGCCGACCCCTTCGGCAATCTGTCGATGGAAAAAGAGGCCCTCACACTCGACGTGATGGCTCAAGCGATGGCTGCCCATAACAACGGAGGCGTGGTCATCGCGCAGGTCGAGCGGATCGTCGAACAGGGCTCCATCAAGCCAAAAGACGTCCACGTTCCCGGCATCCTCGTCGATTGCGTCGTCGTTGCCGAAACGCCCGAACTCCACCGCATGAACTACGGTGTGATGTATGACCCGGCGCTTTCGGGCGAAATCCGCGTTCCTGCCGAAGGTATGGCGAAGATGGTTCTCGATGAGCGCAAGATCGTCGCCCGCCGCGCCGCCTTTGAACTCCCCGTCAACGGCGTGATCAATCTTGGCGTCGGCGCACCCGATGGCGTTGCAGCCGTTGCCAACGAAGAAAAAGTCACGCCCTACATCACGATGACCACCGAAGCTGGCGCCGTCGGTGGCGTCCTAGCGGGGGGATCAAGCTTCGGCTCGGCTGCAAACTCCCATTCGATCATCGACCAGAACCAGATGTTTGATTTCTACCACGGCGGCGGCCTCGATCTGACGTGCCTCGGCATGGCCGAATGCGACCGGCACGGCAACGTTAACACGTCGAAGTTCGGTGGCCGACTCAATGGCTGTGGCGGCTTCATCGACATTTCACAGAATTCGAGCGCGGTCGTGTTTGCTGGCACCTTCACAGCCGGTGGTCTCGACATAGCCATCGAGGATGGCAAGGTCCGCATCTTGAAAGAGGGCAAAGCGCGCAAGTTCGTCAAAGCCGTCGAGCAGATCACGTTTTCAGGCACGTTCGCTGCGAAGAAAAAGCAACCCGTGCTCTACGTGACCGAGCGCTGCGTGTTCCAATTGACGGCCGCCGGTCTCGAATTAATCGAAGTGGCGCCCGGTATCGATATCGACGCGCACATTCTCCCGCACATGGACTTCGAGCCGATCATCAATCAACCCGTGACCATGGACCCGCGTATCTTCCGCGATGAGCCCATGGACCTCGTGTCTGATTTGATGAACATCAAGCTTGAAGAGCGGATCAGCTACGATGCTGGACGCAACATTTTATTCTTGAACCTTGAAGGCTATAATATCCGCAAAAAAGCCGACGTCGACGCGCTCAAGCGAATTCTGATCGCTGCCAGCAAGAAGGCAGGCCGCCGCGTAAACTCGGTTGTGAACCATGACGGCTGCCGCATCGCCGATAATCTCTACGATGAATACGCCGACATGATCGCCTACATGGCCGAACACCACTACGCGTCAACCGCTCGCTACACGACGAGCGCGTTCATGCGCATGAAAATGAAAGAGGCCCTATCGAAGCGTGGCTTGCGCCCACACATCTTTGAGCGCGCCGAAGAGGCCCATGCTTATCTTGAGGGTTCGACCTGGGCAGATTGAACGGACCGCCGGTTATCTCGATGCGATCAGGCGCCAATGCGGCATCATCCGGCCGCTCAAATACGAAACGGCGCCCCCGTTAGGGAGCGCCGCAACTGTATACGAACAAACGGTTGCTAATCTAGCTCACGTGACGATCATCCAGCCAACTCGCGTCTGCTCGCGTATGGGATCTCACTTCGGCATCAACACCGTGTCGATGATGTGGATCACGCCATTTGACGTGGCCACGTCGGGTGTAACGACCGATGCATTATTGATCTTGACGCCTGACGTGGCATCAACCGCGAGTTCTGAGCCTTGAACGGTTTTGACTTGCATCTTCTTGCCCGCGATATCTGCGGCCATCACCTTCGATGGCACGACGTGATACGTGAGGATCGCTGCCAGCTTCGCCTTGTTTTCAGGCTTCAGCAGATCTTCGACCGTACCCTTCGGTAGCTTTGCGAACGCCTCATCGGTCGGGGCAAACACGGTGAACGGGCCTGCGCCCTTCAGCGTGTCAACGAGACCAGCTGCCTTGACGGCTGCGACCAGCGTATTGAACTTGCCCGCGGCAACCGCGGTATCAACAATATCATTCATCTTTGCATTGGCTCCGGTTGCGCCCAAAAATAGAGCCGTGGCCGTTGCGAGAACCGCAATAAGCTTCATGACTTCTCCATTCTCTTGCATTTTTACAACTTCAGATGCTGGATGCTCATTCGACCATTCAACATCACGCATCTCTAACGCGCGCATGATCGATTTGGTTTCCAGAACCCGAATTATTAAAATTTATTGTTTCACGACCTAATCACGCCGCAATTCAATATTTCTCGTTTCTAAGTTTTCTGAATATACATTCAGATTTGATCAAACGATCGTTTGAAGTGCAAATTGTTTTCGAACGATGTGTGGAATCGCCCGGCAAACGTGGACGCTTGCAGCTCGCCCCTGGCATGTGCGCACAGCACAAACAAAAACGGCGCTCTGATGGGGCGCCGTTTCGCGTATGCGTTGCTTTGATGCGCGGCTGCCTGAACCGCTAATCGGGTCAGTTCAACAGGTCCTTGAGGCCCTTTGACGGGCTGAACTTTGGGACTTTGGCGGCGGGAATCTTGATCGTTGCGCCGGTTGAAGGATTGCGGCCCTCACGTGCCTTGCGCTTCGTCACCTTGAACGTGCCGAAGTCAGGGATGCGCACTTCATCACCCTTCTTCATCGACTTCTTAATGTAGTCGAGGACTGCATCGACGGCGTTCCCAGCTTTTTCTTTTGTAATCTCGGCATGGGTGGCGACAGCGTCGACCAGATCTTTCTTGCTCATGTGAGTTCTTCCTTCCGACGGCATGATAATAATGGGCGAACCGCACACGCACACTCAAGATATAGCGTTCGCCACTCGACATCGCTGCATCAGCAACGGTGCGGCGGAGAAAATGCCGTTCGGACGGCTCCGTCAAGCGGAAAACACGCTAAAGTGCCCGAAAACACGGGGAATTCAAGCGATCGGCAACGTCTACAGACGGTTTTTTTCCATTCAGAGGCGCTCAGCACGCAACAACCAACAACATATGGTGCTGTGAAAGAAAAACCCCCGCGACGTGTGTCACGGGGGCTTACGTCGGAAGTCCACCGGCAATCTTACCCGATCGCCGTATGCGATCCAACACCGGCAGCGTCTGTGGGCCAGCGCGCGGCCTGACGGCTCAGGCTCACTAGCAAGTTGCGCCGCTGCAGCCGCAGCCGCCTGCTCCCACGTCATCGGCTCAGGCTGTCGCGTCAGCGCGATTTTCAAAACGTCATCGAAACGAGCCACTGGCACGATCTCGATTTTGGCTTTCACCTCGTCGGGGATGTCGGCCAGATCCTTGGCGTTCTCTTCAGGAATGATCACCGTCTTGATCCCGCCGCGGAGGGCTGCAAGCAGCTTTTCTTTGAGCCCACCAATCGGCAGCACACGGCCGCGCAATGTGATCTCACCTGTCATCGCGACATCACGGCGAACCGGAATGCCGGTCAGAACTGAGATGATCGCCGTCGTCATGGCGATACCAGCAGACGGCCCATCTTTAGGTGTCGCCCCCTCGGGGACATGGACGTGGATGTCCTTCTTTTCGAAGGCCGACGGAGCAATGCCGAAATCGACAGAACGCGAGCGGATGTAAGCGTTCGCAGCCTGGATCGATTCCTTCATCACATCGCGCAAGTTTCCAGTGACCGTCATCTTACCCTTGCCGGGCATTTTGACGCCTTCGATCGTCAGCAATTCGCCACCGACTTCCGTCCAAGCAAGCCCCGTCACGACGCCGACTTGGTCCATGGCCTCGACCTCGCCATAACGGTACTTCGGAACACCCAGATAGCTCTCGGCGTTCGTCGAATTGATGTGCACCGTCTTTTTGGACGAGGTCAGAATTTCCTTGACCGACTTTCGGGCAAGTTTGGCCATCTCGCGCTCAAGCGAGCGAACGCCGGCCTCGCGCGTATAACGGCGGATGACCTCAAGAATCGCGGAATCGTCAACCTGCCACTCACCGTCCTCCAAACCATGGGCGGTTTGGAGCTCTTTCAACAGGTGGCGTTTTGCAATTTCGAGCTTCTCGTTCTCCGTGTAGCCAGCAATTCGGATAATCTCCATGCGATCAAGCAACGCCGGGGGGATGTTGAGCGTGTTCGCCGTCGTCACAAACATCACGTTCGACAAGTCGTAGTCGACCTCGAGGTAGTGATCGTTGAACGATGAGTTCTGCTCAGGGTCGAGGACCTCAAGCAGGGCGGCAGCTGGATCGCCACGGAAGTCCTGGCCCATCTTGTCAATTTCATCGAGTAGAAACAACGGATTGTTCCGCTTCGACTTTTTCATCGCCTGGATGATCTTGCCTGGCATCGAGCCGATGTAGGTGCGACGGTGACCGCGGATTTCGGCCTCGTCGCGCACGCCACCGAGGCTCATGCGCACGAACTCACGGCCGGTCGCGTTGGCGATTGATTTGCCAAGCGAGGTCTTGCCGACGCCGGGCGGGCCCACGAGGCACAGGATTGGCCCCTTCAGGCGATTTGTCCGCGCCTGGACAGCGAGATATTCCAGAATGCGTTCTTTGACCTTCTCAAGCCCATAATGCTCGAGATCGAGGGTCGCTTGCGCCTCGTCGAGGTCTTTCTTGACCTTGCCCTTGACGCCCCACGGGATCGACAATAGCCAATCCAGGTAATTGCGTACCACGGTCGCTTCAGCTTACATTGGGCTCATCTGCTTAAGCTTCTTCAGCTCGGCTAGAGCCTTGTCACGGGCTTCCTTTGATAGCTTCGTGTTCTCGATCTTCTCTTCGAACTCGACGACCTCCTCGCGCTCGTCGTTATCGCCGAGCTCCTTCTGGATCGCCTTCATCTGCTCGTTGAGATAGTACTCGCGCTGCGTCTTTTCCATTTGCCGCTTCACGCGGCTGCGGATTTTCTTTTCGACCTGAAGAACTGAGATTTCGCTTTCCATTAGCGCAAACACGCGCTCCAGGCGTGCTGAAATCGACGTGATTTCGAGCACTTCCTGCTTTTCGGAAATCTTGACGGCCAAGTTCGACGCGATCGTATCGGCGAGTTTTGATGGGTCTTCGGTTTGGCTGATCGTACCCAACACTTCGGGGCTGATCTTTTTATTGAGCTTAACGTAGCTCTCAAACTGCGAGATCGCAGAGCGCGACAACGCCTCGATCTCTTCTTCCGTCCCGACCTCTTCCGTCAGCCGCTCAACCTCGGCTTCGATGTAGTCGGCGTTCGCGGTGTAGCGTTTGATTTTCGCGCGCGTGTTGCCTTCGACCAATACCTTGACCGTGCCATCGGGCAGCTTGAGCAGCTGGAGCACAGAGGCAAGCGTACCCACTTCAAAAATCGCATCTGTCGCGGGATCGTCATCGCCAGCATTCTTCTGGGCGGCCAAAAGAATGTGTTTGTCGGCGCGCATCACTTCTTCCAGGGCAGCAATCGACTTTTCGCGCCCAACGAACAGCGGCACGATCATGTGGGGAAACACCACAATGTCGCGGAGTGGAAGAACCGGGAACAGCTCCTTGCCGATGACCTTGTCACCGGCGGGCTTATCGCCTGATACCTTGTCGCCCACTGCTTTGTCGCCCGACGGTTGGCTCTCGCTCATGATGCGATACCTATCTTTGAATGCCGAACCCGAATGGCTCGACCTTGTGGAAACGAGCCTATCATGCCTCGCGGACCTGTCCCATTAGCGGCGACAACTGTCCACGATCATGGCTCACGTGTCAGTAATTCGCGACGGCGCCTAAAACTTCGGCACTGACCGCCGATAACTACGGCCCTTCGCGACGTTCCCGCCGCGCTGGAAGATACAAGATGGCCCTGCGACGTGGCGCTTCAAGTCCGCTGGTCCTGAACTTTCGTCCACAACGGGCCGACCTACGTCACAACAGCTTCAACGTCGAGACAGGTATCTGGATGTGAACGCGCAGAAGTTACCTGATCGTGATTGCCGACTGCGAAGCGTCGCTCTGTCTCGCTAACGTTCGAATTGCGACCAGATCGATCTACCTGCGTGGCCGACATTGTCCGTTGGACCGATGCGCCGCCCAGCCAGTGCTCAACGCACCAGTTGCCGAGCGGACGCCGCCGTCCGATCTACCGCTCAAGATGCCGTTGAACCCTTTTCTTCGGCGCGATCGGAGTAGATGCGGAGTGGCTTGGCCACGCCATCGACGACTTCGGGGCCGATTACGACCTCCTCGACGCCTTTGAGTGCGGGCAGTTCAAACATCAAATCGAGCAGGATCTGTTCCATGATCGACCGCAACCCGCGAGCACCGGTCTTACGTTCAATCGCGCGCCGGGCAATCGCTTTCAGCGCGTCCAGCGTCAGCGTCAGCTTGACGTCTTCCATCTCAAACAGGCGTTGATACTGCTTGACGAGCGCGTTCTTTGGCTCGGTCAGAATTTGGACGAGGGCTGGTTCATCGAGGTCTTCGAGCGTCGCGATGACCGGGAGCCGTCCGATAAACTCGGGGATCAGGCCGAACTTCAGTAGATCTTCCGGCTCAACATTCCGTAGGATTTCACCCGTGCGACGCTCGTCGGGCCCAGTGACCTTGGCGCTAAAGCCGATCGATGTCCCCTTACCGCGCCGCGCGATGATCTTTTCGAGACCAGCGAACGCCCCGCCGCAAATAAACAGAATGTTCGTGGTGTCGACTTGCAGGAATTCCTGCTGGGGATGCTTGCGTCCGCCCTGCGGTGGCACGCTCGCAACGGTGCCTTCCATGATCTTCAACAACGCCTGTTGGACACCCTCGCCCGACACGTCGCGCGTGATTGACGGATTGTCCGACTTGCGACTGATCTTGTCGACTTCGTCAATGTAGACGATGCCGCGCTGCGCACGCTCGACGTTATAATCGGCCGCCTGCAACAGCTTCAAAATAATGTTCTCGACGTCTTCGCCGACATAGCCAGCCTCGGTGAGCGTCGTCGCATCGGCCATCGTAAAGGGCACGTCGAGGATGCGCGCCAGCGTCTGGGCCAGCAGCGTCTTGCCGCACCCCGTTGGGCCGACGAGCAGAATGTTTGATTTGGCAAGTTCGACGTCGTTGTTCTTACTGGCGTGGTTTAAGCGCTTGAAATGATTGTGGACCGCAACCGACAACACGCGCTTGGCGTGATATTGCCCGATCACATAACTGTCGAGGACGGTGCAGATCTCTTGCGGCGTTGGGACGCCGTCACGCGACTTCACAAGCGTGTTTTTGTTTTCTTCGCGGATGATGTCCATGCACAGCTCGACGCATTCATCGCAAATGAAAACGGTTGGTCCCGCGATGAGCTTGCGTACCTCGTGCTGGCTCTTGCCGCAAAAGGAGCAGTACAGCGTATTCCGTTCCTGTGGAGGAGCCATCATTCTATCCCAGATCGGTGCGGCCACGACCACACCGAGGTTTCCGTCGACCACGCTTTCGCGAGCCTACCGCCCAGACCATCTAAAGACAGCACGCATCGGCGGTCTGAATCAAGGATGACTTAATTCGAGGGCGAGCGCCATGGCTGCGGCTATGAACCTTATGCAACACTGACGTGACAAAACGGAACGGAAGCGGAACTTTTCCGCCATTTTTTGTCACGGCTTCTTCGTATCGAGCAGGTCAGCGACTTCGTCGCGCGAGTTCAACACCTTGTCAACAATACCAAATTCCTGTGCTTGATCAGCCGACATGAAGTAGTCGCGATCCAGCGTGTACTCGATCTTGTCGTAAGGTTGACCGGTATGCTTGACGTAAATCTCGTTCAGCCGCCGCTTGATCTTCACGATATCCTCGGCATGGCGCTGGATGTCGGAAGCTTGACCCTGGAACCCGCCAGACGGCTGATGGACCATGACACGGGCGTTGGGCAGGCAGAAGCGCATGTCCTTTTGGCCTGCACAAAGCAGCAGCGACCCCATCGATGCAGCTTGCCCCATGCAAAGTGTCGCAACCGGCGACTTGATGAATTGCATGGTGTCGTAGATCGCCATGCCCGACGTCACGGCCCCGCCGGGCGAATTGATATACATGGAGATTTCTTTCTTGGGGTTTTGCGACTCCAAGAACAACAGCTGAAGGCAAACTGAGCTTGCCATCTCGTCGTTGACAGGCCCCACGACGAACACGATGCGGTCCTGCAGCATCCGCGACAAAAGATCGAACTGCTTCTCGCCGCGGTTCGTCTGCTCGATGACTGTCGGCCAGTAAGGCATAACGTGCTCCCTCAGGGGTCGTGTGTCGTGGGAATAAGCTTCTATGATACCATTCGCCCAGCCTGGTGCCGTGCATTGGCGACATCTGTCGGTCGGCGGTAGAGCCCGACTACGTTTTAAACGCGGATTGCGCCGAAACGGGTCGCGCCGCAATGACTCTAAAACGCGTTGTGCCGACGCAGACTGCACACGTTCGCGTTGCAAAAAATCGGCATCGGGCCAACTCGTCTTTCGAACTCGTCGTTCAAGCTCGTGGTTCAGGCGCGTCGTTCAAACACGTGTGGCTTCTTCGGCGAGTTTGAACAACTCTTCCTTGCTAACTTTCCGTTCGGCCGGAGAGGCTTGATCGAGCATATAGTCCACAACCTTTTCCTCAAAGATCGGCGCGCGTAGTTCTGCGACGGCGCCAGGTGTCTTTTCGAAGTATTCGTAGACCATTCGCTCTTGGCCCGGGAACTGACGGGCCCGTTCGATAAGGGCGCGTCGCAACTCATCTTGTGTGACTTCGATTTTGTTGCGGTCTCCGATCTCGCCAACAAGCAAGCCCAATCGGACGCGGCGTTCGGCGATCTTGCGGTACTCGGCGCGCGCTTCGTCCTCGGTCTTGCCTTCATCGGCAAGCGACTTGTTCTCGCGCTTCAAGCTGGCCTGAAGCTGGTTCCAGATCTGCTCGAACTCGTGATTGACTAGGCCCGACGGCAACTCAAAGGTATGGGCCCGGTCGAGTTCATCGAGCAATTCGCGCTTTAATTTCAATCGTGTGGCCTGATCCAATTCGCGCTGGAGCTGCTCCCGAACAAGCGAGCGCAGGTTATCCATGTCGGTCGCGCCGAGCGTCTTGGCGAATTCGTCGTCGACGATGGGACGCTGTGGCACGCCGACGGCTTTGATGGTGACGTCGAATAGCGCCGTTTTGCCAGCCAGCGTTGGCATTTGATACTCAGCTGGAAACTTCGCCTCAACCGTGCGCTGATCGCCAGCCTTGGCTCCTTTGAGACCTTCTTCAAACCCTGGAATAAATTGGCCTTGCCCGATCACGATCGAAGCGTCTTCCGCCGATCCGCCTTCGAACGCTTCGCCGTCGATGCGACCGATAAAGTCGATGACGGCACGGTCTCCATCATCGGCGGTGCGGGCGGGATCGTCGGTGAAGGTGATATTGCCATCGACCAATCGGGCAAGAGCGGCTTCAACGTCGGGCGCATCGACATCGGCCACGACGCGCTCGAGTTTTAGGGTTGCAAAATCGGCGACCTCGACCTGCGGCAGGACCTCAAATGTCATCGAATAGGACAGATCGGCCTTGCCATCCATGACCTGGGACATGACGTCTTTGTCTTCCGGCAGCTTGATTTCGGGCTGCATCGCGGGACGCTCTTTGCGCTCCTCAATGGCTTTGAGGCTCGAATCCTTGATGGCTTCGTCCAGCACTTCGCCCATCACGGCGCGGCCATACAGCTTTTTAATGTGAACAGCTGGCACGTGTCCGGGCCGAAAACCTTTGATTTGGACCCGCCCTTTGAGATCGGTCAGCCGCGTTTCAAAACGCGCGTTGATGTCAGCCACCGGAACCACCACGGTCAGGGTCCGCTTTAGGCCATCCAGATTTGCTTCGGTTACTTGCATCGTCGTCCTGTCTCTCGCCAAAGCATTACATCGGGGCCGTTGTAACGCGGCCGGTTCATCGTGTGCGATCGGCCGGAGCGCGCGGCAACGGCCGCAGGACAGCGTCTCGATGCGTTATCGTCTAACGGCGTCCCGTCGTAGTCCGGTCCGTCGGTGGCAGTGGTGCGGGCGGAGGGACTTGAACCCCCACGGCTAGGCCGTCAGAACCTAAATCTGGTGTGTCTACCAATTCCACCACGCCCGCATTCTAAGTCAACGGCGCGCCTACCAAGCAAAGCCCGAAGGCTGGTCGGCACACCTATGAACGCGGACATATATCGGTAGGACCCGGTCAAAATCAACGGCCAAGTCAGGGCGGACTTCAATCGCTGTATTCGTCGCGGGCACATAAAAAAGCAGGCCACCCTTTCGAGCGGCCTGTTTGCAGGAGTTTTGGGAGATACCGGCCCCTGAGCGGGACACTTTTAAGGGTGTTACTTGAACGATGCCGAGGCTGGAGCCGCGCAGCAATCGCCGCCGAAGTGGTAGCGCAGACCGACCTTGATCTCATGGGCGGTGAGGTCGTCGATGTTGACGGCTGGATTAACGAAGCCGGCGCTGTCGGAGCGCTGTGACGCGATCTTGCCCAAGTCGATGTAGCGGTAGCCGACGTCTAGGATCGCCTTGTCGCTGATCTGGTAGCCGACGCCAGCCATCAGCGCCCAAGCGAACGCCAGATCATTGTTGCCGCGAATACGATTGGTGAGCTGCGGGTTGCCAGTAAAGGAGATGTCGTCCAACTGGTGGTAGGCGGCGCCGATGCCAGCGCCCACGTAGGGAATGAAGCCGCCGAAGTTGCCGAAATCTTTGTAGGCGTTGACCATCAAGGTGTAGGTGCGCAGGCTGGTGTGCAGCGGATCGTCCGTCACAACGGGCGCATTGACTATACCAAGGTTGGTCTCCGTCAGCGTGAAAAACCCTGGCTCGCCGTCAATCTTGCGCTCGCCGTGGTAGCCGAGTATCGCCTCAACGCGGACGCCGCGCGAACCGCCGAACGAACAACCAATTCCGCCTTCGCCAAACCACGTGTTTTCGATTGTGGCGTTGGCGACTTGGTCGGTCAGGAACGTCGTTGTTTCAGTCGTGATAAAGGGGCGCGGATCAAGTATCGGGTCGAAGGCCGGGTTGATATCCGTCACCCGATCAACGTTGTTGACGGGCCACTTCACTTCAGGATCTTGCGAAAACGAATAGCCAACGTCAGCGCGGAAATAGCAGGGGCCAGCGGCGCCATGCTGCACCTGAGGCAGAGGGGCGGCGTAGCCGTCCTTCATGCCCCGAAGGTCGGCTGCTGACGCCGGCGTGGCAAGCCCGGCGGCAGCAATCACGGCAGCTGCGGCGACGCCCGCGAGGGAGACGAGTTTCATGGTGTGATTACCTATTAGGGCAGGCTGCCCGCGGTACATCGCGGCCTGCGGGCTACGTGAGTTCGACAACCACGAACCTAAGTCACGGACGGTTAAATCCGGGTTAAGCGCGCAACGATTTTGAGACAGTGCTGCAATCCGTGTTCGGTAGATTGACCAAAACCCGACAAGGGGCGGGTCACTGAACGGGCCTGACTGGCGCGCGGGAACGACGCAGGCGGAAGGCCTCGAGTACACGCCAAAATCCGCGCAGTCAGACCAGCAGCCGGGGAAGCAATCAAACCGACAGTCGGGCAAGCCGTCGGGATTGACGGCGCCTGCCGCAGCTTGTGCAGCGCGGATGCGCGTGATACCGACGTGAGCGCTAGCCGGGCTCGCCACAGCCCAGGCGGGGCCTCGTGGCGGAGTGGCTACGCAGCGGATTGCAAATCCGTGTACCCCAGTTCAATTCTGGGCGAGGCCTCCAATTTTTCCCAATAAAATCGGTGATGGCCGACGCGCTTGTCGCGACAGACGCGTCCAGCGCGTCTCTGGTGTTGGGACAAAAGTTGGGACAGTGGTCGTGTCTTGTTCGCACGGGGGACGACGTTCGCGCGGGGGCTCGGCCAGTTTTGGCTTCGCGAGAGAACCAACTGCCGTCGTCCCCCGTGTGCGGGGAACGGACACGCCCTGTGCCACACCCGCTGGGAATTTACGGGGAACGGCATCGATCGGTTGCTGGCGCTAATCGTGTGAGCGGTTCAGCCCCGCGTGTGCGGGGAACGGCATTACACACCCGACTGCGCAACGAAGAGGCCCGGTTCAGCCCCGCGTGTGCGGGGAACGGGTAACTCGGCAGCATGTATCACGCGCCGCGAACGGGTCAGCCCCGCGTGTGCGGGGAAACGGGTGGGTTTTCGGTGCCGACGACGAAAATAGCACGGTTCAGCCCCGCGTGTGCGCGGAACGGGCCTGCGATCAAGGCGCGGCGGCCCGACCTCTAGGTTCAGCCCCGCGTGTGCGGGGAACGGGTAACGTTCTGTTGCGCTTTGAATGATGAATACGGTTCAGTGCCGCGCGACAATCAAGGTGAGAACCAGCGTCAATCACGATGAGACGCGGTGGCCGAGTGTGATCATGATCGGCGTCAGCCTTTGAGATGGCAAGCGCCTTGATTGTCGCGCGGCGTCAATCAGTCTTCGGCCGTATCGGTTTTCTTAGTCGTTGCGTGTGTTGCCGGCCGACCGCGGCCGCGTTTGCGGTCGAGGCCGCCGTCACCGCGATGGAGCCCAAGGACGACGCCGTGATCCTGGAGGGTTGCCGCGTCGTCAAGTACAAGCCGCTCATCGTCTGTCCCGGCATCAAGCTCGAATGGAACAAGATTGAGGGCTTGAGTTCGACGCTCGGCCGCAACGGCGTCACATCAAACTATCGCTATGACCTTGCTCCCTACACCTGGGAACTGGTCCGCGGATTGGAGTCGGGTCGTGCCGTCTTCACCCAGCCGCCCATGCCGATCAAGTGCGCTGTCGCGCCGCAAAAGGCGATGTATCTCTCAGCCGACCACTGGTATCGCAACGGCACCTTCAAGAACATCGACGTCGGATTTTATACTGTCGGCGGCGTCCTCTTCGGCTATGTCCTCGCCAGCCGCGCCGCCAAACTCGACCCCATCGATGCGCTCAGACGGGAATAGGCCGCGGTTGGCAGATCCAATCTCCAGCTGACGCACACCGAAACAAGAGGTGCTAGTCCGTCTCCGGCTCGAGGCCGCCCATCACTGTTAGCGGGTGCCAACACGGTTCCGTATGGCCACCGAGCACCATCAACAATATCCGGTCATCGCCGTCGGCAGGTGACCTGTCAATTGACCCTGGCGGGGCACTGTCGTCGCATCTCGTAGCGAACGCACGGCCCAGCGAAGGTACCCGGTGCCCCCTTGCCGTACTGCACACAAACGCGCTCTAGGGGACATGGCGGCGGCGTGCAGGCCTCGTTGATCGGGATCTGCCGACCGTAGCAGTCCTTCATCCGTAGCAGGCAAGGCTCGTTGATTGGAATCTGCCGACCATTACAGGTCTTGGTCCGTAGCGGGCAGGCCTCGTTGATCGGGATCTGCCGACCGTAGCAGTCTTTAGTGACGGCCTTGGGCGGCGGGCACAGAGCGCCTCTTGGAACCCGGCTTCCATCGGGGCAAGTGATCGGCGTCAACGGACAGGGCCTGCCGACAATCGCCGTCGAGCCATCGGGACATTTCGCTGGTTTGCCCGGATCGATGGTACCGCTTGTCCCGCCTGTTAGTCGCTTCGAACACGCGGTGCCCTTCTGCTCCAAGTCTGGTGGGCACCGACAAACGGGGGGCGTGCCATAGGGCTTGAGGTCGCCAGGGCAAGATGGCGGTGGCGGGGGGGCAGTCGAAGACTTGGTAACGCACTGGTTGCCTTTCTGGTCCAGCCAAGCCGGGCACGCACAGGTGGTATTGGGCGGCACGCCATAGCGCTGCAAGTTCCCTGGACATGGAGGCGGCGGCGGAGGTGGGAACGCAACCGGCCTGGAACAGGTCTCGCCTTTGCGAATGAACCCCTCCGGGCATCCGCAATAAACGTTGGGCGGGGTCCCGTAGCGCTTGAGATCGCCGGGGCAGGGTCCAATGCGCGGTGGGTTACAAAAATTCCCGTCGCGAACGAGGTTCAACGGGCAGCCGCAAGACTGGTCACCATATGAGCCGAAGGGCTGCAAGTCGCCGGGGCAGTCGATGAACTTAGACGGCGGCGGCCGCTCGCGCGGTGGCGGAACGAACGGCAGCGGCGTCGCGGTCGGGCGGTCCTCGACGCAGCGGTCGCCGCGCAACCGCTCACCCGGGCCACAGATTGGCCGACAGCGGTCGTCGTCGGCCCGCTCGGTCCCACCGGGGCAGACGCATTGCGACCCTCGCAGCACGAGGTCGCCTGGGCAGCGCGGCAGCGCAGTGAACTCGACGCACGCGCGCGCCTCGGTGCCACGACTGGAGGCCGTGGAACTCGCCTTCGACGTTTTCAGAAGTGAGGCCACGGTCTCGCCCGGCGCGGTCTTGTCGCCCGACGGTCCGCCCGCAGCAAAGCAGTTGCGCCCGGTGATGCCAGCGGTGCCATCTTTGCCGCCGCCCCCGCCCTCATCCTTTGGCAGGCGCACGACGATGCGGTGGGTGCGCGACTTGCCCCCCGGAAGCACGACGTTGGCGCTGCAGGAAAACGGCAGCGCGCGGGGTTCGCTCGCGCAGCCGAGCGGGGGATCAATCGATACGATCTCGACTTTTTGTCCCGATCCCTTGCCGAGCGACAGGTCGTCGGCGAGCACGAGCGGCCCGATGTAGGCTCCTTTACTGCGGTTCGCGATCGTCACCTGGAACGAGCATTGCTCGCCCATCCGGCAGCTTACGTCACCGGATTTCTTCACGGCGATGTCACCGCCCAGCTCAACGCAGGATTGGCGGTCTCCGACGATGGTGTAACCGGGCGTGTCGCCCTGCAGGCTCGCGCAGTTGCGCATCCGCGCCCCCTGGCCGGACTTTGGCTCGCGGGGTTCAAGCGTGACGACGACAGAGCGCGCGGAAACCGGTTTCAGCGACGTGGCTGGCAGTTCGCAGCGCAGCGACCGGGGTGGACCCGAACAGCTCCAGTCGTCGCCGTCGGTCGTGATCGCCTCGATCCGGGCGGTGTCACCATCGCCGTCGCCGCCCAGGATACGGGTTTCGTCGCTGAACCGCACCGGTGACGTCAAGGGCCCGGTGCCCACATTGCGCACGGTGATCTTGCACCGGCACGCGCCGCCAGCTGGACAGGCCGCGCAACTTTTCTCGATCGTCACCTTGGCGGCTGGTCCGATGGGTTTGTCGGCTTCGACCGGGCGCGGCGGACGCAGCGCGACCGATTGCACGCACGCCTTGGCCTGAGGGATCTTGATCTCGAACTCTTCGATGCAGCAGGTTTCTGACGAGGCGCCCTTCTCCTGTGCGGCCTGCAACAGTTTCTTGACGAGTTTTACCGACTGGCCAGGGCTCGCGCCCCGGATCTCGAACGTCACCTTCGACTGGCCGTCTGTGATCGGTTGCAACGGGGGAAACACGAAAGCGCCGAGCGTCAGGCTCGAGACATCAAGCGTCTGGCCGACCATATCGGGTGTCACGGGCCAGGAATAGACGACGGCATCCGTTTCGGCCACGCGACATTCGACGCGGCCCTGGTCGTGCTGGACACAGCGATCGCCTAACGATGGCGGCGCGGCGTGGGCCGGAGACTTTGCCAAGACGCACCAGATTGCCGCCAGTATCAGCGCAACGATCGTGCCGATCCAACGGCGCGATGCCTGCCCGTTGTCGTATCCATTGATGCCAATTGTCCCCTGCATGCCCCGTCGCCCTCTCACGTTTCCAGCTACGGTTTGGTGTTCGGCACGGCGGTCGGTGGAGCGGTCTTCGGTGGAGCCGTCGTCGGAGTTTGAGTGGTCGGTGTTTGCGTGATGGCGGGTGTCGTCGCGGCCATCTGCCCGCAGGACACCGTCGGCAGCTCGACCCTGAGCTGAGCGCGGCAGCATCGATAACGCTTGCCGCTGCGGCTTGCGGCCTCGTCGAACAGGCAGACATCGATCGGCACCACCGTGCCTGAACTGACCTTGTCGAAGCGGATGCGGAACGGATCGGTGGGCGTACTGCGGCGCTGGAGCCCTGGCTCGACCGTACTGTTGGGTGACAGTGAGCTGACCTTGAGCGCATCGAGGCCCTTGCCGGCCAAGTCGCCGAGATTGACATCGAGTTCCCACGACTGACCGACGCACTGGAACCGGGCGCCGACCAAGCTCATGCAGGGCGGCGGCGGGATGTTCCCCTGGGGCTGGCCGTTATTCGCATCCGGGATGGCGACGCGATCTTCACGACCGGGGCGGCCTTCGTCTGGCTCTCGCGCCGTGACTGGTTTCTGCGTCGGGGGCCGCAAGGCGGCCTGTTCGATCGGCGACGTCTGTGGCGTTGTCTGGGCGGGCGGAAGAAGGGTTGGCGGCCTTCCAGCCACAGTCATGATGCCGCCGACGTGCTGCGGCGCGGAGCAGGGCGCGACCATCGTCAGGCCGCCGGGCGGCAGCCCCGTGGCAGGGCCTCCCAGATCGACGATATGAGCGGGCTCGCCGCCTCGCGGCAACGCCGCTCCCGACCAGCCAACGATCACCGGTTTTCCCGCGCCGCCGTCGGACGTGCCGGCAACGGCTGCGACCCACAAACTGGCGCCGCACGACGCTAGGTCGATTTTCCCCTGGGCGTCGAACCCATAGCCGATGGCGAGCGCTCCGCCGGGCACGCGATCGGCCCCGGCTGCACCCTCGGTCAGATCATCGGGCTCGTCCTGCCATCTGCGGCCGTTTGCGGACTGATCTGCCTGGGGCCTGTAGCGCAGGATCGCCGATTGGGTCGGTCGTCGCGTGCCGTCTCCAGCGTCAGCAGAAACGTCGATCACGGTCATCCCGGCCAGCACTGCGACGTACATGTTGCCCTGCGCGTCGAAGTCGATCTTGGCAATCTGCGATCCCGTCGGTGCGCCGTACACGTCGATCTCGCGCCGGGCATCTTTTCCAAAGGTCCCATCGATACGGATGCCGACCGACCACACTTGTGGGCCTTCGCCAACGCCGTAGAAGAGCCGGTCGCCTTGCAGAGCAAGTCCCCAGACGCGGCGGGCTTCGTTTGTGAAGCCCCAGCTCGCTGGATCGGAGGATCGGAAATTCGTACTGCTGGGGTCCGCCCGTTCCTTGGGGTCGTCGTTCACGGCCTCGAGCCGTTCGTTGAGGCGACCGTCCACGCCGTGATCGTAGAAGCCGAGTTCGGCACCTTTGATCGACACGCGATGGATCATCCCGGTGTCGAGGTCGGAGGCAAACAGCTGGCGCGTGCGGGGGTCGTAGACGAGCTGGCCGAGGCCGGGTCCACTGTTCTTCACGCCGTCGAGGGCGATTTCGGTGAACAGCGAAACGGCTCCGGTTGCGCCATCGACTTTGTAGATCGCGCCCGCGCCACCGCCCTTGCCAGCGCCGAATTGGCCGGGTGCCCAGGCCACACCGCGTTTTCCGCGATCGAGGGGCTTATCTGGCGGGTTGCCGCCTCGATCGGGTGGCACGATCGCAAACCCCTTGTCGGGTTTGTTGCCGTCTCGATCGGTCGGCGCAATCGAAAGTCCATAGGCCGACGTGGCTGCGAGGTAGAGATCGGGAGCGCGCGGCCTCCCCGTGGCGAACTCCGACCCCGGATCGACGGCGGATCCGTAGACCTGCCCGATCTCGGCTGCGGTCACCGTCAGTTGTTTTTGGCCTGCGGTGCCAGCGCTCGCAGTTCCAAGACGTGAGACGTCGGCGACGGCGACGACAGGGCCTTGCGGGTCGAGACCGCCGCCGAACGACTTCGTCCCCGAAAAGCGGGTGACGATCGCCTGCCCCGGCCTGAGGATCGCTCCGGCAGGCGTTGTGACGGGTGCTGGCAAGACGGGCGCGGGACGGTCAGGAACGGTTTGCTGCGGGACGTCGATCTTTTCGGGGGGCTTGGGTGCATCGGGCCTCGGCGTCACGATCGCAACCGCTGGCTTTGCGGTAGCCGCCGTTCGCGCGAGGTAAAAATCGCCGATCAAGCCATCCTCATACCAGGGCTCCTGCTTTTCGCCGGACAGCTGGAACACCCGTTCCTTGACCTTCTTGAAGACGCGAGCTGCTTCCAGTTCGGGGTCGGGTAACATCGACGCCAGCGAGCTGGAAAAGAAGTTCTGATCAAGTGCCACCTGCCCTTCGGCCGTCGCGTAGCTGATGAGCATGCTCGTGACGCGGTCCATGCGGATCATGCCGCTGGTCAGCGCCCCGCCGGGGTTGGCAAAGGCGACATCGCGGCACGCGTCGAGGACGATGAAGCTCCGGGCCGATTTCGGCCGATTGGCCTTGAGGCCCTCGATCACGTCCCGCAACGCGACGGCGCGCTTGGCGAGATCGCCGACGCCAGACAGCCCGGTCCCGACCGGGATCATGAAGTTTTCGCCGACGAACTCGCGATCGGCGGCTCCGTGGCCGGAGTAGTAGAAGAACGAGATCGCGTCGTCGCCTGCGGTTTCGAAGCGTTCGACGAACGTTTGGATCGCGGTCTTGAACGCCTCGCGGGAGGCATCGCGCACGTGCTGGACCTGGAAGCCGACAGCCTCAAGCGCGGCCGTCAGGCTGTCGCCGTCGCGGTGCGGGCTTTCGAGCTTGGCGATCCCGTCTGTGTAGCTTGCGTTCGTGACGACGAGCGCAATCCGCTTGCCGCTGGCGGCAGCAAGGCTCGGCAGGACGAATAATGCCCCGCTTACGGCAAGTATCAAAGCAATATACCGACCCATAGCTCACCTCAAAATGGTGATGAAACGCAGGTTAGTGCAATGAAACGTCAATTCACTGAATTGTGTTTACCCTGCCATTACGATCTTGGGAAGTCTCTCCCCCCAGCTCTGGCGAAAATCGTGCTCGCCAAACGGAAGCCGATATTGTTGTTGCGGTTGTCCGATTGGTTCCTGTTGCGGTTGGCCGAGCGGAGGTTCTGTGGATTGTTGTTCCAGGAACCGCCGCGAAGCACACGATGACAAGGGGTCGATCAGGGCCCGGGGTGCGTTGAACACGAAGCCCAGACACGGAGGTCATACACACCTCGCACCGGTATCTTCTCCGAGTCGCTCGGATCACACCATCGGAGACGCACGACTATTCCCAGAAAAATTTGCCGTCCGCCTCCGGCGGAACCCAACAGCTGCGGCCCGGTCGAAGCTCAGTGCTCAAGACGTAAAGAGATGAAGACTAAGGATTTAACGTCCTCGCCAAACGGAAGCCGACATAGCTGCTGCGGAGGTCCGAGCGGTCCCTGTTGCGGCTGGCCGAGCGGAGGTTCTGTTGACTGCTGCTCCAGGAACCGCCGCGACGCACACGAAGACAAGAAGGGGCATCAGGCACAGCACGCCCATCCGTCGGAGCACCTGCGTAACTGTCCTTGTAGCAATCCTGGACCCATGACCGAGCGTTGCCGTGCATATCGTGGAGACCAAAGGCGTTGGCCGGGAACGACCCAACTTCAACGGTCTTCTGCCGGTATATGCCCTTGCTGCTGCCGTCGAAGATATAGTTGCCGTCGAAATTCGCCTGATCGGTCGTGATCGTCTTGCCGGTCGAGAACGGCGTCGTCGTGCCGGCCCGCGCCGCGTATTCCCATTCTGCCTCGGTCAGCAAACGGTAGGGCTTGCCGGTCTTCTTCGACAGCCAGCGCAAATATTCGTTTGTCGCGTCGTCCCACGACACGTTGATCACCGGCCGTTTGCCACGGCCCCAGCCTTGATCCTCAGGCTTGTGCTTGCAGCCACCCGCACTGACACACGCATCCCACTCGGCAAATGTCACATGGAATTTGCCAACCGCGATCGGCTGACGGATCGTCACCGTGCGCTGCGGGCCTTCAACAGTGCTCCGCTGGTCCTCGTCCTCCGGTGAGCCCATCGTGAACGCGCCGGCCGGGACGACCACCATCTCCGGGCAGTCCGAGCAATCACGGAACACGCGGCCGGGCGCCATGGAGCTACCGGCTTCTATGCGCTTTCGAGCGGCCTCCGCTTCGACAGCTTTCCGCGCCTCGTCCTGCTGCAATAGGGCGAGCCGCTGTCGCTCATCCCCTGCTGCTTTTGCCTGGGCGTCGTCGTCTGCGCGCTTGCGGGCTGCCGCGTCACCGTCCGCCTTTGCCTGTATCGCTGCTTGTTGGCGCTTCACGTCATCAATGCGTTCACGCGCGAGCGACTGATACACGGCTTCCGTTTTGTGACGCAGGGCGAATTGTTCTAGGACGGCGATGCTGCCAGTGCCCTTCACGTCCTGCCACTCGCGCGCGGCCGTCGACAGGGAGGGCTGCAGGACTGGCGGCGAAGTCGCTGCCACCGCCACAGACTTTCCCGCCAGATACACCTCCGGCAGCGACGGGATTGATAGCCAAGGGTCTTGCCCGATCGACTGCTTCACTCTGAGATGCACGTTGCGGAACATCGTCACTGCCTCGATATCCGGCCGCACGATCTGTTCCGCCAATATCTTCGCATACGGCCCGCCGCCATCGCCGACATCGGATGCCGTGCGCTTGGGGGCGGTCGCATAGGCGATCAGCAGCCCGGACGTGTCGGACACCGGCACGAAGCCCTTGTCCGAGCCGATCGCCTTGGCATTAGGGCCCGACACATTCAACTCGTTCCGGCACGCGTCAAATACGAGGTAGTGGGTCGCACCCGACGCCTGCTTGTTCAGCAGGTCGATGACCGCATTTTGCTGGAAGGACTCGAACCAGACCTTGTCGTCGTCAGCGTCGGCCACATCAACGGGGATCAGGTAGTTGATCTGCGTCTCCGGGTTCGAGACGCCGTGGCCGGAGTAGTAGAAGAAGCTCAGCGCGCCCTTGCCCGCCCGCCGCACGTCAGTGACGTAGC
>JBBQNE010000045.1:0-21941 GCA_038329675.1 Hyphomicrobiales bacterium | reverse complement strand
CTCCGTCCCCGTCAACATGATGCCAGCCTCGTAGACGTCCTCGATATGATATTCGAAGCGCGCCTTGCGGTTCTCCGCCACCACTTTGCGCTTCGGCTCGTCCTTTGCCACGCGGGCCGACCTCCGGTTGTAAAACTTGGCACACCTTACCACAGACCGTCGTTGAGACCCGCTGACCCGAGTGCTGCCTTACTCGGCCGCCGCCGCCCGCAGCAGCCCCGTCGCCTCAATCGCCGCGTCGATCAGCACCGCGCTCTCCGTCGTGATCGGCACCAGCGGCAATCGCATCGCCCCCCCGCACAACCCGAGCCGCGAGGCGATGTACTTCACCGGCGCCGGATTAGCCTCGATGAACATCACATCGTGGAGCGGCATCAACTGCTCGTGCAGCCGACGCGCCTTGGCGAAATCGCCAGCCATACACGCGTTCTGGAAATCGGCGCATTGGCGCGGCGCGATATTTGAGATGACCGAGATACAGCCATGCCCACCGTGCGCCATAAAGCCAAGCGTCGAGGCATCATCGCCCGTCAAATGGATGAAATCTGGCCCACACGCTAACTTTTGCTGGCTCGCGCGCTGCATGTCGGCCGTCGCATCCTTGCAACCGGCAATGTTGGATAGCTCCGCCAGCCGCGACATGGTCTCAACCTTCATATCGATCACCGACCGACTCGGAATGTTGTAGATGATGATCGGGATCGACACCGCATCATTGATCGCCTTGTAGTGCGCATAAAGCCCAGCCTGCGTCGGCTTATTGTAATACGGCGTCACAATCAGCACGGCATCTGCGCCCGCCGATTGCGCGTGCAGCGAGAGCTCGATCGCCTCATCTGTCGAGTTCGAGCCCGTCCCAGCGATCACCGGCACGCGCCCCCGCGCCGCTTTGATCACCAGTTCCACGACGTGATTGTGCTCATCGTGCGACAACGTCGGGCTTTCACCCGTTGTCCCAACCGGCACCAGCCCGTGCGTACCCTGCGCGATCTGCCAATCGACAAAGCGCGTCAGCGCGTCGTCATCGACCGCTGCACCATCAAACGGCGTAATGAGGGCCGTAATCGATCCCCTGATCGCGTTTCTCGCCACGTCTCGTCTCCGGATGTCTTGGTGGGCGCCACGGGCTGAACCCAAAGCGTCCGGATTGACCGTCACGACCATATCGGCTGAGCGCCAAACGAGCGCTCCAGCGGCTGTCCAATCGACGGCCTGGGCACAATTCGGCCGTGACCGACGACTATCGACACGGGTCTATTCAAATATCAAGCCGACAACGCCGGGGCGAATGTGGTTAAGCACAACCGTAACGTTACATTCCGAACTCGCCGCCGACGCCGCCCATCAGCGCTGCCCGTCGAACGGCACCGGTTAAGACCGACACGCTAACGATCGTGGGCCAACGATCGTGGGTCAACAATCGAGGACCTTGTGCAACGGGCAGTGATGACCCCCAACCCTTGACCCTGACGCATTGACGGACGAATCTGGCGACGAATCAGAACCACAATTGGCTGGGGGAATTCTGAGTGTACTGCGATATCAACCCTGCGCCCGGGCACTCAAGGCGCCATTTTCCCCGCGCCGCGTTTCTAATGGTTGCGATCTTGACACCGCTGATTGCAACCGGGTCGGCGACGTGGGCGCAGACCGCCGCATCCCAGACCGCGCCGCCGCCGACAAACCAGGACCCGAACCAAGATCGAAAGCAAGCCCCGGGCGCACCCGCCAAACCAGCTCCCGCCGCGCTCGGCATCAAACCAGCCGACGTGAGGTCCACCGCCGTTAACCCCGCTGTTAAGGGACCCGAGGTGAAACCCGGTAGTAAACCCGAGGTGAAGCCCGGTAGTAAACCCGAGGTGAAACCCGGTAATAAACCCGATGTGAAGCCCGGCCGCAAAGCCGAGGACGCGGGCACGGGCCCCCGTTTCACCATCAAACGCACCGCCAGCGAGATCGCCCACTTCAAGGCCTTTGACGCGGCCATCGCAAACGTTCGCAACATCGACCTCGGCGACGAGCAGTTTGCGCTCGTCAAATCCGCTTTCAAAGCCATCGAAGCAAACGAACCGTCAAAAATCCCCGACATCGTAGCCCAAATCCGCGATCCCGCCGCGCGCAAGCTCGTCGACTGGTTCCGCCTTCGCCAGGGCTGGGGCCAACTCAGTGAGTACGAGCCGTTTCTTGAGGCCAACCCGGCTTGGCCCGATCGCAACATCTTGATGCAGCGGCTCGAAGAACTAACGTTCTCCGAAGGCGGATCGGCCGCATCGATCAAGGCCCGGTTTGAGGCCCGCGAACCACGTAGCGGCATGGGCCACGCCGCGCTTGCATCTGCCGACCTCGCCGTCGGTGAAACCGCAACAGCCCGCAATCGCGCCGTCCGCGTGTGGCGCGATATGACCATTCCCGCCGGTTTTGAAATCCCCTTCCTCGATCGCTTCGGCAACCTCCTCACGGAGAACGACCACCAATGGCGCCTCGACCGGATGATCGTCGACGACATCCGCAGCGGCAAGGACCGCGGCGAACGGATGCCAGCGATCCGCCGTCAGATCGAGCGGCTAAAGGATGCCGACGCCCGCAAACGCGCCGAAGCCCGGCTGATGGTCTACAACAAGGCCGCACTCGATGACGCCAAGTTCGAGATGCTACAAGTGCTGTCCGACGCGCCAAAGTCCGACTACGGCTTCCTCTATCATCGCATTCAGTTGCTCCGTCGCCACGAGAAGTTCGACGACGCCATCAAGCTCCTGCAAAAGGTGCCCGTTGACGCCAACCTCGTCGCCAACCTCGATGAATGGTGGGATGAACGCCGCATCCTCGCCTACAACGCGTTAAACCGCGGCAACGCCAAACTCGCCTACAGCCTCGTCAAGGACGCCGGCCCCCTGTCAGTCAATCCCGCCAAAGAACAAGCGTTCATGGCTGGCTGGCTCGCGATGCGTTTCTTAAACGACCGCAAAGCTGCCAAGACCCATTTCGAGCAAGCCCAAAAAGCCGCCGACGGGCCATTGTCACGCGCCCGTGCCGGCTATTGGCTCGGTCGGCTAAGCGAAGCTGAAAGCGGCATTTCGGCTGCCCGTGACCATTACCAACGCGCAGCCAAGGACATCGATACGTTTTACGGCCAGCTCGCCCGCCTGCGGATCGAGCCACAAAACCGGCGCATCGACATCAAGCTGCCACCACCACCCACGCCCGATCAGATCGCCCGCTTCAACCGGCTCGATGCCATCAGAGCCGCGCAAATTTCACGCAAAGCTGGCCTCGACCCGGCCATCATGGCAGCCTTCCTCAACCACTTCCGCAGCCACTTCGAGACTGACACCGAAATCGCGATGGGTAACCACCTCGCGGTCGCCAACGGCGACATCCAAATGGCCGTCCGCAGCGCGAAATCGTCAATCGCGCGTGGCCAGGACATGCTGCTCTACAGCTATCCACTCCACACGTTCCCGTCATTCAGCCCGCTCGGCAAACTGCCCGAACCGGCTGTAATCCTGGCCATTACCCGTCAAGAAACCGAGTTCAACAAAAATACCGTTTCGGTCGCGGGCGCCAAGGGTCTGATGCAGGTCATGACCGTGACCGCCAATCATGTTTGCAAGGACTACAAGATCACCTGCGAACTCGACCGCCTCCTCCCAGATGCTGCCTATAACGCCACCATCGCCTCGTCCTATATCGGCGACCGCATGGACGATTTCCGCGGCTCTTACGCGCTGACCATGTCCGGCTTCAACGCCGGGCCCGGGCGGACGCGCCAATGGATGGGCCAATTCGGCGATCCCCGCGATCCCGGGATGGACCCTATCGACTGGATCGAGCGCATCCCCTTCCAAGAGACCCGCGAATATGTCTCCAAGGTGCTCTCAAACGTCCAGATTTACCGCGCCCGCCTCGGCAACGAAGCAAACGCGCTCCAACTCGACCTCGACCTCGTGCGCGGCCGTGGCGGCGCAGCGCGTTCATCGCCAACCGCGGCCGCCGCATCCGATACGGAGCCATCCGATGGGGGGCAATCCGATAAAGCCCCATCGGATAGAACGCCAACAGAGCCAACATCGGACCGCGCAGCTCCACCGCCCGACGCGCGACCCGGGACTAACTAACCCCGCGCCACCCAACCCCGCGCCAGCTAACCCGCGCTAGCTAACCCGCGACCTCCTGCAACAATCCGCGACGACTTGATCAAAGGTCACCCATGCCATCCGAGGCATCCAAAACACACCCCTCACGACCCGACGGCGCAACGCGGGCCCCATTGAACCCCGCCGGCCGCGGATTTGAAAAAATCTACTATGCCTCCCGCGACAGCCTGAAACTCTACGCGCGCCACTACCCCGCGCCCAGCTCATCCCGGCGACCCGCCGTCTGCGTCCCCGGCATCACCCGCAACAGCCGCGACTTCCACCGCCTCGCCATCGCCCTCTCAACCCATGAGACCCAACCGCGGCCCGTCTACACCATCGACCTGCGCGGCCGCGGCCAATCCGACCACGATCCCGACCCGGCGAATTATGCCGTCGGCGTCGAACTCCTCGACGTCCTCGACTTCTTGACATCGCGGTCGCTCGCGCGCGTCGGGCTGATCGGCACCTCGCGTGGCGGGCTCATTGCCATGGTCATGGCCGCCGTGGAGCCAACCGCGCTCGGCGCCGTCGTACTGAACGACATTGGCCCCGTCATCGAAATCGACGGCCTGTCACGCATCGCTGGCTACGTCGGTAAAATGCCCCAGCCCCATTCATGGCCCGATGCAGCCCGCCTCGTCAAAGACCTCAACGCCCGCCAATTCCCGCGCATTGCCGATGCCGAATGGCTGGAGATCGCCAAGCAACTGTTCAACGAAAAAAATGGCCGCCCCATCGTTGGCTACGATCCGCAGCTTGCCAAATCCCTGTCGGTTTTGACCGGCCCGCCGCCATCGCTTTGGCCCCAATTCGACGCGCTGAAGGCGCTGCCGGTGCTCGTGCTGCGCGGCGAGAATTCCGATCTGCTGTCGCCTGCGACCGTGGAGGAGATGCGGCGGCGTCATCCGCGCCTCACCGCCCATACCGTCCGGTGGGAAGGCCACGCGCCGTTCCTGCGCGACGATCACACGATCGAAACGATCGCAACTTTCCTCAGCCACGCCGACTGACCCAACGAACTTGCAGGACAATTGCCAGGACATTGAGCCCGTGTCGTTGAGCCCGTGTCGTTGAGCCCGTGTCGTTGAGCAACACCCTTGATGCGTGAGGGGCTTCACCCCTCACACTCCCTGACCAGCGACTTATCCCTGGACCCGATGTTACCTGGACCCGATGTTACCTGGACCAGCCGACCGCTTCACGCCTCGCCGCGATCAACCCGCCGCGAAAACTCAGTATTCCCACCCGACGCCAGAATACGCGCCTGTTCGACCCAGTTCTCACGCTCAATCCGACCCTTAAAATCAAGGATCTGGCTAACCCGATCGATGTCAGCGTTGGTCCAGTTGGCGATCTGCTCATAGGTCGTAACGCCAAGCGAATTGAGCTTCTTTTCGATCAACACGCCGACGCCGCGAACACGCTTCAAGTCGTCAATCTGGGACGTTGGCCGCGGCTGCCCCGACCGTTGACCCTCGCCCGCGGCCAAGTCGGGCCTGAGCGCCTCGGACCGGACCGACCGCAGGCCGGTCAGGTCCGACCGCCGCTCGGGCTCGATATTTGATTTGATGGCATCGGCGAGCTTAGCGGGTTTTGCAGGTTCAGCGGCGTTTGCAGCAGCTGTCGTCGCCGCAGCTCCTGCCGCCGCCATCGCCGCTGCCGCAGCGGCCGCCGCCGCGCCGCCGGTTGACGCCTGGCTCGGTGTGGCCTGGCTCGGTGTGGCCTGGCTCGAAGAAACCTGCGCCGGCTCAACCTTCACCTGAACCGCTTCCGAGGCATCAGCCGCAGCCCAGTTTCCTTCCGCCGCCGGGATCTCGCCACGCTGACGACGGCGCGAATAATAGGTATCTCCGCCCGAGGCCAAAATCTGCGCCTGTTCAACCCAGTTTTCTTGCTCGACCCGGCCAAGCAGACCGAGCGATTGGCTGACCCGGCCAATATCGGCCGCCGACATTTTCGCCAAATCGCCAAATGACGAGTAGCCAAGCCCGTTCAATCGCCGCTGAAGGTCGGGATCGATGGCCCGAATACGGGTAAAATCATCGCCACTCGCCGCCGCCGCAACCGGCTTAACAACCGCCGCCGATGCGGGCAGCGTTGCGGGTGCTGGTTTGACGTCCGCGGCTGACGCCACAACGGGCGCCGCTGGCGTGGCTTGAGCCAGTACCGAAGAAGCGGTTGAAGCCGCAGCAGCGGCTGCCGCAGCGGCCGTTGCAACAGCGGCTTGTGCCACCGCAGCTGGAGCCGCCATAACCTGAGCCACAGGTGCGACCGCCGCCAAAGGCGCCACCGGCGCAGCAGCTACGACGGGTGCGGCAGGTGCAGCAGGCGCAACGGTCTTCGCAACAACGACTGGCGGCACAACGACTGGCGGCACAACCGCCGCTGCCGGAACTGCGGCTGGTGTCACTGCGGCTGGTGTCACTGCGGCTGGCGTCACCGTCGCAGGCGCACCCGTTCCGGCACGCGTTAATTCAGGCCGCAGCGGCTCGGGGCGCGGCTGTTGGGCAACCGCAACCTGCCCGGCCAACGCCTTATCGAAACGGCCCGGATCTGGTTTCGCCCCGTCCGGCTGAACCCCGTCCGGCTGAACCCCGTCTGGCTGAACCCCGTCTGGCTGAACCCAGTCTGGCTGAACCACGTCTGGCGCGACCGCCGCAGCGGTCGTTGGCAGCAATTGGCCGCTCGGGATACCAACTGTCGTCACCGGATAGACAGCTTCGACCGACGGCGTCACAATTTTGACTGTCGCCGCAGTCGCGGCCGCCGCTGCGAGAGGCGCAACCGTCGCGGTCGGCGCGGTCAGTTCCACCCGCTGAATTTGTGGCTGCACCAAATCTGGCGCTGACCGCGGAATTCCAATCGTCGTCACCGGATAATCGTAGGGCGTCGCTGGCGCGACCGAGACCATCACCGGTGGATAGGGCGCAGGCACTGGTAACGTCGAGGCTGGCATCGGCGTCGCAGCGGGCGCCCGGCTCGCTTCAACGACGGGGCCACGGGCAGCAACCGTGACCGGCATAGCCGCCGGTCTGACCGCCGCCGGGACGCCAGCGGTGGCTTCGATTGGCGCAAACGTTCGCCTTGCCAAATACCCAAGGGACGCGCCGATCGTCCCAGCCAGCAGCATCCACGCGAAGGTCTGTAGCACCAGAAACAGCATTTCGAACTCCCACCCGTCTCGATCAACCGTTTCAACTCTACGCTCGTCCGCCAGCCAGCCGTTGAGCCAAAAAGCCGACCAGAAACCTAACCGTGCCGGCCCCAGCGACCGCTAACAAGACGGGTCACCCGGGGGGCAAGCCAACGCACCGTGAGCCATCGCCCCAACGCCAGCCACCCAACCCTAAATCGCGCCCTAACCGCGCCGCGCTTCGCCCGCGCTGCACGAATACCACCCGACGATAAAGCCCGTCAGCACCGCGATCGGCAGCCAAACGTACATGAGATGTTCTGCAACATACAGCATCCGACCTACTCCCAACTTCGCCGTCTCAATTCGCTTTGACAGTAAATTCGATCCGCCGATTTTGCGCCCGCCCGTCGGCCGTCGCGTTGTCGGCAACGGGTTTCGCATCGCCATAACCGATCGCCGATATTCGATCAGAAGGAACGCCCGCATCGACCAAAAACCCAAGCACCGCCTTCGCACGGCGCTCCGATAAGGGTTGGTTGCGCTCAGGGATGCCTTCGCTGTCGGTATGCCCCTCAACCTCAATCGACGACCCCTCACAGCTCTTGGCAACCTCGACGAGCTTTCGAAGAACCGGTCGCGAAGGCGCCACGATCACGTCGCTTGCCCGTTCGAATTGAATGCTGCCAGCCGCATTGGCTCCCCGCAGCGCCCGTTCGCAGGCCAGTGCCGCGCTCGCCTTTGCAGCCCGATCGGCTTCGGTCGCCCTGCGCTTTGCGTCCTCCGCTGCAGCTATCCGACGAGCCTCATCCTCCGCCTTCATCTTGGCCGCATCCATCGCTGCCGCTAGCCGGTTTTTACTGTCGTCGTAACGCACGTTGACCTTAGTATCGCACACGCCCTTAGCCGCACTGCGAACCTCGCCCGGCAGCGCGTTGGCGAGCGCCTCATCTTCGGTCACGCCGATCAACTCGACCGACTTCCCACTCAAAACCACCTGCCCTGTGCCAAGCCGGTTCAGCCCTGCAACACCGGCCAACAAACACGTATCAAACCCGTCGGGTTCACCAGCCCCAAGTTGCAATCGATCGTTCACCGGCCGCCCGGGAAACTTGGCTTTGACCGCCTTGATGACGGCGTCCCGCGCCGCATCCGAGGGCACATAACCCGCCACTTCAATCCCGCCCGCCGTCGCATCGAGGCGCGTCGTATAGGGGTTGATCAGCGGTAGCGTGGGCCTCAGTCCCTTGATCGCGTCAGCCGTCTTGAATGACTTGGGCGTCTTCGCCTTAAACGCCTTGCGCGTCGCCTCAGCAATCCCGTCGTCGGTTGCGTTGCCCGTCAACGTCACTTGGTCGCCCTTGAGTTCGGCAACGCCATCTTGCAGCGTCGCCAACTGGTCAATTGCCACCGGATAGGCCTTGCCCCAATCCTTTGGTGCACCAGAGCCAAGCTCCATCCGGTCCACGACCGGCGTCTTGCCGAATGCCTTCTGCGCGACCGTTAAAATGTCGCCGCGCACCGCTTCGCTGGGCACAAACCCCGACAGCAGCACTTGGTTGCCCGCAAGTTTGGCCGCCCACGTATATGGTTCAACCGTCGGCGGCGTAACTTTGTCACTGCCAAGTTTCATGCCCTTAAAGCCGCTCGACAATGCGGTCCGCACGTCCTTGAACGAAGCCGTGTTCTTAGCCTCGCCCTCAAGCGACAACGTCAAATCCGACAGGTTCGCTTTGCCCGACCGCAACATCGCAAGCTGCTTCAACGCAAATCCGTAGGCTGGCTGCCATTCGGCGATCGCCGGGTTACCGCGGGCCAGTTCCATTTTGTCGTCAATCTGCGCCTTGGGGAACGTCGACTTAGCTGCAGCCAAAACCTGTTTGCGGACCTTTTGCGTCGGCACATGTCCGCCGAGCGTAACCTTGTCCTCGCTCGATACCGCGCTCCACGTAAATGGCGATATCCGTTGCAGCAAGTCAGCCTTCACGTCGACGACGCGCACGCCGTAAACGGCATCGGCAATTTTCGCCGCCTGATCGGGTTCGCCGTCGGCTTCGGCCTTGCCGGAAATCGTCAGATCTCGGCCATTAAAATCGGCCTTAGCCCAGCCCAGATCGGCGTCTTTGAACCGCGCCTCCACCCGGCGAGACAGCTCGTCTTGCAGGCCCTCTCGGATGGCAATGGCAGCAATACCGCTTAAAATAGCGATCGGGATGATGCCCCATAACCAACGCAGCGGATTACACTTCATAAGACCCAGCTCCGGAATTCACGCAAGCAGCTTGGACACGCCGATCGAGGCAGACGTCTCACAGCGCCCACCAGGCGCGTTATGTCGGTCTGCCCAACGGTCGTACTCTGCGAGCCATTACACTAGCGGGCGCTTTTTTCAACGGCAACCCAACCCGCGCGCTATCGCTAATCGGCACATCAGCGATGCCGATTAGAAACACAACGATCTCAGCCGTTAGCCCATCCGCGCCGTCACAAAGCCAAGAACCGTGACGGCCGCCGCCTCGCTCGGCGCTAAACCGTCCGGCAGCGCCAACAACCCCGGCACACGATCGAGTTGGGCGAGTTGAGCGTCTCGCGCCGCCGTCGGGCCCGCCGCATCAGCCAGCGCGCGCGCAAGATTTACAGCCGAACACTGCTCCTGGTGGAACTCTGGGATCGCCCGCTCGCCCGTTATCAGATTTGGCAGCACGCTCGTATCCGTCATAATCAGCCGCCGCATCGTCGAGACCACGGCATCGACCCTGTAACAAACGACCATCGGCGTCCGTGTCAGCGCCAATTCGAGCGTCACCGTGCCCGATGCCGCAAGCGCCGCACGGGCGGCCTTGAACACAGCGAATTTCTGGTGATCGTCGGCGCCGTCGACGATCACCGGGCGCGCCACGGCAGCTGGCCATTGCGCGACCTTTGCCGCAATCAGTGCCCGAACATGCGGCATCGCCGGCAATACAAACTGGACCGCCCGCCGATCACTGCTCGGATCGCTGTCCCGACCAGCCCCGCCCGCATAGAGCGCCAGCGCGTCGCCAAACACCGCCATCAGCCGCTCAACTTCACTCCGTCGACTGCCCGGCAGCACCGCGATTATCGGCCGATCTGGATCTATCCCGGCCGAAGCCAACACTGGCGCCGGATCGAGCGCGGCCAGCCAACCAAGCCGCTCCGTCAGCGGATGGCCAACGTAGCTGCAGGGCGGGCCACCCAGCCGCCGGTGGGCGTCCGGCTCAAACGGCAACAGAGCCAACACATGGTCGACGTAAGGCGCCATTTTGCGCGCCCGGCCCGGCCGCCACGCCCAGATCGTTGGCGAAACGTAGTTGATGATCGCAATATCCAGCCGTGCCTTGCGAATACGCTTTGCGACCGGGTGCGTAAATTCTGGCGCGTCGATAATCACAACCACGTCGGGGTCAGCGGCAAGCGCCATATCCACCGACCGATAGACCCGCCGGACGAGCACGGGCAGCCGCTTCAGGATCGCAATCGGCCCCATCACCGCGATGTCGGTCAACGGAAAATCTGACCGAAACCCGGCCGCTTCCATCTGGTGCCCGCCAACGCCTGAAAATATCACCCCGCCCGGCAGCCGCGTGGCGAGCGCCGTCATCAGCTTGGCACCTAGCGCATCGCCTGAATGTTCACCGGCGATGATGACAATCCGGGCCGCCCGCACAGCGCTACGTTCGCCACCTATCCGCTCGTTCAACGCGCCCGCCCCGGACCGCGGAACGGTTCGTTTCCCGATGTTAGCTTGCCGGGTGACGTGTCGCGTTGCCATCTCGTGCCCCCCATCTCGCCGCCTGCCCCCATCTGTACAAATCCACCCTTAGGGTCTCGCCGTCATGCGCGCCGCGACGTGTCGAACCCGCTTCAAGCGGGCCACGGTACGCAGCCACTTGCCAGCTACTTAGCGGCTACGAAACGTTCGCACACCGTTTCCACCCTTAAACCAACCCAGCCCGACCGACGGCGGCCAAACCGGCAGCGGCCCGACCCGCGCCGGATCGGTCCCCGCCACGGCGTGCAAAACGATTGCCGAAAGCTTCGCCTCGGCGGCTGCGGCAAATGTCGCCGCCCCGCTTCCCGCCCCGCGGTCGGCGAGCGGATGCCCCACGACAACAACACCCGCCTGACGACGCCACCGCGTGATACCCCACGGCCGGATATGCCGCGTCCGCGCAATCAACGCCGTCACGTCCCCCGTTGGCTCGATCCCGACAATGTAGCCGTTGACCACAACAGCGGAACCGCTGCCCCCAACATCAACAAAGCTACCGCGCCCGCCTACACTATCGCGTCCACCGGTGCGTTCGCGTCCGCCAATCGCGTTCAGCGCCGCAAGGCTATCGAGCGCGGCCGCGCCACGCCGCGCATCGGCCCGGTCGGCTTTCGTCATCGGCTGCCCCCCATCCAGCGCTTCGAACGTCAGCGCCGCGGTCTGTGGCGCCCTATCACGAGCCGCGTTGTGGGTCTCCACACCCTCCGTGAAGCCATAAACAAACAGTCCAGCGCGGTCCGCGCCGTGCACAAGTTCCGCCCGGTCCGCCGCCAATGTCGCCCCGGCGAGAACCGCAACACCGGCCAATCCCGCAGCGTCTGCACGCTCCACGGTCCGCGGCCCGATCGCTGGCATATCGATGCGCATCTCTTGCCCGGGCTTAGGCCGCTTCACGAGGACGCCGCTTCGCATTTTCGCTAGCGCGCCAGCACCATTTGCGGCTCGTTTTTGCGCCACGCGGTCGAGCATCCGGTCCGTGCCCTCCGCCCCCTCGATCGCCTCGATCATGCCTTGAGCGACGATCACAGCTTGCCCGATATCGTGGCGGCCAAGCGCGCGCACCACCGCCGAGCCCAGCAAAATATCTGCCATGTCACCCGTGCCGGGTTCCTCGATGCCAATGGCGCCAGCGGGCACCAGCAGCCCTGGCGCCACGTCGGCCACACCCACAACTTCGAAGCCTTGGCGTTCAACAAACCGAATACCCTTGCGGATGAGGCCATCATCGCCGCCCGCTGCAACGAAACCCAACACGCTTGGCGCATGCCAAACCAAGCCCGCATCGGGACGCAACTTGGCAAGGTCCGGGCGGCTCACACCACCCACGAACACCACCTCACGGCAACCCGCCGCTTTGAGGCTGGCAAGGATACCGCCAAGCTCACCCCAGGCGAAAGTCCGCGCTGGTGCCCCGTAAGCTGCGAGCCGCGGGTCCGGTTTCCCATCGGCCGCGCCATCAATTGGAACAATATGGACGCGTCCGCCGCGCGCGACAATCTCGCTGGCGACCTCCGCAGGCACGGCCCCGCTGCCAGCCAGGATGCCGATCGGTGCCACCGCGCCAACGGACGTTTTGTAATCGGCTCCCTCGCCCGCCATGCGTCCCCGCTCGACAAAACCTACCGGCAGCGCCGATTTGACGGCGATCGGCCGTGCCGATCAGGGGCCAATCGACAGTGCCGATCAAGTCCTACCGGCAGCGCCGATCACGCGCTATCGCCGTCGACCGAGGCAGGCGTGCACAGTGAGCGTTTGCCCGGCGAGCGCATGAACGCAATGATTTCCTGCACGATCGGATTGTCACCAAACTGCACCGCCACATCCTCGATGCGTTCCGCCAGCGTGCCCTCGTTGGCAAACAGCGCCCGATAGGCCCGCCGCAGCGCATGGATGTCAGTCTTGGAAAAGCCGCGCCGCGACAACCCGACGATGTTGAGCCCTGACAAATGCGCACGGTTGCCAAGCGCCATGCCATAGGGGATCAGATCGTGTTCGAGCCCCGACATGCCGCCAACAAACGCATGATCTCCCACGCGCGCATATTGGATCACGGCCGCACCGCCCCCGATAATCACGTAATCGCCAACCGTCACGTGACCAGCCAGCATGACGTTATTGGAAAACACCACATGGTTGCCAACGTGGCTATCGTGGCCAACGTGCGAATTGGCCAGGAACGCGCAGTGGTTGCCAACCGTCGTCGACAGCCCGCCGCCCGCCGTCCCGGGGTTCATCGTTACGCCTTCACGGATCAGGCAATCGGTCCCGATCACCAGCGTCGAGGGCTCGCCAGCGTATTTCAAATCTTGCGGCTGATGGCCAATCGACGCGAACGGAAACAGTTTGCTACGCGCGCCAATCGTCGTGCGCCCCGCGATGCACACATGGCTGATCAGCTCCACGCCATCGCCCAACACGACCTCGGGCCCAACAATCGAGTAGGGCCCGATCTTCACGCCCGCACCAAGCGTCGCCCCACTTTCGACGATGGCGGTCGGGTGGATGATCGTCGGATTGATGATCG
This sequence comes from Hyphomicrobiales bacterium, assembly GCA_038329675.1. GTDB lineage: Bacteria > Pseudomonadota > Alphaproteobacteria > Rhizobiales > Hyphomicrobiaceae > JANXVY01. The sequence goes on along the minus strand of JBBQNE010000045.1, from coordinate 8,355 downwards.
TCGGGTCAATCATGTTCGGGTGGCTCGTCGTATCAGCCATGCTTGCTCGCGAATGCCCGGGCTTCGGCAGTGTTGGCTAGCATCGCGCTTACCTCAGCTTCGGTCACCACGTGGCCATCGACCCTGGCTTCCCCATAAAACCGCCACACGCGGCCTCGGTTGCGGATCTTTTTTACATGGTAGTGGATTTGATCGCCCGGTACGACAGGCTTGCGGAACTTCGCGTTGTCGATCCCCATGAAATAAACCAGCTCGGCCTTATAGTCCTCACCCAGGCTCGCCACGCATAGGGCGCCAGCGGTTTGCGCCAGCCCTTCGATGATCAGCACGCCCGGCATCACCGGATATTGCGGAAAGTGGCCCTGGAAGAACGGCTCGTTGAAGGTCACATTCTTGACGCCAACGCAGCTCTCGTCGCCGTTCATGTCATACATGCGGTCGACCATGAGAAACGGATAGCGGTGCGGCAAAAGCTTGAGCATGCGCATGATATCGGCGGTGCCGAGGGTCGTCGGTGTCTGCGACATGTCGTTCATTCATCCTCCCAAGCGCCGTCTCGGCACCGGCCACACGTCCATTGCGACCAGCGCTATCTGCTCGTCGAGGCTAGCTATCCCCATCGCCAGTTTCGACAATTCGGCCAACTTCGCCAGCTGCGATCGGCGCCCGCCCGCCCGGCTGGCCCAATCGCTTGATCTCCACAACTTGGCGCGCAAACTCACGAAACGGCACCGCTGGCGTTCCACCCATACGCGAGCCGGGAGGAACGTCGTGCGTCACGTGTGCAGCGCCAGCAATCTGCGAACCGCTACCGATCCGCGTATGGCCAATGACGCCCGAATGGCCTCCCATGACAACGAAATCGCCAAGTTCGGCCGATCCGGCAATGCCAACCTGCCCAACCAGAACGCAGTGTCGTCCGATCACGGCGTTGTGCCCGATTTGAACCAGATTATCAATTTTCGTTCCCTCTCCAATCACCGTATCCTTAAGGGCGCCGCGATCGATCGCCGAATTGGCGCCAATTTCAACGTCATCTTGGATGATGACCCGTCCGATTTGCGGCACCTTCAGATGCCCAGCTGGCCCCATCGCAAAGCCAAATCCGTCCTGGCCAATCCGGACGCCGGCCTGCAAAATGACCCGGTCTCCGATGAGCGCATGCACCACGACCGTATTTGGTCCAATGTAGCAGCCCCGCCCAATCATGACGCGATAGCCAACAACCGCCCCTGCCGCGATCCGGCTTCCGCGCCCAATGTGCGCCTCTGGCCCGATGATCGCACCGGGCTCGATCTCGACCCCCTCCTCGATGACCGCCGTCGGATCGACGGCCAACGTGCCACCAGCTCGTGCCGCCATCGGACGCATCGCATCGGGGTAGAAGAGCGCCAGCGCACGCGCGAACGCATGATAGGGCTGTCGTGTCACCAGCGGCACCGTCCCCGCTGGTACCCGATCAACAAAAGCTGGAGCAACAAAACAGGCGGCTGCTTGCGTGCCGCGCAATTGCGGCAAGTATTTACGGTTGTCGAGAAACGTCGCGTGGTCAGGCCCTGCCTCGGCAAGCGAGCGGATGTCGACAACGGTCCGGTTCGCTGCTCCGCCGCCAGTTAGCTCGCCGCCCTCTCCCCAGCCCGCTACCGCCCCACCTACCGCCACCCCGCCTGCCTCTGCAACGTTTGGCCTAGCTGCACCAGCTGAGTGGATTGCAGCGCCCGCCGCAGCCGCCAGCGCCGCAAGCGTCATGGGAGCAGCGCGCTTGAAAAAGCCTGGATGCTCCAACTCGAACTCCCCCTGAGATTTGGCCCGACGACGTGGCGATTTGTAGACGTTTTAAGTCAGATATCGATCGAACGAGTGGCCCACCACCACGTCGATATCGCCCTACCACGCCCGTGGACCGCTCAAACCGCAACTTGTGTGCCGACTTCGACGACGCGGTCGATCGGGATCTGGAAATAGGTCGTCGCATCTTCAGCCTGGCGCGCAAGACCGATAAACAGCTGATCTTGAAACATCGGCATCTCTGATTTTTTCGAAACTTTGAGCGAACGCCGCGACAGGAAGAAACTCGTTCCGCCAAGATCGATGTTCAGGTCTTTCTTGCGGCACAACGTGAACACCTTCTGGATGCTCGGCGTCTCCATGAACCCGAACCGTGCCGTCACGCGGATGAAGCCGTCGGCAATCGGTTCGACCTTGACGCGCTCGCTGTTCAACACGCGCGGCGTATCCGACGTCTTGATCGTCAACAGAATGTTGCGCTGGTGAAGCACCCGATTGTGCTTGAGGTTATGCATTAAGGCGGTCGGCGCGGCATTGGCATCGGCGGTCAAGAACACCGCCGTGCCCGGCACGCGATGGGGCGGCTTGGCTTCAAGCTTGCGCACGAGCCAATCCATGTCGGCTTGCGCGTGCCGTGTTTCCTTGGCCAATAAAGACGATCCCCGACGCCACGTCAGCATAATCAGCGCCATCCCGCCCGCCATCGTCAGCGGCAGCCAACCGCCATCTAAAACTTTCGTCATATTGGCAAGGAAGAACACCTGCTCAATGAGCACCAGCGGGACCATCACGGCGGCGGCCTGCCACAGCGGCCTCTTCCAAAGTTTCCACACGACAAAGAACAGTATCGCGCTGTCGAGCACCATGTTGGCCGTCACCGCGATGCCATAGGCAGCAGCGAGCTTGCTCGACGTTTGAAATGCGATCACGGCAGCAGCGACGAAACCAAACAACAGCCAATTGACCCGCGGCATGTAGATTTGGCCAGCCATGCTCTCGGACGTGTGGACGATGCCAAGGCGCGGCAGCAGCCCAAGCTGGATCGCCTGACGGGTGAAAGAAAACGCACCCGTAATAACGGCCTGGCTTGCAATCACAGTGGCGAACGTGGCGAGCAGCACCATCGGGATCAGCAGCGGCTCGGGGTAGAGCAGGTAGAAGCTGTCCTTGGCGGCGGCCGGGTTGTTCAACACCAGCGCGCCCTGGCCGAGATAATTGAGCAATAGGCAAAGCAGCACCAGGACCCAGCCCATTTGGATCGGCTTACGGCCAAAGTGGCCAAGGTCGGCGTAAAGCGCTTCAGCTCCGGTGACGGCCAAAAACACGAGACCCATCACCGGGAACGCAATCAACCCGTGGTCAACCAGCATCGAAATGCCCCACATCGGATTGAGAGCGGCAATGATGCCGGGGTGCTTGACGACATGGACCAGCCCACCGAGCCCCAGCGCGATGAACCACACGAGGCAAATCGGGCCGAAATACCGGGCGACTTTTTCGGTCCCCGAAGCTTGCGAATAAAACAGCGCAAAGAGAATGATGAGGGCAAGCGGGACGACGAAGTCTTTAAAACCTGGGTGGACGAGCTTCAGACCCTCCACCGCTGACAACACCGAAATCGCCGGTGTAATGACCGCATCGCCGTAGAAGAACGACGCCCCGGCAATCCCCAACCCGAAAATCAGCGCGGATGATTGCGGCGCTGCATTTTGGGCCAGCGACATCAGCGAGAACGTGCCGCCCTCGCCCTTGTTATCGGCGTTGAGCAACATCAGCACGTATTTGAGCGTGACGATGAGGATCAGCGTCCAAAAGATCAGCGATACGATGCCATAAACCGCTGGCACGAGCGGCAGCTTCGCGTCACCGGCCGCATGCAGGGCTTCCTTGAAGGCGTAGAGCGGGCTGGTGCCGATATCGCCGAACACGACCCCGATCGAGCCTAAGGCGAGCGCCCAAATGTTCTTGTGATGCGTTTCGTGCGCTGCGCCTGGTTCGGCGACTGACGTCTGTGCCATCAGGCACCTCTTGCGATCTACGGCACATACCGGCCGCCCTGCGGCGGCGCCGGACGAGCTGCTCCTGACCCGCCGAATCCCTAGGCTTCTACTCCGCTAACCGCAGCCATGAAAGCGCTCTTTACACGCATCGGCACCCTCGCGAACCCAAACCGTCGTTTGAAGCCCTGCGTTATTGTGCCAATCCGTCCCCCATCAGCGCGGCGACGTGGCCGGTGCCAGCACTTGACCGGCCATCGTTCGCTGCTCGCGGCTATTGCGGAACACGAACGTCATGGCGTCAGCCAGCGTCGCCGACCAGAGGCCCCAATTATGGTCGCCATCAACGACGCGCAGCTCGGTGATGTGGGGCTGCACTTCAAGTAACCGCTTGTGGAGCAATGCCGTCTCAAAGGCGATGCCGAAGCTATCGTGATCGCCAGCTGTCAAATACATCGGCACCCGAAATTTTTGGGCAATGTAGGCGGGAAGCAAGCTTGGATAGTTTCGGTCATCCCACAGCTGTTCGTCGAACGCGCCGTTTGCGGCAACGAACGGCGGTTGGCTACGGGCCGCCGAGGCCGAGGGTGGCGTGTCGGCATAAATGGCCGGGCTCAGTGCCGCCACAGCGCCAATGCGGTCGGGATATTTCAAGCCAAAACGTATCGCCCCGTAGCCGCCAGCAGAAAGCCCAGCGACGAGGCGGCCCTCGCGCGAGCGCATCGTTCGGTATCGGCTCTCAACGGCGGGCACCAAGTCTGACCAAAACGCGGTTTCAGCTTTGTCTTTGAGGCCGTCGACCCACCAGCATTCCGGGCAGCCGGGCATGGCGATAATGGCAGGCGGCAGCGCTCCGCTTGCGATCAGCCGGTCGGCCAACGCTTGCACGCCAGCTGGCCCCGACCACTCGCGCTCATCGCCACCTGCGCCATGCAACAGGTACAGCACCGGCAATCGCGCGCTGCTAGTCTCGTAGCCAGCCGGGTTCTCGTAGCCAGCGGGCAAGTAAACGATCAGGGGAATATCGCGCTTCAAGGCCGCCGAGGCGACCGTTCCAGACACCATGCGGCTGGCGGGTTGCAATGCGGCAATCGCAATCGCGGCGGGCGTCGTATCCAACGTCTGGCCCGATACGAGGTCACTTTGACCGTGAGAACTCACTCCCGTGCCGCTGCCCGCCCCAACACCGATCCCGGGCGCAGCCGCAGTGGTTATGACAATCCAGGCCGTAAGACCCAATAACGCCGTCAATATCGGTTTCAGCACACAACAACCCTCGACGAGAGGCACCCCTCTAAACGCCGCCCATTTTAACGCGACCATCTTAATGCGTCCCGGATCAACGGCAACCGTGTTGCTAACGGGACCCGTCCTGACGCCACTCCTTAACCCTTGCCCCTACGCCTAGCCCATTACTGGGCTCGCGAGAAGGCGGCGGCTGTGCACCTGCGTTATGACGCCGTTGACCTAACCGCGCTGCCGCATCTAGCGCGGCCGGATGGGGCGCAGGAAAATACCGGTCGTGATTGCCCGAACAACGTACTCCGACAAGCACGCATGGCCCTGTTCGGAAACGGTAAACTCATTTGTAACCTCACCGGCCTTCTGGGCGCGCGCCTGTTCGATGACTTGCGTGGCCTCATACCGGCTGATGCGCAGCACTTGATGTTTGTCCCCAACCCGAGATACCGCAGCGCGGATCGCTTGATACTGGGGATCGGCGACCAGCGACCGCACATATTGCAACCCGACAAGAGCCACGTCGATACGATGGTCTTTGAGCCAGGCCACACCCTCGTCCAAGAACGTCTCAAATTCGGAAGCTGGAACACGCGCGATCGCATCGCTCGATCCAACCTGCCACAGCACGAGATCGGGCTGGCTAAGCGCAACTTCCGATTTGATCCGCTCGGCTGCATCACGAACCAGTTCGCCAGATACGCCCCGGTCAATGATTTGGATATCGACGCCCGGGATAACCCGCTCCAACACGCCTTCAATAACCTTGAAATAGCTCTCGCCCGCGTTGCGCATCATCGCGCTGGCCGATGCGCCAATCGTCAGGATTTTGACGACCTTGGTCTCTCGCAACGCGCGCTGAACATTGGGTAACGGGGTCGCGCCCGAAATTGTCACGCCGGGGGTCTGGCAATCGTTCGACAGCGGCGGTGGTGCGGGATCGGCCGCCACCGCGCCCGGTGGAGGTTGTAACTGGGCCATGGTCGCCCCGGCATGGGCGCAGCACGCCATCACCAGCCCCGCCGCACCGAGGATCACGGACACAAATAATCGAGGCAACCAAGGCATCAGGGCGCACGCTCCGCCACAGTAGTGACTGTTTTTGGCCCACTTGACCAGTCCGCCAGCCACGCCGCCAGTGTCATCATGGCGATCCCGACCACCAGGATCGCGGAATCGAGGACGACCCCACCGGGGTACTGATACCGAACAATCTGAAACCCGAGTGAGAGAATGGAGCTGACGGAAAACACGACCAACGATTTACGGCCAAGCAACGAAAACACACGGGCCAGCGTCGGCAATTTCGACATCAGCCACGGCGTCACCGCTGAGACGACAGCCGCGAGTGCAAGAAACTGCACCAGTCGAATGGGCGTCTGGTAAGGCTTCAAGTCGACGAACAGCAGCTTAGGTTCGGGCATCCGCGTCGGGTCTGGGTGCAAGTTCCACAATTGGACGACAGCGAGCCCGATCACGATGGGCAGGCCAACAATTCGGATCGTCTTAATATGGCGCCGGACGAATGCGCCGGGACCTTCATCACGGGCAAGCACAAACCCGAGCACAAAGATCAACTGCCATGCAAACGGGTTGAAAAACCACGTGCCTTCCGTCGGCCACGTTGGGATCGACAGGCGCAAGATCAGCACCACCAGATAGAGCGCAATTGCTGCCACCAGCAGGATGCGCGGGGCATGCCAGTGGAGGACAACGATCAACGGCGCAAAAGCGGTCAGCACCACGTAAAGCGGCAGAATGTCGAAATAGCCGAGCTGATAGGTCAGCGTCACGAGCCCGATATGGGCCCGGATCGGGTCGTAAAACACAGTTGCGGCGTTGTGCCATTCGAGAAGCAGCGGGTTGTCGTAGGCCCGCGCGGCCCCCGCCAAAATCGCGATCGCAAGCGTGATCAGCATCAAATGCACAGCGTAGATGCGCAGCGTTCGGTCGCCGAGGGCCTTGATCGCTTCCATGCGCTGGCCTCGCGCGTCGTGGCGGGCAACCATGAGCGCCAGTCCCCAGCCGGCGAGGAAAACGAACAGTTCAGCTGAATCCGAAATCGAAATTTGGCGGTGCGTAAATCGTTCGAAATAAATGCCGGGAATGTGGTTGACGAAAATCGTCACAAGCGCGAACCCGCGCCAGAAATCAACCGCATTTGGCTCCCGCGGTAGCCCTCGCGGCACGAAGCTCGAGCCGTCCCCATGAAACTTCGCTAGCCGGTCCCGCGTCACGTTATCTCCTCGGGACGGAAGCTCCCCGATGCCTCGTTAGCTGAGGACCAAGCCCCACCCGCGCGGCATCGCAGCAACTAGCCTCACTCGAACGGCCGTTAAACGACCTTGCCGGGGTTCAAGACACCGCGCGGATCGAGTGCAGACTTAATCGCCCGCATCGCGGCGATCTCAGGGCCGGACTTGTAGCGGGGAAGATCGTCGCGCTTGAGGCGGCCGATCCCGTGCTCCGCCGAAATCGACCCCGACATGTCGTGGACCAATCCATGCACCGCGTCGGCCATGTCCTGCCATAGGGCGAGGTAGGCAGCTTTTTCCATGCCCGGCGGCTGAGACACGTTGTAGTGGACGTTGCCATCGCCGAAATGCCCAAACGGGACGGGTCGCGCGCCGGGGCAGACGCGCTCGACGATGGGGCCAGCGCGCGCGATGAACTCCGGGATCGCATGCACGGCAACCGAGATGTCGTGCTTGATGCTGCCGCCTTCGGGCTTTTGCGCTTCCGACAACGCTTCCCGCAACGTCCATAGCGCGGCGCGTTGGGCGAGGCTTGAGGCAATCGTCGCATCAAGCACAAGACCAGCATCGGTCGCATCAACCAGCATCGCTTCGACGAGCGCCTGCGCGCTGCCGTCTTCACGGCCAGCAGATACGTCGAACAGAACATACCAGGGGTAGGACGCGCCAAACGGGTCGCGGGCGCCATTCGCGTGACGCAGCACCATATCAAGCCCCGTCCGGTCGAGAAACTCAAACGCCGTCAGGCTGCTCCCGGCCGCCGTCTCAGCCCGCTTGAACAATTCACCGACCTTGCGAATATCGGCCAAAGCAACGAACGCGGTCGCGACTTCGGCTGGGCGCGGCAGCAATTTTAGCGCGACCGCCGTGATCACGCCCAGCGTACCTTCAGACCCGATCAGCAGGTCTTTCAGGTCATAGCCGGTGTTGTCTTTTTTCAGCGCGCGCAGGCCGTGAATTATGCTGCCGTCCGCCAGCACCGCCTCGACGCCCAGCGCCAGATGGCGCGCGTTACCGTAGGCCAGAACCTGCACGCCGCCAGCGTTGGTCGCCATCACACCGCCGATCTGGCAGCT
>JBBQNE010000044.1:0-22092 GCA_038329675.1 Hyphomicrobiales bacterium | reverse complement strand
CAGCTGACGCCCACCGGCAACGCCGCGGACCGTTCCGGTAAATGTCACCACTGCGCCCACATCCGTCCGATCACGCGTCAACGCAACAACCTCGGCGGCAATGTCGAACGGCTCAGTTTGAATCCGCACAATTTGCTCAGGCGCGATGGTTGCGTGTTGGCTGGCGTCCGCCATCCCCTCAGCCCCCTGTCACGGGTGGAAAAAATGCGATCTCGCGCGCTGGCCCGATCACCGATTTCATATGGCCGTGCACCTGATCAATCGCCACGCGCACCACGTCAGGCTGTGCGAAGGCTGCATCGTATTCGGCCCCGCGCAATTTTAAGTGCGCGACGAGATCAGCAACCGTCACGATGCCTGAAGGGATCGCGATATCTTCGCGCGCGCGGCCGACCCGTTCCCGGACCCACGCGAAATAAACCAGCGTCACTGTCTTGATGCCAGCTTCGATATCGCGGGCACTATCCATCACGGCACCTCATCGACGGCACGCGAAATCGCCGCATGCAAATATCCAAAGCCGGTCCATAGCGTTAGGAGCGCGGCAACCCAAAGCAGCCCGACGCCAGCCATGCCGACACCAGGCACAAGTGTCTCACCAGCCGCGCCCGCCAGCAATAAAGCGAGCGCAAACATTTGGACGGCCGTCTTCCATTTGGCCAAAGATGAGACCCGGACTTTGACGTTTAATTCGGCCAGAAACTCGCGCAAACCCGAGACGAGGATTTCCCGGCACAAGATGATGGCAGCAGCAAAAATCGCGGCGCCATCAATCGTCCCATCATAGACCAGCATCAACAGTGTCGCCCCGACCAGCAGCTTGTCTGCAATCGGGTCGAGCATCCGGCCGATCACTGACTGCTGCTGCCATGCCCTGGCTAGATAACCATCCAACCAGTCCGTTAGGCCCGCTGCCACGAAAATCCCAAACGCGACCCAGTTTCGCATGTCGCCTTGCAAAACGTAGAGCGCGATCACCAGCGCTGGTACGGCAGCGATTCGCCCATAGGTCAGCAAGTTGGGCAGGCTCAGCAACAGTCGACGTTCGCGCAACGCCGCCTGTCTTATTGGGTTCACAATCTGGTCCATCTGGCGCCCGATACATCATCATCACACAGCTGGCGAGCCTCATGCTAGGGCTGTGCGTAGCGTAATTGTTGATCGATGGAGACCCCATGCGCGCTATTCGCTTCGCACCATTTTTGATCGCCGCCATCGGCGTCGCCGTGGTCGCCTACGGGCTCAATGGGCGCGCCAAGGCACCGCCGACCGTCCTCTCGACGAGCACCTTCGCCTACGCTGATAAACTCGGCACGACGCTGATCTTTCCCCGCCGGGTTGTTGCGGTTGCTGGATTTCAGACAACCGAGGTACAATTGCCCAGCGGTACCTGGATCGACTGTCGCGCCGACTGTGCGATCGCCGTTCGCGACCAGCACCTGGCACCCTTTGACGCGCAGCAACAGCGGCGATGAGCCAAAAAGAACTTGAATGTTCGGTTTAAGTTCTGTATTGGTACGTCGGTGAATTAATGTTTCGTTAACTGTAGTGACCGACGGTGCCGTCTGCCCAGTGCCTAAATGGGCGGCTGCATCGGTTCACGAGACCAGCTTGAACATCGCGTTTAAGACCGAGTTGCCGCCGGTTTCGGGATGTCGTGTCGGTATATCGTGCCAGTGTATTGAGTTCGCGTAGTGCGTTCATGTGTAGCGTTTCTGTCTCGTGCTGATTTCGGGTGTTGGTGTGTTGCGTAGCTTGGGGTGTTTATGGCGTCCGTATTGCGTTTGCCGCGTGCCAAGCGCGTGGTTTCTTCGGCCAGTCGAACCGCACAATCCCAGTCATCTGGCTCCGTTGCTCCGCGGCAGTTGAAAGCCATCCGCGCAGACGAGCCCGTCGTGGACCGGGTCGGTGTGGACTCAGTCGTCGCGGACCAATTCGTCACGACGCGGACCGACCTGCTACCGGTGGACCAAGTCCTACACGGCGACTGCCTCGCGCGACTTGGCAGCCTTCCATCAGCAAGCGTGGACCTCGTTTTCGCCGACCCGCCTTACAATCTGCAGCTCGAACATAATTTATTGCGCCCCAACAATACCGTGGTCGATGGTGTCGATGATGCGTGGGACAAATTTTCAAGCTTCGCCGAATACGACGCCTTCAGCCGGGCATGGCTGTCACAATGCCGACGCATCCTGAAACCTGACGGCGCATTATGGGTGATTGGCAGCTATCACAACATCTTTCGCCTTGGCACAGCGTTGCAGGATTTAGGCTTCTGGCTTCAAAACGACGTCATTTGGCGCAAGGTCAATCCAATGCCGAATTTTCGCGGCAAGCGGTTCACCAACGCTCACGAGACGCTGATTTGGGCCGCGCGCGACCGCAAATCCCGTCCCGTCTTCAACTACGATGCACTTAAAGTCGGCAACGACGACCTCCAAATGAGGTCGGACTGGTTGTTCCCAATTTGCTCGGGGCCTGAACGGTTGAAAGACGACGACGGACGCAAGGCCCACCCGACCCAGAAACCTGAGGCGCTCCTCCATCGCATCATAATCGCGTCAACCGCACCTGGAGACGTCGTGCTCGACCCATTTTTTGGCACGGGCACCACGGGTGCGGTCGCTAAGCGTCTGGGTCGGCACTACATCGGCATAGAACGCGACAGCGACTACGTTGCTGCTGCCCGCGAGCGCATTGCAGCGATTGCGCCGCTCGTTGGATCCGCGATTGACATTTCACGCTCCAAACGCGCCGAGCCGCGCGTTCCCTTTGGCACCATCATTGAACTCGGGATGCTCCGCCCTGGCGCAGTCCTGTTTGACCCCGCCAAACGGATCCGCGCCGAAGTTCGCGCCGATGGTTCGTTGTTCCACGCCGGTAACCAGGCCTCGATCCACCGGCTAGGCGCGATCGTGCAAGGCAAAGCTGCCTGCAACGGCTGGACCTTTTGGCATTTTGAAGAAACCGGCGGCCGACTTGAAGTCATTGATGCCTTGCGCCAAAAGGCTAAGCGGCAACTGGGGCTCTTGCCGGGTCGTGGGCACATTGCCATATGACTGTTAGGCGCCGTTGAACTGACAGCCATGTTTCTGCCCACACGGCGCGCCATGTGCAGCCGATCGCTGATCGACCGCCGACCGGAGTCGGCCCGACAAACGGGCAGCGTCGGCCGGGGACAATAGGGATGTCGGTTGGATGATAAAGCATTGCCGAGTTCGCGTTTCTGATGCCGACGTCGGCGTATTTAATCGAGGAGACGACCTAATGACCCCTACCTATGCCGCGCTTGCCGCCGCCGCGATCACCTTTGCTGCGATCGCTGGCCCCGCATCGGCTGCTCCCAAATTTATCGAGCAGCAACAGTCGGGCGAATGGGCTGCCTATCGTCTCGTTGGTACTGATGTTTTGAACGTGCAGGCCGACCGCATCGGAAAAGTTTCCGAAGTCCTCCTCGACGGCAACGGCCAAGCAACAACGGTTGTGATCGGCGTTGGCGGCACTCTCGGCATCCCAGAAAAGACCGTCGCTGTGCCCTACTCGGCCATCAAAATCGGCGACGTCGTCCAGTCGCGCCGTGTCGTCATACTCGATGCGTCGGTCGACGCGCTAAAGGGTGCTCCAGCCTTTAAAGTCGCTGACCCTGGCTCGGCTGATCGGCTCAAGCAGCGCGCAAGCGAATGGTATAAAATCGCCAAGGATAAGGTTTCGGAATACTCGAAAGCTGCAAGCGACAAAGCAAAAGAACTCGCTTCGCCAAAAGAGCCCGTACCGGCAGCGCCAAAGCAGTAAAATCGGAGCTGTTAAACTACAGCGAGCGGCCGAGCGCGCACATCGTCAGCGCACTTTCGACCGCTCGCTGACATCACGAGATTGGAAAGACTAGTAATCGCAGCATTCGGCACACGGAATAACGATGGTCGCCTCGCAGACGGAGACGATGCCTGACGTGGATGGAGGGCCGTCGAACGGGGAGCCGTCTGGCTCGCCCGCGCGGCCTCAAAACTTTGTGCTCTACGATGGCGATTGTCCGATCTGTCGCGGCTACATGTCATTGGCCCGCTTGCGCGCGGTTTGTCCCGACGTGTCAGTCCTCGACGCGCGCGCCCACCCCAACCTCGTCTCGCAATTGCGCCATGACGGATACGAGGTCAACGACAGCATCATCGTTCAAGTGGCACAGCCCGACGGACGCGGGCGTCTCGTATTGATGGGCGCGGATGCAACAAGAATGATCCATGATCTGGGCAGTGCCAACGGTCCAACCCGGCGGCTGGCGTTATGGGTGATCGGCGGAGCGCCGTGGCGGCACGCACTCTATCCGTATTTGCGCGCATGCCGTAACCTGCTGCTGCGCTTAGCTCGACGGCCACTCGTCCCGTAATCACCTGGTCCGTCGTCACCTGTTCCGTCGTCACCCGTCCAGCAGCAACCGTGACCAAAACCTCCGTCCCAACGACCTCCGGCCAATTGCACCCGCTACCGCATTGTTGCGCAGGCGTTCTCAGCCGACCCCTACCCTCACCAGCCTCCCAGGAGCGCTGTGGCCGTGCTAATCGAGCGACATGTCCAATCAATCGATTCGTATCATCGGCATCGACCCCGGCTTGCGACGCACCGGCTGGGGCGTGCTCGATACTGATGGCGTGCGCCTAGTCCACGTGGCCTCAGGCGTCGTCACATCCAACAGCGCCGACGACCTTGCTGTCCGATTACGCGCGATCTACGAGGGCCTCAGCAGCGTCCTCGCCAGCTTCAAGCCGCGTGAAGCAGCCGTCGAAGAAACCTTCGTCAACGACAATGCGCGGGCCACGCTGAAGCTCGGGCAAGCGCGCGGGATCGCCCTACTCGCGCCCGCCATGAAAGGCCTCGCGGTCGCCGAATATGCGCCCAACGTCATCAAGAAAGCCGTCGCTGGCACCGGCCATGCCGAAAAAAAGCAGATCCAGGCCATGATTGGTTTTCTCTTGCCCAAAGCCAAGTTCGAGAGCGCCGATGAAGCCGACGCCCTGGCGATCGCCATCTGCCACGCCAACCACCGCACCAGCCCTCAGGCACGGGCAGCACGCCAACTGCGAGAAGCTGCGGAGAGCGCACGATGATTGGCCGCCTCAAAGGCCGCGTCGAAGCGATTGGCGAAAGCCACCTGATCCTGGACGTCAACGGGGTCGGCTATGAGGTTCAGGCAACCGCACGGGCGTTGCGCGGGCTCAAACCCGGCGACGAGGCAGCCTTGACGATCGACACCCACGTTCGCGAAGACGCGATCCGGTTGTATGGTTTCCAAAGTGAGGTCGAGCGCAGTTGGTTTCGCACGTTGCAGTCGGTGCAAGGCGTCGGCGCAAAGGTTGCGCTCGCAGTGCTCTCGGCACTATCAACTCAAGACCTCTCAAGTGCCATTGCGCTTGGTAACTGGAGCTCAGTCCAACAAGCCCAGGGCGTTGGCAAAGTTGTCGCCCAACGCATCGTCACCGAGCTTAAGAACAAAGTGCCGACCATAAGTTTCACAGCTGGCGGGGGTTCGCTCCCGGCGGGAACCTCAGGCGAGGTCGACGGCCCGGCGCCAGAAGGTAATGCGGCGATGGAGGCGGTGTCGGCGCTGACCAACCTCGGCTACACCATCGCGCAAGCAACCGCTGCCATTGCTGCTGCTATCAAGGACCTCGGTTCTGATGCCGAAACGGCAAAGCTCATCCGCCGTGGCCTCAAGGAGTTAGCCCGATGACGAACACAACAGGCCGCAACAGCGGCAAGTCAGCACCAGCGAAACCGAACGGGCCCAAGGTCGTGCCGTTGCAAACGCAGGCATCATCCATCGCCGTAACAAATGGACAGCGCGCGATGTGGACGTTCCTTGGCGCAACGCTGGTTGCACCGTTTTTGGCAGCCGTGGTGATCATGATCGCCTCGTTAATCAGCGGTTTCGTCATCGGCCGTGGACCAGCCAGCCTCCTGGCGCTTGATCCGGCCGGTAAACTTGCGTGGTCTGCGCTGAAAGCTGTCGAAACTTACGTTTGGTGCGCCATGCCTGCAGCTCTCTCGGGCGCCGTCGCGGCCGCCGTTGTCTACACGACGGGCGCGCTACCGTGGCTGGCGGCCGCATCGATTGCAGCCATCGTTGCTAGCGCAACTGCGCTGCTCGCTGGCGGCATGTTGGCTGCTCACATTACGCCGATTGCATTCATTGCGGCCACAGTCGGGATCGGGTTGCAGTGGCTGCTCCGTAAAGCACGCATTTTGGCTTAAGTTTTCTTCAGCATTTACTGAGAATTAATTCGTCCAAGTTCTACTCGCGCGGTGGGACTTGGAGCTTCGCGTATGTCATTTGGTAAAGGCCGGTCACGGCCGATCACTGCCGCCAAAATTCCGCCGCCAGATGTGGCAGACGGCAACCGTCGTTGGTCGATGCGGCGAACGATGAGCGCGCCGGGCCTGGTTTGGCCAGGGGGTTCGGCCCCAACAATCCCGTGCACAATCATCGACATGTCAGGCACTGGCGCGCGCCTGCTGATGCAGCGCGGCTGGGTCAACCCGTTCCGCGGCGCCTCGAGCGTGGCGCAACAGTTCACGCTGCTGATGCGGTTTGATCGGATGCAGGTCGAGTGCGAGATCATTCGGATCGAAGAGCAAGAAATTGGCGTCCGCTTTGTCAGCCCGCCAACCGCAATGGATGAGCGCGTGCCAATTGGCAAAGTCCAATCCAACCTGAAGATGCGCCGGAACTAAACAGTTGCCCTCTCGCGCGACGGCGCAATCTTTTACCTCGGCGGCAGTGGCGGAAACCCCGGCGGTAACGTCACGCCCGGCGGCAGCGTCATGCCAGGTGGCAGTTGCAATCCGGGCGGCAAGTCGGCGCCACTTCCCCCGAGACCGATCCCGCCAGCACCAGCTACCGGCAACTTGAGCGACCGCGTTTCGCCCGACGCATTCTGCAATTTTGCTTCGACGCCCGACACATCTGCCAAAAACCAATCGCCGACGGTCTGCCCGCGTTGCAGGCGAACGAATTTCTTCGCCGCCCGATCCTCGATTACGGCGATGCTCACCGCCTCATGCTTGGCCAGTCCTCGCAGCACGAACCGATCGGCAAATTCCATCGTCGGAGTCTGCGGTTTGGCCGCCGTTGCCCGCGCCGTCGCACCGCGCGTTGGATCGAGCAGCGGTCGCGTCGAAAGGTTTGAAACCTGGACGGCGCTATCACCTGCGCTGACGAAGCGGGCATCGCGCACCGCCGCATCGCCGACCCCGTAAAACGGCCATGGAACCCAAATCGCCGCCGCGATTAAACCTGAAACAATCGTGACGACACGGCTCATTTACCGCCTCCCGAAGTTGGCGGCGTCATCGCGCTATAGGCGACAATATCAAGCCGCACCTGCACCGCATCGACGGGGGTGCCACCGTTGTTGATCCGGTTTTGCTGAACGATGGCGGTGCGCAATTCCATCGCTTGAAGCAGGATAAGCGGTTCGCCCGTGGCAAAGTCAGCCAGTAGCGCGCCAAGCTTGGGTTCAGGAATAACTCCGTCAAGTTTCAATGCCACCCGCGATAGGCCGCCGACACGCTCGCTCTTGAGCACTTGGATCGTTTCGATCACGGCCTGATGGCGGCCGGCTACATCTTTGACAAAGGACTGCAATGCCGACTGGAACTCGGAGGAATTGCGCGCTGGAAACAAGCGCTTCGTTGCTTGGCCAAGTGCAGGCTGATCGCTGGCCTTGCCATCAATCGTCGCGACGGCCGCCTGCATATCAGCCAGCGTCCGGCGCTGATCAATCATGATTCCGACAAGTGAAGCCAGCGCCGTCATCGCGATCGCAGCCAAAGTCACGCTGACGGCAAATAGCGCCAGTACCGCTTTGCGTTCAAACGTGAGGGTCGACAGGAAGCTCATGGCTTGGCCCCCGATGTGCCAATCGTCAACAAGAGCCGGAACCGCTCAACATTGCGGGTGCCATCGCGCACCACGGCCGACTGAAGTTCAGCTGCTTTCACGCCCTCGATCGAAGCCACGGCCTTGAGTGTATCGGCAGCCGACGGTGAGATCGCGCTCAGCTCCAGCTGGTCATCCTTGGCATCAACTCGTTCCAAATAGGCGTTGTCGGGCATCCGAGCGGCGATTTCGTCGAGGACGCGGATCTTCGTCAACGTATCGCGTTGGCGACCAACCAGAAACTGGACATCCGTCGCCAGCCGCTTGTCGCGGCGCATACTATCGGCAGCAGCCGTTGCCTGATCGGAAATCAGCGATGTCTGGAATGCTGTCACACCGGCATTCGTGAGGCAGGATGCCAGCACGATACCGATCGCAAATAGCCCGTTGCGGGCATAGCCCGGTAGCCCCGCAAATTTCGCCCGCAATCCGGCAACGGGCGCAGCCTCGCTTGCCAGCCAATCGGGGCTTGCCGTGTGCCCGTCACCGCGGCCGCGGCGCACGGCATGACGCGGTTCAAGCCCCAGGGCACGCAATTCGTCGAGGACAGCCAGCGCTGCCCGTGACGGCACGATCGTGATGTTGACGTTTGCTACCTCGGCCCCGCTGCGCCTGATCGACCAGAAAGCCAGGCCCTCACCGGGCGCAAACGGGGTTTCATCGGCTGCGTAGAGCGCAGTCGCCTGTTCGAGCGCCGACCGGGTATCCTTAGGAAGTGTCAGTTCGAGGTCGAGAGCAATATCGTCGCCAAACCCAAATGCGATATCGTCGGATCGGGTTCGCGATGGGACAGCGGCTGCTACGGCTGCTGCAATTGCGGTAGCGTCGGACGGCCGCAGACGTGGCCCAATCATCGTGCCGTCGCGATAAATGCGGCAGGCGTCACGGGTAAATTCGATAATGAGGCGGGGTTTCGGCTCAGGCGGATCGAGCGACTTCGTGGCGACCCGCCAGCCATCGACGGCGAGTTCAAGGATCGCCGAGAGGCCCTGGCGCGCACGCGACTGCGCCCCAGAACCATAGGTCCCGGGGCGCAATTCTTCAAACATTGGACGCTCAAAACCGAGCGGTTGGGGCGCCATCTCGCGTCACTCCGGGCAAGGCCAACCGTTCGGCTAAGCGAATCAGTTGGCGATTGCTCAAACGCTACGCGTGAACATGTTAAAGTTCGTAAACGTATGTCCCGGGAACAGCGTCGCGAGCTGAGACTGGGGAACGCCGAGGTGGCGGATCATCGCCTCCGCGAGCATGTCTTTGTAGGTCATCGTGATCGGAACGCTGTTACGGTTGGTGTTGTTCTGCACGAGATCAACCGTCAATTCCGGCGATGGTGCGTAGATACCACCAGCCGTCGGACCACCGATTGAGAACCAAACGCCGCCACGGCCGTGGTCGGTGCCTCGCGACCCGTTTTGCAGCGCGGTGCGGCCGAACTCGGAGCCGACCATGATGATAACGTTGTTTTGCAACGCGGGACCAAGGTCACGCCAGAACGTCAACAGATTGTCAGCGCCTTCCTTCAGCGAACGAGCATGCCCGTTCGTCTCGTCGATAATCGAATTACCGATCTGGTTTTCGTGCGTGTCCCAGTTGCCTTGCCAGTCGATCGCCGACACCTCTAGCGGAACGCCCGCCTTGAGTAGCTGTGCAACGAGCTTCAGGCCGCGGCCCATCGTCGTAAAGCGGCGACCGTTCGTTCCATCCAGATACTGCATGCCGCCGGCACTCGGGGTGTAGTTGGCCGAGGCTTGCTGCACCTTGGCGATGGTATCGACCATTGCCTTTGTCGTGCGACGTGTTGCTCGCTCGATTTCTGGACCAGCGTTCGACACGGCCCCGAGGGCTTCGAGCGCCTTCGTCAGGCCGTTGTCGACACAGTTGTTGCCGCCACACCAGTCGCTGCTGCGCAAATCGTAATCAGGACCGTTCGAGATCGCCGGGACGACAATATCGGCTCCCTGGAGTGAGGCCGACAGGTTGTTAGAACCGGCACGAACCGCACGCAGCGGATCGGTTCCAGGGATGATCCGCAGATATTTGATGAACAGACCGTCGCCGAAGTCCTGCCGTTGTCCAAGTTCGATCCATTGCTGACAGTCGAAGTGCGACCGGTTGCCTTCCGCGAAGTGAACGCCCGGCGAGATCGCCATCCGACCCGCATCCCAAATCTCCATCAAAGGCCGGAGGTTGGGATTCAAGCCATACATGGCGCTGAGGCGGATCGCCGAGTTTGCATCGGCACTCGGTGCTGGAATGCCGATGTCGGGGCGCAGAATGCGATAGTTCGCATCGCCAAACTTCGGCAACAGGCTGAGCCCGTCGGCGCCGCCGCGCATGAAGATCTTGATCAAGGTCTTCTTGCCGGCGGTCTGCCCGAACGCCATGTCGGGCAAGCCGTAAGCGCTGCCTAGAACGGCGAACGACGTTGCCGTCGCCCCTTTGAGGAACGCGCGCCGCGAGTGGCTACGCGATCCACAACTACCAAGACCCTCGTCGTGGTCGTGGTGGTCGTCGTGATCATGCTCTGACATATGAAATACCTTTCGAATGAAGATTACCAGATGGCGGTTACTGAAGTTGGACGCTTGGCAGCGTCACCATCAGACCGACAGCCCTACGGAGCCGGTCCTCTGCATTCGCGGCATTCAGGTCGAGGCCTTTGAGAGCCGTCACGACGAGGTCGAACTCGTCCTTGCGGAAACGGTCGGCCGTCATCAGGGCGAAGAGGTAGGCGGCGGCAGATTCAGCCGTCGTCATCTTCGCGTCCTTCAACATCTGCGTATAATTCACCGTGCCACGGCGCTCCCCACCTGAGCGGGCAGACGTAAAGAACTCGACGTCGAAAGTTGCCCCACGGAACTTCTGGATGAACGAGGCGGTATTGGTCCACGAACTTCCAATTTCCTTGAATCCGGTCGGGACAGTGAAACCAACCATGTCCATTCCAGAATCGCGCACGATCTGGCGGAGGCGGTTATAGAAGTCGCGCTGCTTGGCCGCGACTGGATAGACCCCGAGGTTACGGAGGTTGGCCGCCATGGCTTCAAACGGCGTCTTCGCTTTTGTGCGCTGGTAGGCAAGCGACGTCACGTAGATCGGATCGAGTATGATGGCCCGGAGCGATTCAGCGATAACGCCACCACTCGATTGCCAAGCCGTCTTACACTTATCGATCAAGTTCCGAGGACGGGCGTCACTGACCAGCAAGTCGACCATCTTCGTGCAGATGAACTCTTGGGTCGCCGGATGAACGGCAAGCCTGTCGAGGATCTGCTCGCCCTCAGAGATGTCGCCAGCAACAGCCGTCGCCTTCCTTGGGAAGCTCAAGTTCAGATAGGGAACGTTTCGATCTTCTTTAATGAAGTGACGATCTTTGTTGAATTCGAAGACGTACTGGACCGGCTTGACACCGTCAGCCGATGTCTTGCGAACACCCCAGCCGCTGAACGCCCGGGCGGCGCCATCGATGTCTGCGGTGGTGTAGCCACCGTTGACGCCAACCGTGTGCAACTCGAACAGTTCGCGAGCGTAGTTCTGGTTGATGCCGTTTGCGTCGCTGAAGATGTTGTCCAGGAACACCATCATCTGCGGGCTCTTGGCAGAGACCTCAAGTAAGTCACGGAACTTGCCGAATGCATTGGTGCGGAAGCCGCGGATTTCGGCGATATCGGCCGTGTCGGTGTCCGTGACGTCGGTGTGGGTCGACCAGAAGTGGTTGTTCCAGAACACCGTCATCACTTCGAGAAGCTGCCGTTGGCTATAGGCTGCATAAGCCATCTGCCACATCGGGACCTCTTCGCGGAGCTGGCCTGGCTCGCTGACAGCCAATCGGAGGATCGAGTCGGGGTTCGTGTTCATGAACGCCGCATCGTTGATTGCCGCTGGAGCGAGTTGCTGTTCGACCCAAGTGCGGAAACCGGTTGTCTTCAACTGGTTCAACAAGGCAGGCGTCGCACCAAACGTCAGACGTCCAGCGATCATCGGCAGCACAGCTGGCTTTGCTGTGCCATTGAGGTTGAACGCTGAAGTTTCCGTTGCACCCGACTTGTCCTTCCGGGCAAACGTCAGTGTCACGGCCTGTCCATCGGCAACTTCACCTTCGAACAAGCGCAGGGCGAAGTCACCCGTCACTTTATCGACTTCGAGCATCGACTTACGGCCGTTGGTCGAGACTGTGGCTTCGAGTGTGTCGACGGTTGCAGGCGCCTTAGCCTGGCCGAAGATCGTCTCTCCCTGGAACGTGATCGTGTCGTTCATTGCGTGCGAGGTCAGCGAAACCGCATTGCCCGTCACGACGGCGGCTTTGAAGGTCGCGGTGACCGTAACGGCGGCCGTTGGGACGGTCATCTCGGTTTCAGACGCTGTTGCTGCCGTGAAGACGACGCCAGCTGGTAGTGAAGTCCACCTGTCGAAGTCCTGGCCAGCAGGAGCGGCATTGGCCCGGACGCGGATTTTCGTGCCCGGCGTGTAGTTGCCCGAGACAACGGGCGTCACGACAACGCCGCTAACCAGGGTAACCCTCACATCTGCAGCAGGTGCATCCTTATACGTCGCAGCCACAACGACTGCAGTTTTGCCAACCGTCAGAACCGTTGTTTCCTTCGTTGCGTCGGCGAGGGCGGCAATCATGCCCGTCCACTTGTCGAACACCTTGCCAGCCGCTGGCGCATTCGCCTTGATCGTGAGCTTGTCGGCTTCTTTGAACTTGCCCGTACCAGGGCCGCCATTGATCGTACCACCCGTGACAGTGACATCGATGGTTCCAACGACGACGACGTCTTTGTAAGTTGCAGTCACAGCCAAGGCGGTTTTGCCAACCGTCAAAACTGTCGTTTCCTTCGTCGCATCAGCGAGTGCGGCGATCATGCCGGTCCACTTGTCGAATTCTTTACCAGCGGCTGGCGCGTTCGCCTTGATCGTCAGCTTATCGCCTTCCTTGAACTTACCCGTTCCAGGGCCGCCATTGATCGTACCACCGGTGACGGTGACATCGAACGTCGGAGCCACGGCCGCCTTGAAGTTGGCGGTGATCGTCACCGCTGCAGTTGGAACAGTGTAGGTTGTCGTGGCAGCATTCACATTCTGGAAAACCACCGGAATGCTGGACGTCCACCTGTCGAACACCATATTGGCTGGAACCGTCGCAACGACGGTGCCGGTGGCACCCGGCTTCAATCGACCTGTGCCCGTGCCGCCGACGACAGACACGGCAACGTCGCCCGCCGAGCCTGGCGCGTAAACGTAAAACGGAAAGAGAAGCGCGCGCGAAGCAGGCATTGTCGCCGTCGTGCTCGCGGCGGTCGGATCGGCAAGGATCTTACTCGGATCATACCACGACTGGAACGCGAAATCGCCACGCACGGCTGGAGCTGCAATGGCAACTTTTTCGCCAGCGGAATAGGCCCCGCTGCCGGTCCCATTATAGACCGAGAGTGGATACTTCACATCAGCCGACGGGATCAGCCGCCGTTGAGGAAGAGCGAAAATATAGCTGGAATTTGCATTGGGCGTCACAAGTGTTGACGCTTTGGTCAAATCAGCAGCCGTGCCGCCGAACATGATCCATTTTACAAACTCATAACCCGGTGGGTTTGCTTCTGCAGTAATCGTAATGGGGGTGCCAGCTTTGTAAGTGCCCGTACCCGTTCCGTAATAAACATAAACGCGGACATCCGCTGTCTGAGCGTGTGCTGGCGAAGAAACAGCGGCCTGGCCCGTAAAAGCCATGATCGCCAGTGCAAGACAAAGTGTGAGACGGGCTATGCCGCTCAACATGCGTCGACACGTGGTCATGAGAGTCCCCTTGATACAAAAGAGACCGGCACCCTCGTCGACGGCGGCTTAACGCGAACTTGATAAAAATGGTTAGGCCTTTGTGTACGGAAACATTCAATTCCGAAAAGCTTTTTATCCGATGCTGAGCGTCCGATAACGGAACGGTTTTGAGTACTTTCCCCCAGTCGACGCCTGAAGTTCAGGCCTCTTCACAGAATTTTTTCCATCTCATGCATAGCCTCAAACCCAGTGTTGGAGTTGAGCACAGATGAAAAACCAGCTCGCCGAGCGTTTAAGCGAGATCTCACAGCGTCCATCGGGCGCGCGGCCGCGCAACACGGGTAAAGCGGCGCCTTCGCGCCAACCTGCACGCGATACGCGCTATGAAGCGGTCTCCGCCCGTGACGTGCTCGATCAATTTGCAGCAGCAGGTATCGTGACCGGTGAAGATTGCCGGCGTGCGCGCGATCTTGCCCATTCGACCGGCACTGCGCTGAGTGTCGTCACCGATCGACTCGGGCTCATCTCACAGGCAGACTGGGCACGCGCGACCGCAAACCTTTGTGGACTTGAACTCGCAGGCCCGGAAGATTTCCCCGTCCCACTTCCAGCCCAACCGCGCCTTAACGTTGCGTTTATGAAAGCGCATAGCGTTGCCCCGTTGGAGATCAATGATTTCGGCTGGTGCTTTGCGGTCGCCGATCCCGCCGACCCGTTCGTCACGAAAGCACTCACGATTGCCTGCGATGGCGCAGTGATGTTGAAAGTGGCAGCGCCGCGCGACATCGAAGCCGCGCTTGCACGCAGTGAAACTGAAACCGACCGCGCTGCGATGCTGAGCGACCGTGGGCGCGATGAACAAGACCGCGATTATCTCGTCGAACTTGCCAACGATGCGCCCACGATCAAACTTGTTGACCGCATTCTGTCGACCGCCATGCAGCGCGGCGCAACCGACATTCACGTTGAAGCCTTCGATCGCCAAACCCGAATTCGCTACCGGATCGATGGCGTGCTGATCGAGCAGCCGGGCGTACCACCAGACCTCTACGCTGGCGTCGTATCACGGCTGAAGATCCTATCGGGCCTCGACATCGCCGAGCGTCGCCTGCCCCAGGACGGGCGGATCCGTTATCGCGCCCACGGCCGTGAGATCGATCTGCGCGTTGCGACCGCGCCAGCCATTCACGGTGAGACGCTCGCGTTGCGCCTGCTCAACACCGAAACTGGCTTGAAGTCGATCAACGCCCTCGACATGCCAGCCGGCGTCCGCTCGATCTTTGAACGCGGGCTTGCACAACGGAATGGTTTGATCCTCGTCACGGGTCCGACCGGTTCGGGCAAGACAACGACGCTACATGCGGCCCTTGGATCTCTAAACACGGTCGGCCGCAAAATTGTTGCCGTCGAGAACCCAGTCGAAATTCAGGTGCCGGGCGTGGTGCAGGTTGAAGCAAACACCGACATTGGCCTCGACTTCGCGCGCGCCCTACGATCGTTCCTACGTCACGATCCTGATGTGATGATGGTTGGCGAAATTCGCGACCGCGAAACCGCCGAGGTCGCAATCCAGGCAGCGTTGACGGGCCACCTCGTGCTATCGACGCTCCACACCAATGATGCCCCGTCGGCCGTGACACGCCTTGAGGACATGGGCATCGAGCGGTTTTTGATCAACGCGACGCTCCGCGTTGCTGCTGCCCAGCGTCTGGTGCGAACGCTATGCCGAAAATGCGCGCGCCCCTCCCGACCAGGCGATCTCGGCTTTAAGCTCACGGCATCAAGCGGCGCACGCGAAGCCGTTGGCTGCCCGAACTGCGGCGGCACCGGATATCGCGGCCGTCGCGCTGTGTTTGAAGCGGTTGAGGGCGCACATTTGATCTCCGACAATAACGAAATCGGCGAATACGAACCCATGCGAACCCACGCCCTGGAGATGATCGCCAATGGCGTCACCAGCGCGGAAGAAGCAATGCGCGCAATCGAACTTCCAGAAACGGCGCCACTATGACCGAGCGCCCAAGTTACCGCCTGGGATCGTCGAGGACTACCGTGCCGCTCCAAAATCGCGGCGTTGAAAACACGCGAAACGTTGATGCACGTCAGCAACTTAAAGCGAGCGCCTCAGTACAGACCCGTGCCGCAATACCGCCAGGTCGTGCCGGTCAGCCACCAACGTTGAGCGCTCAAGCGCGCTCTGTTAAACCGCGAGCACCGGTCGCCAGCGGCCCCATACCCCGGCTCTCTGACCGGGATTTCGAATTGCTGTTTAGCCAGCTCGCCAAGATGGTCGGCGCTGGTATTTCGCTTGAACGCGCGCTGGCAACAATTGCTGGCGGCGCGCCAGGAACCCCGCGATCGACGGTCGCAGCCGGGATCGTCGCCGCGATGCGCGGCGGCTTGTCACCCTCCAAAGCCTTCGCTGAAAGCAGCAGCAACATCGACGCGAGTTGTTTTGCGCTTCTGCGGTCAGCCGAAATGACTGGCGATCTTGGCCCTGCTCTAGCCGAGATCGAACGGCTGCTTCAATCGCGCAATGCGCTGCGGTCTAAGGTGACAACAGCACTCGTTTATCCAGCGATCCTGGCGCTTGTTGCGTTGGGATCGGTTTTGACGATCCTGCTCGTCGTCATTCCGCAGTTTGAGCAACTTGTTCGCGCCCATCTAGATAAGCTTCCATCGTCTGCGCGGTTTGTCTTCTGGCTGTCAGACAGCGTGCGCCAACTCGCAATCCCGCTCGCTTTCGCAGTCGTGCTCGGGCTGGTGCTGGCGGCACGCGCTGCGCAAGCAGGCACGCTTGAAACTGGCATCGCGCGGCTGCTGCGGATGACCAAGCCAGGCGCGGCGCTCATCGAAAAGGCCCAGTCGGCGGCCATGTTTCGGCTGATCGGCACGCTGGTCTCGCGGCAAGTCCAGTTGCTGCCAGCCATCGACGTCGCCCGCCAAACCGTCACCGATCCGCGCCTAGCGGTGGCAGCAACCGCCGTGAGAGAACGCCTCAAGACGGGGGCGCGGCTGTCAGACGCGCTTTACGATACCGGTGCTTTCCCAGCAATCGTCGTACAACTTGCGCGTGCGGGCGAAGAGAGCGGCGACCTCGGGTCGATGCTCACAAAATCAGCCCAGATGCTCGAAGACGACCTTGAACGGATGACGAAACTCTTTCTTATCTGGTTCGAGCCCATTCTGCTGATCGTAATCGGTGGCATGATTGGCGGACTGTTGTATGGGCTATTCAGCGCAATTCTCTCGATCAACTCGATCATCTAACCGACGTTGCCCGCGGCACATGCAGCGCCAGCGCGGCTTCTCGCTGGTCGAAATCCTGATTGTGGTGGCAATCATGGGCCTGCTCGTTGGCCTTGTTGGCCCCAACGTCATGCGCCAATTCGAAGGCTCGAAATCTAAGACGGCCAACGTCCAGATCCAGCAGCTGCGCGCCGCCCTCGATATTTATCTGGCCGACATTGGGCGGTATCCCAATGAAGCAGACGGCCTCAACGCCCTCATCCAACAAGGGTCTGCGCAAGGTTGGAATGGTCCTTATCTGAAAGATGGCCGCGTCCCACTCGACCCCTGGGGCAAGCCGTACCGTTATCAGCCGACGCCGGACCAGCCAAACCGCGTCGTGTCCTTCGGGGCGGACGGGACGCCTGGCGGCGAGGGTACTAATGCGGATATTG
Organism: Hyphomicrobiales bacterium; assembly: GCA_038329675.1. Classification (GTDB taxonomy): domain Bacteria; phylum Pseudomonadota; class Alphaproteobacteria; order Rhizobiales; family Hyphomicrobiaceae; genus JANXVY01. The sequence continues at coordinate 4,701 of JBBQNE010000044.1, read as the reverse complement.
GCTCCTAAGGCGGACTGCGCGCAGGCGGGGTGTAGCGCTTCATATGACGGCGCACAGACGGACCGCGCACCGCCTCAAGAACGCATTCGCCTCCTCGCGCGGGCTCGCCGATCACGGCTGGTCAAACAATCACGCGGGTTTTCGCTCATCGAGATCACCATCGCCGTGGCCATCGTCGCAACGCTTACGGCCTTAGCAACCGTTCAATTGGCGCCGGCTAGCGAAAAAATGCGCGTCGAAGCCGAGGCTCGAGAAATCGCAAACATTCTAGGCAACGTGCGAACGCGCGCTCTGACCAGTGGCCAACCCACGGCAGTTACGATCGACGCGGCTGAGAATCGTCTGATTTACGGCACCCCCGCGCTGGAGCGCCGGTTGCCAGCCACGCTTGCGCTAGATGTCGCCCCCGACGGTGATGGCCGCCGCATCCGCCGGATTGTATTCTACCCCGAGGGCAGCGCGTCGGGCGGCGCATTTGCTCTTGCAGGCCGCAACCACCGGGTGAGCGTCAGCGTCAATTGGCTAACCGCGCGCATCACGATTGGGCCGGAGGCTGCGAATGGCGGCTGAAATCAGATCGCGACGCCGCAACGGGAATCGCGGATTTTCACTCGTCGAATCCCTCGTCGCGCTGGCCATCGCCGCTGGCGTGATCACGGCCTATTATCAGGCGATCTCGACCGGGCTCGACTTGGAGCGGCGCGCAAAGGCCAAGGCGCAGGCAGCCCTCGTTGCCGAACGGCTGATTGACCAACTTGGCTTTGAAATTCCCCTTGAGGCGGCTGGCTTTTCAGGGCGCGCGCTCGGGAGCTACATCTGGCGCCTCGATATTTCAGAGGGCGCACAACTATCGCTACCACCACCTGCAGCCTCGCCGTCAACAGTTGGATTGCTGACGGTGCGGATCGAGATTGAGGGACCCGATCTGGGGACTTCGGGCTGGAAGCTCACGACAGTACGCGCCAAACCGGGTACGATCCGATGACGGCAATCAGCGGCTTGTTTGCACGGCAGTTTGCGATGGGACGACGGCCCGCGATGAAACGACGGCCGGCGTTAAGACGGCCTGCGTCCAGACAACTTCCGTCGCGCCAACGAGGCCAACGCGGGTTCAGCCTCATCGAAGTGATGATTGCAACGGGCGTCTTCGCGATGCTCGCCGGGTTGCTATTTGCAGCCCTTTGGAGCGGACAAGCGCAAGTTGCGCGCATGTCGCGGTCGGCTAGCGAGGAGGAGCAGTTGCTCACCGCGCGCCGCGTTCTGAAATCCTGGATCGAAGCCGCCACCGTCGCTGGCTTGGCCGGTGCTGCGCCCCGAGGACAGGCGCCACAAGCACTGCAGCCGCTATTTGTTGGCGAACCGAAGTCGTTCACATTTCACGCTACCCCCGCCGAGCGTGATGGATCAAGCGGGCTCTACCGGATCGAGGTCTCGGTCAGCGCCGGCAGCTCGACCGATAGCCGAAACCGTCTTGCCATTGCCCGCCAACGGCTGAACGTCCTGACCGGCCAGCCCGTTGGAAGCGCCGATACCGCTGATTTGCTGGTGACGGCTTCACCGCTCGTCTTCAGCTACGGCGATGAACGTGGCACAGGGCCCGGCGGCGAGGGCCAGCGCTGGAGTGAGCTTTGGGAAGAGCCCGGCCGCCTACCGACGCGCATCCAAATCGGCGATCCCCGCGCACCGGTCATGACCGTGCAAATGGCGATCAGCAAAGACCCGCGTTGCGTGCTGATCCGCGGCGTTGAAACGATGGCTGGCGGAGATTGTGCGGTCCGATGACAAGCGATCGACACACACGTCCGGGCTCGGGCTCAACACCATCGAGGCACCGACCCGTCAGGCGCAAACCCGCACAACGGGGCATCGCATTGGTGACGACCGTTTGGGTCTCGTTGTTCCTGGCGCTCACGGCGGCAACCGTCGTCACGCATGCGCGCAACGATGCGAGCGCGCGACGTAACGCAGCTGACCTCATTCGTGCCCGTGAGCTCGCCCGCGCTGGATTGCAGATTGCGATCCATGAGGTGTCGCTTGCGCCCGCAGAACGTACGCTGCCACGAGATGGCCGCCAGGCGACGTTCGAGTTGGATGGCAACGCGGTGTCGGTTGCGATCGAAGATGAGCGCGGCAAGCTCGATCTACGGCAAGCACAGCCGCAATTCATATCGGCACTGTTTCGTGCTGAAGCCGCCCGGCAAGGCATTGACGCATTCGACGCCGTCAACCTCGCGCAAGCAGCGTCCAAAGCGCTGGAGCCGCCGCCCGGTCAAGAACGTCTGTCGCGGCTCCACTCCATGAGTGGTTTGGTTTCATTGCCCAACATGCCGCCGCGGCTTGTCCCGGCGCTGGAGCGTCATGCCACGCTGTTTGGCTTTAGTGCGCAGGTCAATCCGTCGACCGCATCCCGCGAGACGTTGCTTGCGATCGATGGCGTGACGCCGCAAATCGCCGATGCCATCATCGCAGCGCGCGAGCGCGGGCAACCTCGACCCAGCGCGGGGCAGGGCGAAACCTCGTTTACGACGCTCGAAGGTCCAGTTTATACGGTCCGCGCGGTGGGCCGTCTCGCCAATGGCGTCGAAGCGTCAGCAACGGCAGTCGTTGGCAGTTCGGGCATTGGTTTGTCGTCAAAACGCGCGTTCGTCAGCATCCTCGAATTGCGGTAACGGCTGGAGATGGCGATTGGCACTGCCCCGATACGCGTCACGGATGCGGCACCGATATTCTTCGATCCTTCGATCGTCGCCGCACCGCTCATCGGGCTCCTGCTCGCCACGGTGCCGTTGATTTTTCCTCTCCGGGCGGACGTTGCCTACCTGATCGGCAAAGCTTGGCCGGGCAGTTGGCTATCGCGCGCCGTCGGTTCCCTCACAGGTCGCCCCCCCCAATCGTATCAACGGTTCTCGGTTCTCGACGTTATGGCGATCGGTGCAGTTGCGATGCTGGTGACAGTTGCTGTCGTCGGCGCGGCGGGTTTGGCGGGCGCCATGACCCTACCTCGCGCCATGCTGCTAGGCGGCCTTGCCATTCCAATATTGCTGCTGACAGCGTTTGATTTACGCTATCGCGTTCTGCCCGACATGCTGACGCTGCCGGTGGCGGCAGCCGGGCTGATGGCGGCAGCCCTCGTGCCCCAAGCTGGCGGACCGGAATTCTGGATCGCCACGCTCGGTTGTTTCGGTGCGGGTGCCCTGATGTGGCTCGTCCAAAACGGATTTCGCCTGCTGCGCGGCATCGACGGTCTCGGCGGCGGTGACGTTAAGCTCATCGCGGCGATGGGCGCTTGGCTCGGGCCAGCGGACTGTGCGTTTGCAATTGCGACGGCCGCGGTCGCAGCACTGGTTGTCGAAGTCGGCGTATCCTTAGCCAAAGATGGCCGCATCGACCCCACGCGCCGCATCCCGTTTGGCGCTTACCTATGTGCTGCGTTTTGGTTTGCGATGTATGCTGGCGGATTTGGCTGAACGCCACGTCAATTCGATGGTTGGCTATCGCGGCGCGGCCACTGGGGACTGGCCACTGGCCACTGGCTTGCGTGGCTGCAACGCGGGCCCCAAAATAGTCGAAACACGGCAGCCGCGAACGTTTGGGCAACGCGAGCACTTCCCGTTGCAGGCGAACCAATGCATCAGCACTGTGCGTAGATGGTTACAACGGTTACGGCTCGCTGATGCCCGGTTGGCGCGGCACGGAACGGAACGGCACGGAACGGCACGGAGACTGGATATGTCGAACTATATGGCCATCGCAATTTTCGCTGGCTTGACGTTTGCAGCGGCGGCCACCGGCGGGCTGTTTCCGCCTGGCCCGTGGTACATGACCTTGCAAAAACCATCGTGGACCCCGCCCAATTGGGCGTTTCCGGTCGTTTGGACCATCCTCTACGTGATGATCGCGGCGGCAGGCTACCTCGTGTGGAAGGAGCAGGGGCTTGGCCTTGTGGCCGTGGTTTGGTCCCTCCAACTGGTTTTCAATGGCGCCTGGTCTTGGCTGATGTTTGGAGAAAAAAACATCATACTCGCGCTGTGGGACGCTGGAGCAATGTGGCTCGCGATCGTCGCATTCATTATTTTGGCATGGCCGGTCAGCCAGACGGCGGCGCTGCTGTTCGTGCCCTATCTCGCTTGGGTATCGACGGCGTTCTACTTAAATTATCAAATTATGCAGTTGAACTCCGGCGCCTAAACCCGGGTGCCTAAACCCGGGTGCCTGAACCCCGGCGCCTGAACCCGGGTGCCTAAACCCGGGTGCCTAAACCCGGGTGCCTCACCGACGCTCCCTGGTAGCAGCGGCCTACTATTTCGGGAAGCGGATCAGAATTTCCGTCTGCACGAGCCACGGGAAATACGTTTTGAGCCCGATCCCGGCGCCATACAAAATCATCGCCAGCAGCAATAGCGCCGGAATGGCCGCCAACACCGCCTTGATGAAAAATAGCATCAGCGAAAAGAACGGCACGCGAAAGCGGGTTACGATGGCTGGATAGGGCTCCGGTACGCCCTGATAGGCCATCGCGTCGTAGCCAACGCCTTCTGGAGCTGCGTAAGCGGCGACAGGCTGGACCGGGACGTTTGTCTGTTGATCGCGCTGCGCTCGCTCTCGATCCCGCGCCTCGCGCTCCCGGCGCAGCGTGCGCGGTAAATCATCCATATTGTCGAGTGGCGGATATGTCCCCTCGTTCATCGACTGGTCTCCTCA
>JBBQNE010000043.1:0-22513 GCA_038329675.1 Hyphomicrobiales bacterium | reverse complement strand
GGGCAAGTCGATTGGTTCGTGCCGCATCAAGCCAACGCGCGCATGATTGAAACGCTACGCGCCGGGCTCAGCATTGATCCGGAGAGGACGTGCTCGACAGTTGCGCACTACGGCAATAGTTCGGCGGCGACGATCCCGTTTACGCTATCGATGGCTGCGCGTGGAGCCAGCTACGTTCCTGGACACCGCGTGTTGATGGCGGCGGCTGGGGCTGGCCTATCGGGCGGCGCGATTGTTTGGAACTGGTAGCGCAGTTAGACCACGGACATTGCTGCCCGTGGATGTGACGTCTGCACCGAAGGCGCAAAACGTTACTTCTTGGCGGCCTTCTTTGCTTCCGGTTTCTTGTTTGAAGCCTGCGTTAGGGCCGAGGCCGCCGCGCTTTTGGCTGCCTTGCTCGCCTTTGGATCCTGGAGGACCTTGGTTGCTTTCGCAGCAACGACAGCGCTCGTTACGCCTTTGCTCTTGGTTTGGCCGAGCGCCGAGGCGGCGACCGACTTCTCGGCGGCGCTGGCCGTCTTGCTCTTCATGACCTTGGCGGCCGACGCTGCGGCCGATTTGCCGGTCGATTCTGATTTCGCCATTTGGGTTCGATGTCCTGGGTTTGACGGCTTGATATCGATTGGTCGGGTTGGGACGCCACGCACGAGTTTGCCAGCGCTAGCCGATTCGGAATTGACACATCCGTTGCGCGCGCGTCACAACCGCGCGGTTTGAACCGAAAAATCGCCAAGAAAGACCGAAGATGATCCACGCTGATCTCGCCGCAACGATCGAAGCCGCTTTCGAGACCCGAGACAGTCTCAAGTTCGACACCAAGGGCCCGGTCCGCGAGGCGGTGGAGAGCGCGCTCGATTTGCTCGACACCGGTAAAGCGCGGGTTGCGGAGAAGGGTGCCGACGGTTGGACGGTTCACGCGTGGCTTAAAAAGGCGGTGCTGCTGTCGTTCCGGTTAAACGACAACCATATCATCCCGTTCCAGAAGAGCGGGTCGTACGCAAGCCGCGCGCACGGCTACGATAAGGTTGCGCTCAAATTTGCCGATTGGTCTGCCGAACAATTCAAAATGGCGGGTTTTCGTGCGGTCCCCGGGGCCATCGTCCGCCGCTCGGCCTACATCGCGCCAGGCGTCATTTTGATGCCCTCGTTCGTTAATCTTGGCGCCTACGTCGACAGCGGCACGATGGTCGATACGTGGGCCACCGTTGGCAGCTGCGCGCAGATTGGTAAGAATTGCCACATCTCGGGCGGGGCAGGCATTGGCGGCGTGCTGGAGCCGCTGCAGGCAGGCCCCGTGATCATCGAGGATAACTGCTTTATTGGCGCGCGGGCGGAGGTCGCCGAGGGCGTCCACGTCGGCGAAGGGGCGGTATTGTCGATGGGGGTATATCTCGGGGCCTCAACCACGATCATCGACCGGGCCACGGGTGAAAAATTCATGGGGCGGGTGCCGCCCTATTCGGTGGTCGTTCCGGGCACACTGCCCGGCAAACCGCTGCCCGACGGCTCGCCGGGGCCGAACCTCTATTGCGCCGTCATCGTCAAACGGGTCGACGAGAAGACCCGCTCCAAGACGAGCATTAACGAATTGCTGAGAGATTAGCGCCGCCCGCGCGCCAGCAACGTTCGATAAACCTCGCTCGGCTAATCTCCTGCACTCAAGGGTTGTAGTGGGGATGCAAGCCGCATGGTTCGTTTGTTTCGTTTTCAAGGCCGGTCAGGCCGGGTTGATCTGTGGCTCGCGCTGGCAGCGGCGGGTGCGTTTAAGCTTGCGCTTGGCCACGTGGACATTCGTGACCTTGCGTTAAACGCTCAAGTTGCGGTGGCAATCAGTGCGATTGTTCTAGTCTTGATAGGCTTGGCAGCGGGCGCGCGACGGCTGCACGATCTTGGTAAACCGGCGGCATTGCTTCTGCCTGGGCTTGCCGCGCTCGTTCTTGCGCTGATTGGATTGGCGACGTCGAGCCCGGGTGGTTCGATCGTGCTTTTGGCAGCAGCTGTTCCGCTTGGCGCTTGGTCGTTATGGCTCCTTGCTGAAATGCTGTCTGCGCCGGGCCAGAGCGCCGCAAATGCCTTTGGCCCCGCACTGGCAGCCGTTACTATCGCTGTCGGCGACCCAAGCCTACCGGCTCTGGCAAGCGGACACAGCGCGGATGTCAGCCTTGTTGATGCAGGCCGCGGCGACGGCTGGAGCCCGACCTTGAGCTTCGATCCCCTCCCGGCGACGGTTGGACGGGAGCGCCGTCTGTCCGATAGCGGCCGCCCGGATGGGTTGCCCAACCGTCGCGGGGCGCGGCTGGTCAGCCCCGGCGACAGTGCGGACGCTCCCGCCAGGACTGCCAGCGGCGGCGCCAAGGTTGCGGCCAGAGGCTCGGCCAGCCGTGCGTCGCAACCCCACCGTTCGGCGCAATCCAGCGGTGCGGCGCAATCGACGACATCGGCCTATGCCGGACCGGATCGCCGTTCGCGAGATGCCGGCCCGCCCGTCGGCACGACCGACCGGCGCAACCGCAACCGGCCATCGACAATCATTGCGCCGGCGGCCGCCCGTCAGCTGGGTGACGACCGTCGCCAGATCGCAGATCGGCGCGGCCAGGCTGGCAGCTTACCGCCGGGCGAGCCTGCGCGGGTCCCGAAGGACACTGATTTGATGGAACGGGTGCCGCAGGACCGAGTTCTTACCGATCGGGCTCCAACCGATCGGCGTCGTGAGCCGCAAGCGGCGGCGGGCGCGGTTGGCCCAGCGCGACCTGCGCCGTCTCCGGCAACGCCGACCCCATCGCCCTTCGATGCGCCGCCAGCGGCGATGAGCCAAATTTATGTTGGTCCCGAGCGGCGCGTTCGCGATACTGGCCCTCGTCCGAAAGAAATTGACAGGCGATCTGCCAAAAACGGCAACGCTTTTTGGCCGTCGGACGCGCGATTGAGCGGCGGCGAACTTTTTTCGACCATCCCTGGCGCGCCGCAATCCCTGGCGCGCCGCAACGCCGCTTGACGCTCGCCCCGCCGTTGCGCACACCGGCTGACATGTCGTACCGCACGCTCGATAGCAAAAAGATCGTCGCGACGCTCGATACGCTGCACGGGCGGATCGAAGCCCGGTTTCCAGACGCTGGGCTCGTTAAGGTGTGCGCCGAGTTACGCGACGTTGGACGGGCCGCCGATGAGCGGTCGCGGTCGATTGCGCGGCCAGCGTACACGCTGCGTGCCGGTACGGCGATCGCGATTGCGGCAGGGGTCGCCGTCCTCGCCTACGTTCTGGCAACGCTGGTGGCCGACAAAAAGGGCACCGACGACCTGTTTTCGACGATCCAGGGCATCGATGCGGCGTTCAATATCCTGATCTTGACGGGTGCGGCGATCTTCTTCCTGGTCCGTATTGAGGAACGGGTGAAGCGTGGCCGCGCGCTGGCCGCCCTCAACGAACTGCGCTCGATTGTCCACGTCATCGATATGCATCAGCTGACCAAAGACCCGATGATGCTCGATGGGCCGCGCACGGTGATGTCGCCAGCACGAACGATGACGCCGTTTCAATTGACCCGGTATCTCGATTATTGCTCGGAAATGCTGTCGCTGACGGCCAAGATTGCGGCACTTTATGCTCAATCGACGTCGGATGATGTCGTGATCGAAGCCGCAAGCGATCTTTCGACACTGACGGCGAACCTGTCGTCGAAAATTTGGCAAAAAATCACGATTATTCAGGCTGGCACGATGATTCCCGGTGGCACGGTGCAAACGCCAGCTCGGTTGCGGGAGAACCCGGCGTCATGACGGTAGCGTTACCAGCAGCATCGACTAATCCGATCATGACTGATCCGATGTCGACCGATCCAGTCGCGCTGACCCAGGCGCTGATCCGCTGCCGTTCGGTGACGCCATCGGACGACGGCGCGCTTGACGTGGTCGAGGCGGCGTTGCGCGCGGCTGGCTTCCGATGCCGTCGGCTGCCGTTTTCGGAGCCCGGTACGCCCGACATCGATAACCTCTACGCGCGGGCAGGTCAGCGCGGGCCGAACTTGTGTTTTGCTGGCCATACTGACGTTGTGCCAACGGGCGACGCGGCGGCATGGTCGTCGGGTCCATTCGATGCGGCGATCCGCGATGGCGTACTCTACGGGCGCGGCGCGGTCGATATGAAAGGCGCGATCGCCTGCTTCATCGCAGCGTCGGCCCGGTATCTGGCGCGCACGCCCGAGCCGCCGGGGTCGCTATCGTTCCTGATCACCGGCGATGAGGAGGGGCCGTCGATCAACGGCACCGTCAAAATGCTGGATGCCTTGCGGCGTGAGGGCGAGCGGCTTGATGCGTGCCTCGTCGGTGAGCCATCAAACCCGTTGGCGATCGGCGATGAAATTAAGATCGGCCGCCGCGGCTCGCTCAACGTCGAATTGACCGTCCACGGTGTGCAGGGGCATGCCGCCTACCCGGAAAAGGCGCTGAACCCGGTGCCTAGGCTCGTATGTATGCTGGACCGGCTATCGACGGCCGTTATCGACAGCGGCACGGCTGATTTTCAACCCTCGAACCTCGAAGTCACTGTGATCGACGTGCCGAATACGGCGACCAACGTCATTCCAGCGGTGGCGCGGGCGATGTTCAACATTCGCTACAACGACCTGCATTCGCGCACATCGATCGAAGCGTGGGTTGGCATGCAGTGTGCGGCGGCGACGCGCGGCCCTAACCCCGGCGATCCGCCTACGGCGTGCTATGACCTCGCGTTTTCAGGCACCGGGGACGTTTTCCGCACTGCCCCGATACCGGGAACGCCCGCGGGCGATCTCGTTCGCACCCTCAGCGATGCGGTTGCGTCTGTGACCGGCCGGACGCCCGCGCTAACCACCGGCGGGGGCACCTCGGATGCACGGTTCATCCACAGCCATTGCCCCGTCGTCGAATTTGGGCTCGTCAACGCGACGATCCACAAGGTCGACGAGCGCGTTGCCGTTACCGACCTAGAGACGCTGACGGCGATCTATGAGCGGTTTATCGAAGGTTATTTTCGCGCTGCTATCGGCGCGAATTGAAGGCACAGCCAATGGCGCCTGCGTTGGCGCCCCGGAGCACGGTTATCAATTGCTTGTGCCGGCGAAGCGGCCAAATTGGAAGGTCTGGAACGGTGCCAGGATGGACTGCAGCGTCGTTGCCGCCTCGCGCACGTCGGTGATTGCACTGTCGTAACAGGCGATGGCATCGTCGGGCATCAGATACGGATTGATCTTGTCGCGATCGGGCGAGAGCACGAGGTCCTCGATCGAACGCTGGATGACTTCGGTCTCCATCGTTTTCGGGTTGCGGGTGATCAAGACGGCGTAACGGCGCGCGTTACTGGCGAGCGATCCGCCGACGCAGTTGGCCGACACGAGCCCTTGCAGGAAGCGCGCGCCGTAGGGCAGGCGCGTGGAATCGTTGGTCACGCTCGCGTTGGCATTGGTCAGTGCTGGCACCGTCAGGTTCGACATGAACACACGGATACCGCCAATGGTGATTTGCGACGGCCGGACAAGTGCCGACTGGAAACAGGTCGATTCCGGCACGTGGACGTGGTCGCCGTCGATCAGCGGGATGTCGTCGACCTGTTCGCCGGTGACTGCGCCGCGCCAATTCAGCCGGTAGATTTTGCCGCTGCGGTGCAACTCGATCCTTGAGACGTCGGCATCGGGGCGCACGCCGCTGACGCCGCGTAATGCTGCGCCAATGAACCGATCAAGGGGGCTGTCGCCGGTCTTGCCGAGGCTTGATTCAGAGCGCTCATCGCGGGTCGCATTGATCGTAACGCGCCCCTTTTGGAAGACCGCGCCAGACACCGTCACGTTGATTGGGGCATAGCGGACCGGCCGGACGGATATCTTGAAGCCCTGCGCTTCGAACAATCGGGCCTTGATCAGCGCCTGTTCGATCATGGAGGTCAGCTGGGTGTTCGTCACGCCCTTGACGGCGAGTTCGCCTGCGAACGGCAGGATCACGCGGCCATCGGCGTTGACGACGAAATCGCCGGAGAACTCTGGCGCGCCCGGCACTTGGATATTAAACCGGTCGCCGATCGAATAGCGCATCGTGAGATCGCGGTGGCTGACCGAGTTGAGCCTGCCGCGCGGGCCGGGCTGGATGAAATCGGCCGTGCCGGCCGGTGGGCACGGGTCGGTCACGAACGACGGGCTGTCTTTTAGTGAATTGCCAAACGGCGATGCCCCCTCGGCTCGCACGCGGTGCGCACCAGCTAGCGGGCCACGGTGATCGGCCGCTGCGCCACCAACCGCGCTTTGTGCGGTGCGCTCTTTGTCATAAAGTTCGGGCGCGTTGTTCAGCGGCACATGGCCAGCCGCGCAGCCCGATAGCCATACGGCAAGGGTTGCCGTAGCCACGACCGAGCATCGCCGTATGTGGCGCTGTTTCCGCACTAAGGCCGATCTCCCCGATCCATCATTGACAAATGGCGAACGTGGCCCATCGGAAGCGCACTGATTTCGTGACGCAACACAACTCAATACGACATACCATTATGGTTTGACGGGCGTTTTCACTTATCCGCCACGCCAACTTATAGCTGCGTTGGTGCCTCAGGTATCTCTTAAGGCGAAGTGGCTCACGCCAAGCTATCCACAGGTTGTTAGACTATCCCGTGGGTTGCTGACGCCAGTGTCACATTTGTGCCGCGGCAAGCTTGAAGCGGGCAACGTTGTAAAAGGGCCTATCCGGCTTGTCCTGCCGCGCAACCGTTAAGGCATCCACGACGGTCTCGCCTGGGCAGGTCTGCCAGAGCCCTCGCAGCGTGGTTTCGAGCTGGGTCATTGGCGAACTGGCGCTTGGACCGGTGGTGGGGCCGATCAGGGTCATGTGGCACTCGAAATCATCGCCGATAAACGGATAACCCCAGCGCTCGAGTTGCGCGCGGTGGCGGGGCGTCAGTCGCTCTATCTGGCGTCGGGCGCGGTCGTCATCGGTCAGTGGCGCCCGGAAGCCGTCGAGCCGTTCGACGCAGGATTGTGCTAAGCGCCGTACAGCCGGGTGTTGGCGGTCATGAGGCCGCAGTCCTATGAAATCTCGACCGGCGATGACGTGGAGGCGGCCTAGGGATATAGAGCCGAGGCCGTCAGCCAGGGCGGCCACAGCGTCGAGTAAGCCGTCCTCACAGGTGCCATTTGCGAGGGCGAAGGGTGCCTTAAGCGTCGCGTGAAAGCCGTACCGGCGCGGCGCGGCTGTTAACGCCTCGATGTTGGAGAATTGCTGTTCTAACTCAGCGTGAAACGCGATCCGCTCACCCCGATCGGCATCGTAGCCCAGAACGCCGCAGCCGAAGGCATGCAACTGGGTTGCAGGATTAGGTGTGAAGTAAATCGCATAGCGCATCGGCTGGTGGCCACTTTTTTTAATGTCGGTCAAATCGTCGCCCAGATGGCTACGAACCAGATGGCTACGAACTCGTGTCACGGCGTTGGCACCCCGCGGCATCCGCGCACCGTTGCACGTCCGTCACATTCGTTCCTTGGATCGACTCGATCGGCGGGTCTTCGTGGCGATGCGGTGCAACATTGAGTAAACGGATGTCAGGGGGCTGAGGGCTTGTCGTTTGTGGCCCGAACGCCGTTGTTAGTCTGACGATGCCATCAAGGTCCGCCTCAGCTGGATTAAGTGGAACGGAAGGATAGACGCTAATGCTTCGTACCCTTGTTTCAGCCGCCGTTTTATCGAGCTTTGTGATCGCGGCGCCGATTGCTCAAGCGCAGGTTACCTTCGACTGGGGCGGCGATACGACGTCTGATAGCGGTAAGCAGACGATCAAGTTTAACCATCCAGCGAAGCCTGGCGACATCATCGTTAGTTTCTCTGACCGCAAGCTGTATTTCATTACCGCTCCGGGCCTTGCCGACACCTATCCGATCGCAATCCCTCGCGAACAGAGCCGTTGGGAAGGCGTGACCAGCGTGTCGCAGAAGCGCGAGAACCCTTCGTGGACGCCAACGCCGACAATGCTTGCTGAAAACCCGCGCCTGCCGCGTTGGGTGCCGGGTGGCCACCCGATGAACCCGCTTGGCAATCGGGCACTATACCTCGGTTCTAGCGCCTATCGCATTCACGGAACGGATGCACCTTGGACGATCGGCACTGCTGCCTCTAAGGGCTGCGTGCGGCTGTTCAACAAGGACGTCGCTGACTTGTATCCGCGCGTCAAAATGGGCGCGAAAGTGACCGTCACGTGGAAGTCGTACGGAAGCGGGAAGGGCAATGAGTTGGCCACGAAGGCGGCCCCCGACTCTGGTGCCGGGTCAGACACAACTGCCAGCGCAGAAAAGAATGCGAACTCCGGCAAACACACCGCTGGAGAGCAATCGTATGCGTCGGTTTCGCTCTTCGATTATAACGACACCGAGCCCGCAACGAGCAAGCCGGTCGTTGCACGTCCTGCCAAAGCCCAGGCCGACGTCGCGGAGCAGCCCAGCCGAAAAGCCGTCGAACGGCGCAAGCGACCGCCATCGGACAGTGCGACAGATGCGACCGCCGAGCCAGCGGCCGCCGTAACGGCCAAGACGACTGACCAACCGGTTCGGGCGTCTGACAAACCGCGACGAGCAGCCAACATCGAGACCGGGTCGGTCCAGCCAAAGTCCACCGCGAAAACCGCCAGCGCCTCCGGTTCGGGGTTAGCAACGGCAACATCGGCGAGCGACGCTCTCAACATTGCTGTTCGGGCCGAAGCGGCCGCCTTGCGCGCTGCAGATGCTGCAGAGCGAGCCGCAGCCGCAGCCGAGCGCGTCCTGCAGAGCCAAGCGAAGAGCGTGGTTGAGTAGCGACAAGCGTGGCGGAGTGGGGCTCTATGGGCTCCCTCGCCCGAGGGCGTCTCAAGGTATCGTCTCAGGCTATGAGGCTCGATTCGAGCTGCATGGCGGTGCATCACAAAGATTGCTGGTTAACGTTGGCTTTCTAGCGACGCGTGATCGGGTCGGTGCGTTTTAGACGTAGTGCCCCCATGACAAAAGATCAGGCACACGAGGAATATCCGGCACATCAGTCGGGTCGGCGGAATTCGGGGGGCTCTCCCGACGGTTCGCAGCAAGGCTCGGCGGCTCAGCTCACCGTCTACTACGATGATAGCTGCCCGATGTGTCATGCTGAAATCTGCTTCTATCAGCGGCGACCAGGCAGCGAATTCGTCAACTGGACCGACGTTAGCGCTGTGCCCGATGGTGGCGAGGTCGCGCCGGGGTTTACCAAGCGCGAGGCGATGGCGCGCTTTCACGTCCGCCAACCTGACGGCACGCTGATCAGCGGCGCGGCAGCTTTCGCAGCCCTCTGGACCGAACTGCCTTCGTTCCGGCTTGTTGGCCGCATCGCGGCCTTGCCGGGCATCGTCCACATCTTGGAATTGGCTTACCGCGCCATGTTGCCAATACGGCCCTGGCTGCAACGCCGCCTTATTGCGCGCATGCAACGGGCAAGCTGATTAAATTGCCGCATGCCGACCGCCGCTAACGGTGCGGGCGTACGTCAAAAAGCGGCCTCGCCATCAGCCCGGTGTCAACTTGACGATCGTCCCGTTGGCTTCATCGGTCAGTACGTAGACAGCGCCGTCTGGAGCCTGACGGACGTCGCGAATGCGCCAACCTTGGTCAAGCAGTAGTTTTTCTTCGGCCACGACGACGCCGTCCTTCATCGCCAGCCGCGCGATGTGCCCTCCGGCCAATCCGCCGACGAGAAAGCTGCCGGTCCAATTTTTGAACCGCGTGCCGGTATAGTATGCGAGCCCGCTGGTCGCGATCGATGGGTTCCAATAGTAGACGGGTTGCTCGAGACCGTCTTTGGCCGTGCCGATACCGATCTTGGCGCCGCTATAGTCGACGCCGTAGGTGATGATCGGCCAGCCATAGTTTTTACCAGCCTCGGTTCGGTTCAATTCATCACCCCCCTTAGCGCCGTGCTCCGTCGTCCACAGCACGCCATTGCTATCGAGGGTGGCACCTTGGATGTTGCGGTGGCCGATCGACCAGACTTCGGGGGCCCAACCTTCGCGCTTGGGGTTTCCGGGGAATGGCTTCCCATCAGACATGATGCGAATAACTTTACCGATGTGGTTGCCCGCGTTTTGGGCTTCATCGCGCAAGCCGTACCGGTCGCCGAGGCCTAAAAATAACGAACCGTCGGCATTGACGACAATACGGCTACCGAAGTGATAGCCGCCGGTGCTGTCGGGCTTCTGGCGGAATATCACTGTGGCTGATGTCAACTTGCCGCCGCTTGTTTGCTGGCCGGTTCCTGTTGGGCTACCAATCGCAATGGGGTCAAGTTCGAGCCTGGCCCGCATGACACTGGTGCCGTTGCGGCCGCCTTCGCGCGGCTCGGCATAGCTGAGGTAAATTGCGCCGCTCGACGCAAAATCCGCGGCCAGGGCGACATCGAGCAGGCCGCCTTGATTACGCGCGAGAACGGTTGGCACGCCAGCTACGGGGGCCGAAATGGCGCCGTCGTTCGTCACGATGCGAAGGCGGCCCGGCCGTTCGGTGACCAGCATTCGACCGTCGGGCAAGAACTGCAGGCCCCACGGATAGTCGAGACCTTTAGCGACCGTGGTGATCTGAAGCTTTGTTGCAATGGCATCAGGCGCCTGTGTCAGGTTTCGCGCGATCGCCTCATTCACCGACATGCTCGCTCCCACCGTGGCGACGGCCGCCAAGGCCGTCATCAAACTCCCAGCGCTGCTCGTTGCAACAGTGAGTGACAATTTTCTCATGGTGCTATCCTTAAACTTCGTGACGGCAAGTTACCACGACAGCTGGCGCAGCCGAGCGCGCAACCGAGGATGAAGTATGCGTCATTAAACCCCCGTTTCCTGGCGGATCGATGGCAACAGGTGGGGCGTGACCCGGTGTCGTCCACTCGCGACGATCCGCTGCACAATACGACTGGAGCCTCGATCGGAGGCCTGATCGGCAGCACAGGTCACACTGCGACCGTCGCGGTTGGACGATCTGACTAACCCATGTTCGAACGCAACTGGGATGAGGCCCTCGAAGTTCCCGTGGGGGGCGCAGCGGCGGAGCAACTCGCCTGGCTCAAGTAGGAAATCGGGGTTTGTTGGGCGGCCGAACGCTTCGTGACCGATGCCAAACGTTTCATAAATCAGCAACCCGGTTGGGGCGACCGCGTCGACAACGTGCTGAAAGACCGGCCGCCACAGGTAGTTGGTCACAATCACGATATCGAAGCGCCGGCCGACGAACGGCGGCACGTTGCCCGCCTCTAAGTCGGCAGCAATTGCTGTCACATCGGCACGTGCAATTAAATCGGCAAGACCTGAAATATCGCGGTCGACGGCGGTCACCCGATAGCTGCGGGCCAAGGCTAGGCGCGTGTGTCTCCCTGCACCACAGGCAACATCGAGTAACGTCGCGCCCGGCGATGCGCTTGGCAGGTGATTAGCGACCCAGTCCGAGGGACGCTGTGCTTCGCCAAATGGTGTTTTGCTGGATTGTCGTGCCACCGTAGACCTCATACTAACCATTCCGAGCGAGACACGATCGACCGCTGGCGGCTTAGAACGGCCACTCTAAACGGCGCTTTGTTATTGTCGTCCAAATCGCCATATGAGTTGTCATGGTTGCAAATCACGTCCCCTTTCGCAAAATGAACGGCCTCGGTAACGGGATCCTTGTGGTCGACTTCCGGGCAACATTACGCATGATCACCGGGGACGAAGCGGCATCGATCGCCCGTCAACCTGGACTTGGCTATGACCAATTGATGGCGGTCATGAAGCCGGGCGTGCCAGGCACGGATGCGACCATCCGGATTTTCAACAACGATGGGTCGCTGTCGGGGGCGTGCGGCAATGGCATGCGCTGCGTCGCGTTCGCCGAGCATGAGCGGACGGGCAAGTCGTTGTTTTTGTTTGAAACGGCTGCTGGCTTACTGCCAGCTGAGGTTCAAGATATCGAAACAATCAGCGTTGGCATGGGCGCACCGAAGTTTGACTGGACAGACATTCCGCTGGCCGAAGAATTCCGGGACACCCGCTACATCGAGCTACAGATCGGGCCTATTGATGCGCCCGTTCTCCATTCGCCAGCCGTCGTCAATGTCGGTAACCCGCATGCGGTGTTCTGGGTCGATGATGTCGATGCGCACGATCTTGGCCGTTCGGGGCCTATGCTCGAAAACCACCCGATTTTCCCCGAGCGTTGCAATATCTCGATCGCGCAGATCACGTCTGAGCAGTCGTTGCGACTGCGGACTTGGGAGCGTGGCGTTGGGCTGACAAAGGCGTGCGGGTCGGCTGCATGTGCGGCGGCGGTGTGTGCCCATCGGTTGAAGCACACCGGGCGCGACGTCGAAGTGACGCTACCTGGTGGTGTGCTTTCGATCTCGTGGAAAGACGACGACCGGATCGTTATGACGGGGCCTGTCGAGGACGAACACCGCGGCCTGCTCGATCTCGACACGCTGCAGGTTGCGGCGTGACCGAAACCGTTCAACCACCATGTCGCGGTGATGCCCCTCACAACCCGACTGTCGACGTCGTTTCGATGGGCTGCCGCCTGAATACCTATGAAGCTGAAGTCATGCGGTCGCACGCGCGCGCCGCCGGTCTCAGCGACGTGATTATCGTCAACACGTGCGCTGTCACGGGTGAAGCGGTCCGTCAGGCGACGCAAACCATCCGCCGACTGAGACGAGAACGGCCAGACGCGGTTGTTATTGTCACGGGGTGCGCGGCACAATTACAGCCGGACCGCTTCGCAACCATGACGGGCGTTGACCATGTGATTGGTAATGCTGAAAAAATGCAGGCTGCAACCTTTGCTCAGTTGGCGCGGCATAACCCGAAGCCGACCGATGGCGGCGCGGATTGCTTGGTCGAGGTGGCGGCTCGCGTGGCAGTCGGCGACATCATGCGCGTTCGCGAGACTGCGCACCATCTCGTCGATGGAATCGCCGGCCGCGCGAGGGCGATGGTTGAAATCCAAAACGGGTGCGACCATCGCTGCACGTTTTGCATCATCCCGTTTGCGCGGGGGCCATCCCGGTCGGTTCCCCCCGACGTTATCGTTTCGCGGATCCAGAACTATGTCCGGGCGGGTTACGCCGAAGTCGTGTTGACTGGCGTCGACATCACATCCTACGGCGGCGATCTTGATCAGACCCGTTGCGAATTGACCTTGGGCCGGCTGGTTCAGCGGATCTTGGCTGATGTGCCCGAGCTTGCGCGGTTGCGTCTATCGTCGATCGATCAGGTCGAGGCCGATGCCGCACTCGTTTCTGCGATCGCGGAACATCCCAGGCTCATGCCTCACCTGCATTTATCGCTGCAATCGGGAGATGATTTGATCTTGAAGCGCATGAAACGGCGTCACGGGCGGGACGATGCCGTGCGTTTTTGCGAGCGCATCCGTGATTTGCGTCCCGACGTGGCGTTCGGCGCGGACCTGATTGCTGGCTTTCCAACCGAGACTGAAGCCCAGTTTCAAAACTCACTCAGCCTCATCGAGGCTTGCGGCATCAGCTACGTGCATGCCTTCCCATTTTCGCCACGCACTGGCACGCCAGCGGCACGCATGCCGCAAGTCGGGCGGGCCGTGGCGAAAGAGCGTGCGGCGCGGCTTCGCGCTGAGGGTGACCGGCGGATGGCAGAGCATCTTACGGCGCTGGTTGGTACGCGGCAGTCGATTGTCGTTGAAGCTGGCGATATGGGGCGCACACCGCACTACGCTGAGGTGCGCTTTGAGCCATCCCTCTTCCCATCGGGACCGCCCGCGTACGGCAGCCTCATCAACCTCCAGATCACTAATGTGGCAGGCCGTTCGCTGATCGGGGTGCCAGCATGACCGATGCGGACACAAAAAAACCTGGCCTGTTTGGGCGACTTTTTGGGCGCAAGTCGGACGATCGCGTCGCCGCCGACACGGTCGAAATTCCAGTTGCCGATCATCCCGATGGGGCAACTCCGGTTGGCAATCGTGGCGATGCAGCCCAGCCCGTCGCCAATGAGCGCATTACGGTCGAGCCCACTTCCGATGACCTTGTGTTGGACGACGGAAACGTTGCCGCCACGAGCGC
The DNA here is from genome assembly GCA_038329675.1 of Hyphomicrobiales bacterium. Classification (GTDB taxonomy): domain Bacteria; phylum Pseudomonadota; class Alphaproteobacteria; order Rhizobiales; family Hyphomicrobiaceae; genus JANXVY01. The sequence goes on along the minus strand of JBBQNE010000043.1, from coordinate 8,458 downwards.
AGGTAGATCGAACACGTCGGACGCAGTCGATCGTCAACGCAGTCGGGAAACTGATCGCACGACCGAAACTGCTCCCGAAGCTGCACGCGACGCCACACCTAAGGCGAGCTGGCTATCGCGGCTGACGTCGGGGTTATCAAAGACGTCTGCGAAACTTGCTGACGGCATCACCGGCATTTTCACCAAGCGCAAACTAGACGGCGATACGCTTGAGGATCTCGAGGACCTGCTGATCGGCGCTGACCTTGGCGTTGAGACGTCAGCGCGTGTTATCGAGGCTATCTCAAAGGGGCGGTTTGAGAAGGGCATCTCGCCGGGCGACGTGCGGCGCATCCTGGCAGACGAGGTGATGCGCGTGCTGGAACCGGTCGCAAAGCCGCTCAAGATTGATCCGGCGAAAAAGCCGCACGTCATCTTGGTCGTCGGGGTCAATGGCTCCGGCAAGACAACGACAATTGGCAAACTTGCGGCGCAGTTTCGCAGCGAAGGTCGTTCGGTTATTCTTGCCGCTGGGGATACTTTTCGCGCCGCTGCGATCGACCAACTCAAAGTCTGGGGCGAGCGCACGAATACCCCGGTCATTGCCCGAGATGTTGGTTCGGACAGCTCAGGCCTCGCGTACGACGCCTTGAAACAGGCGATCGCCACTCCCACAGATGTACTGATTATCGACACGGCCGGTCGGTTACAGAATAAACAGGTGTTGATGGACGAGCTCGAAAAGGTCATCCGCGTGATGAAAAAGCTCGACCCGAGCGCGCCGCACGATTGTCTCCTTGTTCTTGATGCCACAACCGGTCAGAACGCACTCAACCAAGTCGAAGTGTTTCGTCAACGCGCCGACATCACGGGCTTAGTGATGACGAAGCTTGATGGGACGGCCAAGGGGGGAATTCTTGTTTCAATCGCTGCAAAGTACGGGTTGCCCGTCCATGCGATCGGCGTTGGCGAAGGCATCGACGACTTGAACCCATTTGACCCGAAGGACTTCGCTCACACGATCGCCCAGGTCTGACGTCCGCTTTGGCGCCCCAGTCTTACGCACCAGTCTTAGGCACACGTCTTCGGCCCAAGTCTTAAGCCACAATTTTAAGCTCGGTCTTACAATCATACATCCGCTCAGCAGAACCTGCGAACGGGCCACGCGCACAAGGTAGAGACACCGATGGACAAACCGAAAAGCTGGTACCCTTTCACCGCTGCGCAGACCGTCAACATCCTGTCCGAGTTTGGGCCGTTGGTCGTGATGTTCGTGGTCAACGCGATCGCTGGCATCGAAGCTGGCACATGGGGTCTGCTGGTCTCGACGGTCATTGCGATGGTCGTTATGCGGGTCGTTCTTGGCCGACTGCCGATCTTCCCGATCATCGCTTCGGGTGTCACAATCGTGTTCGGCCTGATGACGATCGCGACGGGCGACTCGATGTGGATCAAGATCAAGGTCTCGATCTTTAATGCTATGTTTGCGGGGTTCCTGTTTGGCGGATTGTGGGCGACGAGCCCGATCATGGGCCGCCAGTCCGTGATGACCGTTGTTGGCTTGACGGTTGCCGTGCTCGCGGCACAGTTTCCCTACTTGGCGGGGATGGATGGCGGGCTGCCAGCACTCGGCGATGAGAGAAACCCACTCACCACCAATGTGTTCTGCCTCAGCTCGATGGTCGTTGGTTTCCTGCTCGGCGGCTTCATCTTCAAGAAAAACTTCTTCGGGCACGTCTTTGAGGGCACGTTCCACTACAGCCAAGAAGGCTGGGATCGCTTCACGTACAGCTTCGCGTGGTTCTTTATCTTCACCGCCGTGCTCAACGAGGCTGTGCGCCAGATCTTCATGAGCAATCAACTCTACAATGTCCCGCTGTTTGGCACGATGAAAGGCGACAGCGTGTGGATTTTGTTCAAGCTCGTCTTCATTATGCCGATCTCGGGCCTCTATGCTTGGTTCTTGACGCGGCTTATGGCGAAATATGAAGTGCCGCCATCGGAGTCTGCCCAACATCGCGTAAAAGGCGATGCGCCCGGTCACGCTGGGACTGGGTCTGGGTCTGGGTCTGGGTCTGGGTCTGGCTCGGGTTCAAGCACGGCCAGGGTGCACTGACAGGCGCGCGGTCTCAAAGACCAATTGTCGATCCGCCGAATTTAGTAACACTGTTTAGTTCTGCAGCGGACTGGTGTTTCCGGAGCTAATGCTGCACCGGCGTTGGCTTGATCTTTTGTCTATCGGGAGCTTGGCGTGACGAAACAAACGGACCAGAGCGAGCCGTCCGTTGAAACGGCCGAGCTGGGAGCTAAGCAGCTATTAAAATTGCTTATCGAGCTTGGCCCTTTGGTAGTCTTCTTCATCGCGAATTCACAGTTCGGGATTTTGCGCGGAACACAGCTATTTGTGATTGCAACGATAATATCGCTTGCAGTCTCAAAGGTCGTTCTTGGCAAGATCGCAACAATGCCCCTGGTTTCAGGCGTCTTTGTCATCGTGTTTGGTGGCTTGACCGTTTATTTGGACGATGACCTTTTCATTAAAATGAAGCCAACGATCGTGAACACGATCTTTGCCGCCTTGCTATTTGGCGGCTTGTTCTTTGGAAAGTCATGGCTCAAGTACCTGTTCGACGACGCTTTTCGCCTGACAGAAGAGGGTTGGAAAAAACTCACCTTCCGTTGGGCCTGTTTTTTTGTTGTTCTCGCCGTCCTCAATGAAGTCGTATGGCGAACAACGTCGACGGATTTCTGGGTCAGTTTTAAGCTTATGGGGATCATGCCCCTGACATTTATTTTTGCCATTTCTCAAATCGGCCTCTTGAAAAAATACGAACTATCTGCAAATTGAACATTGTTCGGAACGTGGCAGGCGGCTCAGCTGACGCGTAGCGCACATATCGGCGACCATTAGGCGAAACTTATTGGGCAGCCATACGTTCAATAGACATCGGCCGTGCGCGGCAAGGTCGTTCACGCCAGCGGATACAGTCTCGAATGGCACGCGATAGCAGCACAATACGGCTTGATACGTCCCCGATCCATCTGCTTCACAGGGCGGGTCAATGCGCCGTTGACGTGTTCCAGGCGGAAATTGGCGTCGATGAATTGACCCCGCGCCAATATGCAATCCTGCTGACGGTCGCACAACACGAGGGTTTGAGCCAAACGAGCCTCGTTGAGCGCACCGGTATCGACCGATCAACGCTTGCCGACATTATTCGACGATTGCTGAAAAAGGGCCTCATCCAGCGGCGGCGGACCAAAGAGGATGCACGCGCCTACGCCGTTCGGCTCACGGATGCTGGTATGCGCACATTAAAACAACTCGATCCCCTCGCGCGGCGGGTCGACGATCGCATTCTAGCAGCTTTGCCTGGCCATCAACGGGATCGTTTTGTTGAAGATCTCAATACAATCGTTCGCGCGCTTGGACAGGTATCCGCCCTATCGGCCGATGCGGACGCTCTTGAGAACCTGTCGGCGCCATCCGGCAAGTCTGAGACGCCCGAAATCGTCCCCATGCCCAAAGGTAAAACGCGTTCGAAATCAATTCGGTGAAGCAATTTCGGGCCACGGCGGGTTGCGCCGTAGCCCTTGGTGTCCCTCGACACTCCGGAATCAGCGGATTGCGAAAGCGTTTTCTAGCGGTATCGCTTGGCCACCGACCAACGCGTCTGCGGCAGGATCAAACCCCGGTTTACCGTCGCTATCTGAATGGAGCGCGACCCACATGCGCTGGCCCGATTTCGGCGCGTCTTTTAAGGTCACTTTGATGTCGCGGTAGCTGCCGGCTGCTAGCTCTGCGCTGCCGAGCGGAGTTCGTGTCGGCTTGCCCTCTGCGTCGGCCGCATAGACCGCGATGTAGCCTTTCGACGTCAAGTTCACGTAGTGGATGTTGACGGACGTTCCTGTGGCGGCCTGATCAAATACGGTGACCGACGGCTCGCCTGACTGCGCAGGCGTTGCAGCAATAGCCATTGAGGCGCACACGGCAACGGCGATGCTGGAAAGCGTCGCGGTACGAATAAGGCGTTTCATTGAACCTCCCAAGTTTATCATCGCGCTGCGGTTGTTCCGCAGCACTGGTCATGACATGGGGCGTTCGCTGCCGATTGATAGGCATCCGGCTGATAACATGACTTCACATGTCGTAAAGGTGGCCGTGAACGGGCTCACGCGGCCTTCTTTAACAATCCGCGATTGATCAACGTTTCGGCGATTTGAACTGCGTTGAGCGCGGCGCCCTTGAGCAAGTTGTCGGACACGCACCACAAGGCAAGACCGTTCTCCACCGTGGCATCCTCCCGGATGCGGCTGACGAAGGTCGCAAACTCTCCCGCAGCCTCGATTGGGGTGATGTAGCCGCCTGGCTCGCGCTTATCGACGACCATGACGCCTGGGGCCTCACGCAGGATTTCGCGGGCCTCGTCGGCTGAAATCGGGTTTTCAAACTCGATGTTGATCGATTCCGAATGGCCAACAAACACCGGCACCCGAACGCAGGTCGCGGTCACACGAATTTTAGGGTCGAGAATTTTTTTGGTCTCGGCCAGCATTTTCCATTCTTCCTTCGTGTAGCCATCCTCCATGAAATCGTCGATTTGGGGGATGCAATTGAAGGCGATTTCTTTGGGGAATTTCTTCGATTGGACCTCTTGGCCGGGAACGTACTTGCCTTTGGTTTGGTGCCACAGCTCATCCATTGCGTCTTTGCCAGCTCCAGATACCGACTGATAGGTCGAGACAACCACGCGCTTAATCTTGGCTTTGTCGTGGAGCGGCTTCAACACCACGACCATTTGTGCGGTTGAGCAGTTGGGGTTGGCGATGATGCCTTTTTTGGTGAACCCGCGGACCGCTTCGGGGTTGACCTCCGGAACGACCAGCGGCACGTCCATATCCATCCGCCAGTAGGACGAATTGTCGATCACGATGCAGCCCTTGGCGGCAATCTTGAGCGACCAATCTTTGGCAATGGCCGAGCCAGCCGACATCAGGCAGATATCGGCTCTCGAGAAATCAAATTGTTCGAGGTCATGGCATTTGAGCGTCTTTTCGCCAAACGAGACCTCGGTGCCCAGTGAGCGCCGCGAGGCGAGCGCGAACACTTCGTCGGCTGGAAATTCGCGCTCTGAGAGCACGTTCATAATTTCGCGGCCGACGTTTCCCGTCGCGCCGACAACAGCAATCCGATAACCCATGGTGCAAGTTCCTGGCGGTTCGTCGTTCTTGTCGTCCGGCCGGGGACGAACGCACCCGGCAAACGGTCCGTGCGGGGCAATAGGCCGACGGGAGGGCAAGTTCAATGGTTGTCTGTCGATAGGGCGGCGGTCAAATTGCGGCGACCTCAACGGCGGCGACCTCAACGGCCACGATTGCGCATCTCGAGGCGGCGCATCGGCATGGCGTCAATCACGCGAAACAATTCGGCTGCTGAGACTGGCGAGGCCGATGATAACTTCATCCCGCCGTCTTTGCCGACAAGAATGACGCGAAATTGGCGCGGCGAAACGCCAAACCGGCTTCGCAGACCGGTTGCGCCCGTGACGCCGGCGACGATGCTGACGGACATGTCGCGATCCTGGAAACCGCCGCGTGCTGCCGCGTTGATTGCCTGTTGACGGGCGAGCCGCGCGTCGCTGGTCGACGGGGCAAACACGTAGAGCGGGCGATCTGACCGAGCCGTAGCGTCATTTGAAGTCGCAAGGCTGACCAGCAGCACGAAAGCTCCAGTCGTCACACGCGAGGTTGTCATTGCCAGCCGCACGACGTCCCAGGTCTTGCGCTTCCTCTCCGACATCATGATACCTTTCAACGAGATGGGTTGAGCCTTGGTCTACGATGACACCAGCATCTTTGTTCCGGCTGATCGCAGCGACGTTTGCGCTTTGTGCCATGACTGCCGACAGGAGCACCTTCGCCAACGAAGGTCGGTCTCAGTCGTGGATGGATGACGTGGCGTTGACGGCGACCTTTGCTGGCAAGACCATCCAAGGGCATTACGCCAGTGGGCAGCCGTTTACAGAAACCTATTTTGCTCACGGTGGCATCGATTACGTTGAGCGAACGCGGCAGTTTGGCGGACACTGGTCGGTTCAAGGCCGGACATTTTGCACAATCTACCATCGCCATTCGACGGGCGGCTGCTACCTCGTGAGCCAAATCAGTGAGAACTGCTTTGAGTTTTATTACGTCGCCCGGACAGAACAGGATGCGGCCAACAACCTGACGATCCCACCGGCCTGGACCGCTCGGGCGGCGGTCTCGGACCGTAGCGGAACTTGTGAGGAGCGCCCGGTTGCCTAGGCCGGGATCAGACCAACTAAGCTGATGCCTGCGAGCCGCTTCGTCGATTGGTCCCCATTTGTCGCGGACGTTAACCTCGTTTTCAGCCCGAGCGCGTAGCTAGAGCAAAGGTTTAGCGTGGAGACGGCGACGTGGCGCATCCAGCCCAGGGTTCCGACAGACGCAAATTTGGTCGCAAACCTTGCCACGTCAAGGCGCTTATCAAGGCTGCCAAGATTGATGCGATCCCGTGTCTTGTGCTCGACTATTCCGAAGGCGGCGCGAGGCTGGAATTGGCGTCGGCTGTAAAACTTCCGAGCCATTTCGACTTGTGCTTCGACGAGCTGAACCTGTCGATCCCGTGCGAGCTGCGCCACATGTTCGGTCGCACCGCTGGTATTCAATTTACAGACCACCCGGGTCGACGCTCGCTTAGTTCGGCATTTGGGACGGAAAAATTCTTAAATTGGTTGGCGCGGGACGAACGGGGTGGCGCAAGCTCGCAACCCGGCAAAGCACCGCCAGTTCCACTTCGCGTAACCGTGGGCCACCCGCTGCGATGTTCGCTGCTTGGCAAAACACTGGACGTTGGACCAGACGTGATGGTCGGCGTTATGGGCCGTGACCATCCGACCACGTTGACGCTGCAGCTCATCCACCGCGCGGTGTAATGGCCTCCGCCGAACCGGTCGCAGAGGCTCTCCCGGCACAGCTTTGCTTGCGACCATACCGATCGAAGAGGAACGCGGTCGCTTAGTCGTCCTTGCCGTGACAGTGCTTATATTTTTTGCCCGAACCACAGGGGCAGCTTGCGTTACGCGAAACTTTGCCCCAGGTCGCCGGAGACGCTGGATCTATGCCATCGCTGGACGTGGTCGCACGACGGGCCTTCGGTTGGCCCATCTTCGCCTTCGCCACGTCCGCTGTCAGACCCCCGGCGATCGCCTTGTCGACGAGCGCCAGTTCCTCCAGCATGCGCTGCCGCTGCGGGCCATCGAGTTCGGCAAAGTCATCCCGCCCCGTCGTTGGATCGGCGTGATATGCCGTCATTGGCGGCAACTCCGACGGCTCTAATATCGACTGGGCGTCGGGACTTGCCAATTCAACTGTCATCAATCGGCTGGTCGTCAATTCGCGGAGCTTCACAACGAGCGCTTGGAAGATTTGGAACGCTTCAAGTTTGTACTCGTTCAGCGGGTCGCGCTGACCATAGGCGCGGAAGCCGATGACCTGGCGCAAATGCTCGAGCGTGACGAGGTGCTCGCGCCAAAGTTGATCGAGCGTCTGGAGGATCACCAACTTCTCGATTTGCCGATAAAGGGGAGCACCAATCGTCTTTTCTTGTTCGTCCGCGCGATCATCGACGGCCTTCAGAATGCGCTCGGTGATCTCTTCGTCCGCGATGCCCTCTTCCTCAGCCCAATCGACGACAGGCATGTCGAGCGCGAAGATCGTGTCGACGGCCTCTTTTAGACCCTTCGTATCCCACTGCTCGGCATACGCGTTTTCGGGAATGTGCTTCTTCACGAGGTCGCGGACCACTTCGTGGCGCATGTCGCGGACCGTTTCCGACACGTCCTCGTCGCTCATGATGTCGAGGCGTTGCTCAAAGATTTCCTTGCGCTGGTCGTTCATGACGTCGTCGTATTTCAAGATCTGCTTGCGGATCTCGAAGTTGCGCGCCTCGACCTTCTTTTGCGCCATCTCCAGCGATCGGTTCATCCACTTGTGGGTGATCGCTTCACCCTCTTGCATGCCGAGGCCCTTCAGCAAGCTGTCCATGCGTTGCGAGCCGAAGATGCGCATCAAGTCATCGTCGAGGGCGAGATAAAACTTTGACCGCCCTGGGTCACCTTGTCGGCCGGACCGGCCACGCAGCTGGTTGTCGATGCGGCGGCTCTCGTGGCGTTCGGTGCCGAGAACGTAAAGCCCGCCAGCATTGAGTGCGTCATTCTTTTTTGCTGCGACGTCGGCTTCGATTTCGCGACGCTTGTGGCTGATCGCGTCTTCGGTCGGCTCGTTACCGTTATTCGTTTCGCCTTCGAGCCAGTCCTTCAGGCGGAAATCCACGTTGCCGCCGAGCTGAATGTCGGTGCCGCGGCCAGCCATATTCGTTGCGATCGTGACGCTGCCCGGCTGACCGGCCTGCGCGACGATCGTCGCCTCTTGCTCATGGAAGCGCGCGTTAAGAACG
>JBBQNE010000042.1:0-22562 GCA_038329675.1 Hyphomicrobiales bacterium | reverse complement strand
GCCAACTAGCGAGGGGACCTCGGACGCAGCCCGACCATCGAGGATCGCTTGCGCCTCACGCAGCGCGCGGTGGTTAGTCTTGCCCGATCCAAGCAGCGCGATCTCGTCGACACGTTCGATGTGATCAACGAACGACAAGTTGGTCAGACCGGCGGCCTTGATCACCTTGTTGGCCGCCTCCACCGTCACCTGCGGGTCGGTCGTATGGAGCGCGATAAACGATCGCTTCCCTGGAACATCAACACCGGTCACAGCCACACGAGGCCCAGCCTCACCCGCCGGGTAGGCTGATGCGAGGGCGTCTTCGATCGCCGTTAAGTTCACCATCTCTCCAAACGGTTTCAAGAACCGCTTCAACCGCCCAGATATCGTCAAATTCCCTGATTCATCGAGGTTGCCGAGGTCCCCGGTATTGTACCAGCGTTCGCCATTGAACATGACGAACGGGTTCGACGTTGACCCCATATAGCCACCAAACGCACCCGTACCGCCAGCCAGAATGAGCCCTTCCTCACCAACGCCCTTGGCAACACTGTGCGTCTCAAGATCAACAACCACGACCTTCGCACCTTTGATGACGCGCCCGACGCCGACCGGTCTTTCATCGAGCCGATTGACCGTCAACAACGGCGCCATCTCAGTGATACCGTAGCCCTCGATCAGCCGACCGCCCAGCCGATCAATGCGCGCGCGAAGCTCCGCTGGCGCCTTTTGCGCACCAGATAGCCAGACGCGCACCGATGCGAGCCGTTGCTCTTGGCCTTTCGCCGCGTCGAGAATGCCCGACAGAAAATCGGGCGTACCGGCGAGCAATGTTACGCCGAACTTTTCGACCGTTGTGCCAAGCTGTTTGAACTTTTTCGGATCGGGCGAAAAGACGACCTTCACGCCAACGATCAGGCTCAGCATCAACAGCTGCACCAGCCCGAATGAGTGGAACGGCGGCAGGAACGCGAACAGGACGTCGTTTGGCCGTCCGCCGACGACCTCCAACGCGCCTTCAACGTTGGCCATAATATTACGGTGAGACAGCGGGACGCCCTTGGGCGCAGCCTCCGACCCTGATGTGAACAGCACCACGGCGACATCGTCTGCTGTTTTGGTATTGCCAAAGGCCTCCAGGATCGCGCGCGGAGGTTGGCCAACGAGGCGCATCGCAGCGACGAGATCTCCTGCACCAGCCCGTTTTCGAAAATCCTCCGCGAGCAGGATTTTCGTAATCGCCAACGGCGACAGCGCAACGGCTGCTTTTTCCAAGAACAGTTCGGACGTGAAAACCACATTGATTCCAGCCGTCGTAATCGAGGCATCGAGTGCTGCTGGCCCGTTCGTCCAGTTGAGCGGAACGAGCTCCTTGCCAGCAATCAGAACACCAAGCGAGAAGGCTGCCGCGCCGGGCGTCGCTGGTAACAGACACGCGATCCGTTTTTCATCAGGCAGTTCGCGCTGAAGCACGCGGGCAACGATCAACGCGCGCTTGAGCAGGTCGCGGTACGTGACGAGCGGCTTCTTCTTTGACTTGCGAATGAAATGCGTTGCCGTTGGATCGAACGTATAAACGTTGTCGAGACCTTGCCGGTAAGCCTGGAGGATCGCCGCTTCAGGGATCGTATCGCCACCTGGCATTGCCGCATCTTTACGCACGCCATTAAACCAGCCGTTCGGAGCTGCAACGATTGCATCCCCAGTTGCCACTTCAGCGAGCGCACCTTGGCAAGCAACGATCAAATCTCGCACCGTCAGGATCTGTACACTGCCGTCAATCGTGACGCCGAAGGTATCCTCGGCCCACCCGCGCAACGACACTTCAGCCAGCGAATCCAAGCCGAGGTTAGAGATCAAGTTCATGTCGGGGCCGATCTGCTCGGCGGCAAGCCCTTGGGACTTGACCTCCGGCAGGCTTGCCAAATGACCAAGCACGGTTTTCGACACCGCCGGATCAAGTGGCGTACCGGCGACCTCTTCGGCCGTTCGCGCAAATCGATATCGGTCCGTATCGGCCTCGGTCCGCAGTGCTTTACGCCAAGCGGGGCCAAAATCTGGCGTCGCATTGACGATGTGCTCAAGGTGCTCGTTGAGCGCGCGCGCGTTGTCAAACATCGGCAGAACTTGCGGCTGATGGAACGTCACTTCAACGGGAACGCGTTCGGACAAAAACCGCCACGGCGCGCGCTTGACGATCTCGCGCATATGCTCACGCGACGGCGATTGGATACCACCGGTGAACCAGCGACTCGACAGCGAATACATCAGCCCGCGGATCTCGACGAGGACGACGGGCGTCCTTGGATACCGTTTCAAGATATCAAACACGAGTGACTTGCCGCCAAGCGATTCCCATTCGCCAGCCTTCAGTTGGCCCGAGGGGTAAATCGCGACCGTTTCGCCGCCAGCGACCGCATCGTGAATTCGTTCGATGGCCCGCCGGATTTTTTCCTGCGTCCAATCACCTTTGCCATCAAACGTCGATGGCAATGGCAGCGCGCCCAACTGGTCCATCACCCATTTGTTGCGCTCATAGGCGCCGACATGGCTGACAAACCGCGCATGGTGGCCCTGAAGGCCGATGGCGCGCGCCACCATCAACGGATCAGATAAGGAGGAGTGGTTGAGCACCAGAACCAAGCAGCCAGGCAACGTCTTGGGCAGCGATCCTTTGATGCGCAAATCGTAATGGACCGCACTGGCACTCGATAACGTCAAAAACGCAGACTGCTTGAGAGTAAGGGCCATGGTCGGATTTCCCGGGCAGATCAGATCATTGGGTTGAAGATGAAACCGGCGGCAGCAAAGTGACAGCGAGGGGTCGCCTGGGTCGCGCTTAAGGCAGTGCTGGTTGCGTCATTGGTGGCTGCGTTTGCGCCTTGGAGTGCGCAGGCGCTCGTTTTACTTGCGGGACTGGAGCCCCATTTGGTGACGTCAGATAGCGGCGGGCCAGCAAAAGTAGAACAAGTGCCTCCAGGATCACGAAGACGACCGGCGTCGCAAGCGAAGCAAAAGACCAAACGGATTGAGGGATCGACGCCACGTACAAGATGCCGCCAACGAGCCACAAAGCCCAGGGAAGCATTTGTTCCCGATGCGGTTCTTTCCACAAGTTCAGCCACATCGGCACCGACGCGGCAATCTTGCCAACCAAGCTGAAGCAAATCGCCAGGGTGCCACTACCGCTCAATTTGTAAAGCGCAAGCGCTCCAAGGGCGACGACGACGGAAGCGATATCTTTCTTGGTCCAGATATCGCGACCCAAAAGTAACAGGCGAAGTCGCTCACGGCCGCCCATTGGCGGCAAAACCGCCGTAGAGCCAGCTCCAACAGGCGCAATCGTTCGAGCCGTAACGTCCGCCCGCGCCATCAAAACCAGCATCAAGACGTTGCCCGCCGTGAAACCCAGCAGCAGCCAATCCCAACGGCCCTCTTTCAGCATGAAAGCAAACAACAGGAGGTCCGAGACGAGGATCATAATCCACGTTGGACGGGTTGGTCGCATGCCCTGGCGGGTAATCCCATAAGCGTAGGCCGGGTAGGCGGCAAACGAGACCAGAAGAGATATCACGAGCAGCGGGTTGGTCATGAACGCATCAAGCATTTGGCAGGTCCTGGTTATTGGCGGCGAGATCGAAGGTAAGGCATGAACTAAGTTCATGATCAGGAACTACATGAACTAGGTTCACCAATCAAGCGGTTTCTTTCCCACGCCCAAGAAGGCAACGTCTCGGTTAATTTTTTGCTTTCGGTTGTCGTGGTCGTCCGCGCGACCTGAGACGGTCTATCTTCCGCTGAGAACGAAGTTCACGCTTAACGGTCACCAGGGTGCGCAAGCGGCTCAAAGCCGTATCTTTCGCGCGCCATTGAGCAAGCCTCATCACCCGGCTCACAATCACGGCAGACTTGGGGGCGCCGATCGTAAATCGAGCAGGCCGTACAACGTCCGACATCGCCAGCCAGGGCTGCGCAGCGCGTTCCTGTCCACGCCATGCGAGCCAGTGAGGGATCGACAAGGGCGGTTGGGATCAGGTCGAGTTCGGCATCGGTTTCGGTCGAAAACCTCGGCCAATCTGCCGAATATGCACAGCACGCCCCGCATCCTTGACACGGCGATGGGTTCGAAGCGGCTGCCGATGGCATCGTTCTACCCCGCAAGCCGCGCATAAAAAAACCCGCAGCGAAGCGTGTCACAGACGGCCAGCTGTACTGCCGACAATGGGCGTTTTTGAGGATTGTGCGAGTAAATCCGCGCCCCCGCCGAAACGGAGGCGCGGGAGCCGACTTTAGTCTCAGGCCGGCTGGATGTTCGCAACGGCTACTTTGCCGGTGCGACGGTCCTCGGCTGTATCGAAAGCGACCTTTTGGCCTTCCGACAGGCCGCGCATTCCAGCTCGCTCCAGAGCGGTCGCATGGACGAAAACGTCCTTGCCACCTTTATCTGGGGCGATGAATCCGTAGCCCTTTTGATCGTTGTAGAACTTAACAGTACCCGTTTCCATTCGTCGTCCTATCGTCTCTTCTATGAACGAGCGTGCGCAAGGCACACCCCGGCAATCATCGACGTTTGAAGGTAGGCTGGCACACGCAGTCGGCGGTGCCGAAGCGTTTAGGCCCGTTAGTCCGGCCAAAGTCGATAAACCCGGGATAGCTGTGATTGCAATAATCCGCAACAGAATCTGTTGTGCAAACTTGATGGCACGATCCGACGGCCCTCGTGCGGGCCCCAATGCAACCGCGGTGCGCCTCTAACAGCAGCGCGTTATGCGGCGTGGCGGCTAAAATCTATCCCCGGCTGCAGATACGATCAGCCGTGGAATCGCACAGTTAACGCCAGGAAACATGGCACTCCCTCCGAAAATCGGCGCGAACTTATCCCCGCGTGGGCCAGTCGGGTTATACTTCGACCGTAATTGCAGACTACGCGCCCGCTCCGTCCATTGCCCGAGAACACAAGTGCCCACCGCTACCGTTCAACTGCCCCCTCATATCGCTGCGCTCGCCGCCGACGCGACCCTCCAATCCCTTCGCCGGTCGATTGAAGTGTATTACGGCGACCCCGCACGCGATGCCGCAATGGACGCGCTCTACGCCCAGTTTATTCGGCCCGGCGACCTTGCCTTCGATATCGGCTCCCACGTCGGCGATCGGATCGGTTCTTTCCGGCGGGCTGCTGCGCGCGTCGTTGCCCTCGAACCGCAGCCGGACTGCGCCCGGATCATCCGCGCGATCTATGACGGTGATGCTAACGTCACGCTCGTCGAGGCAGCCTGCGGGCCAAAGTCCGGCACGTTGGCGCTCCACATCAACTCCGCCAATCCAACGGTCACAACCGCGTCAGCTGAATTCGTCAAAGCCGCTGACGGCGCTGGCGGCTGGGAGGGCCAAGTCTGGGACCGCACGATTCAAGTGCCAGTCACGACGCTCGATGAACTTATAGCTCGGCACGGTCAGCCGAACTTTATCAAAATCGACGTCGAAGGCTTTGAGGCCGATGTCCTGGCCGGACTAAGCTCGACCGTGTCCGCTCTGTCGTTTGAGTTCACCACCATCCAACGCGATGTTGCACACGCTTGCATCGACCGTCTTGCCGCGCTTGGAAACTATCGCTTTGATCTCGCGCTTGGCGAAACCCAGCGCCTATCGGGTACCGCGATAACAGCCGCCGAGATGAAGGCCGCCATCACAAAGCTCCACCACGAGGCGAACTCGGGTGACGTCTACGCCATGCTGGAGCCCCGCTAATGCGCACGAACCGTCATGATCATCAGCGACACGTGCCGACGAGAACACGGTCCCCGAGCAATGCACGTATCGCGTCGATCATCGCGTCAGTGATCACGTCGTTCATCGCTTTCCTGACCGCGCTCGCGGCAAGCGCACCAGCATCTGCAGCAAGTCTCGGCATGTTAGGCGTCGAGGTGGAAAACCGTTCCGAACCGCAACTATGCGCGGAAAAAGACAACGTCACGCTACAATTCCGCAACCCCGCCGTATCGCAGTTCCGTATTGAGGCCGCGCACCCCGCCTATATTGACACCCTCCAACGCGATAACTTCGCGGCCGACTGGACTGCGTGCGATATCAAAGCCGATGCAGGCACCGCGAGCGATGCCAAGCCCGGACAGCACAAGCCACCAGCCAAAACAACGATTTACGAAGACGTCGAACTTTGGGTCACAGGCTACAATTTTGGCGGGTTCTGGCGCGACGCGAAGGTGCCGTTCCGGGTCGGAGACAAGGTCGCAGCCGACTTCCACGTCGTCCAGATCTGGGTCCGCCGCGATGAACGGGCCGAAGAGATCCTCGTCGTCTATCCACCCGACGGCTACTGGCGGGCAAGGCCACTGCCACCCAAGCACCTGGGTTGGAGCGCCTACGGCAGCTCGTTTATGGTCGGGCCCGTGGAAGACGTCGCCGCACCCGGCGGGTCGACCCGGCCAATCGTCGATCTCGAAGAAATCGTGTTCGACCCGAAAACCAAAACGTTCACCGTCAAGTTTAAGCGCGGCGGCTCCGCAACACTCCAGATCTCGACACTCGACCGCGAACGTCAGCGCCTCGACGTCACGTTCGACCAAGCTGCCGTGCAAGCTATGGCGACCCGGCCGTTCGCCGCCATGCGCTCCATGTATGTGACCGAGTTCAATAACGATGTCGCCCGGACCGCCGTCCTCGAAGCCGGTGCCAAATCCTGGCGAGAGGAGACCATCATGGGCTTCCCCGGCGCGAAGTCCGCAACCGACGTATGGACGGGCCGCCTCTTACCGTCACGCCACAACACAAGTGCGCCCGATCACGTCTTCTCGGCGTTTTCTGATGGCTCGAAACGGCCGCCAAACTGGCGCTCGCCCTGGGAAAAGTAGCCTTAGTCGAAAAACCGCGCGCCGATCTTCGCAGGCTTCGGTCGTCGCGGGCGTAGGTCTGCGCGGGCGTAGGTCTGCGCGGGCTCAGGCCTTCAAACCTTGTCAGCGACCTTATAGGCATCAAACCGGTCGCCAACAGCGATCCCAGCTGAGGCGGCGAATTCGGCCGCCGTCGCCTTTGCTTTGCCGGCCCGCACGCGCTTAATGAGGATCGCGCCGCCACCTGCCGCAACCGTCACGCCATCGGCGGTGACCGCCAGCACCTCGCCCGGCGCGCCCGATCCTTCGACCCGGCCGCTGTCATAAATGTCGATCTGCTGGCCCTTGATCGTGCCCCACGCTCCCGGTGCCGGATTGGTCGCCCGGATCAAATTGTAGACGTCGGCAGCAGACTTTGACCAATCGATTTGTGCCAAGTCCTTCTTAAACCAGCTCTCATAGGAGCCCCGCGCGAGATCCTGCTTGACCTTGGGCGCCTTACCATCGCGGACCATATCGACGGCTTCGACCATCGCGTCGACACCCATCGGGAACAACTTTTTAAAATACACGTCTCCGATCGTCTCGTCGGGGCCAATGTCGCACTCTTTGTGCAGCAGCACTGGACCTTCATCGAGACCTTCGTCGGGCCAAAAGATCGTCAGCCCGGTGCGCGTTGAGCCCATCGCGATTGGCCAATTGATCGATGATGGCCCACGATGCATCGGCAGCAACGAGGGATGGTACTGGATCGTTCCGAACTTTGGGGTGTCGATCACCGGTTGCGGTACGAACAGCAGCACGTAGGCCATGACGCACAAATCGGGCTCGAACGAGCGCATCAGTTCGAGCGCCTCTGGCGTCTTCCACGACTTCGGCTGGTGCAGCGGCAAACCTTTTTCGATCGCAAACGCGGCAAGCGGATCGCGATCCTTGCCCTCTTTGTCGGGCGCACAAAATACGCCGACGATGTTCTCTCCCCGCTCAAGCAGCTTTTCAAGCACGCCCTTACCGAAGGCCTGTTGTCCGTGAACCACGATGCGCATGGGATGTCCTAGAGATTGAAAGCTGAACGTGTGGGCAGACTTACGGTGTCCGGCAGCAGCCAACCGGTCTCGCAGCCGCGATGAAATGGCCCCGGTCTGAGACGCCAGTGATCTCGCGCTGTCACTCGGCGGCGATCTTTTTCTGTGGTGGCTCGGTACACCCCGAGGCGCGGATAGCCGCAACCTCATCATCGGTATACCCAAGCACCGTCTTCAGCACCTCGACGGTATGTTCACCAAGCAGCGGCGACCGTTCAACGACCGTCGGCGATGCCGATAGCTTGATCGGGTTGCCAACGGACAAATATTTGCCGCGCGCGGGGTGGTCGACCTCGACGACGGTCCCAGTCGCCCGCAGCGACGCGTCCTCGGCCAATTCTTTCATCGACAGGATTGGCCCGCACGGAATGTCGTCTTTGTTCAAGATGTCCATCACCTCGAACTTGGTTTTCGTCATGGTCCAGGCTTCGCACCGGGCGAACACTTCGTTCAGGCGGGGTAGCCGCGCGGCCGCCGTTGCGAAACTGGCATCGGTCTTCCATTCGGGCGAGCCGATGACGTCGCACACCTTTTCCCAAACCGGCGCCTGCGTAATGAAATAGATGTAAGCGTTGGGGTCGGTCTCCCAGCCCTTGCACTTCAAGATGCGGCCGGGCTGCCCACCACCTGAATCGTTGCCTGCGCGTGGCACGCTGTCGCCAAATGGAATGCCCTCGCCAAACTGGCTGTATTCCTTGAGCGGGCCATGGGCGAGGCGCTGCTGATCGCGCAACTTCACGCGGCACAAGTTCAATACGCCATCTTGCATTGCACATGACACGCGCTGTCCAAGACCCGTCGTATGCCGCTGGTTCAGCGCTGCTAAAATCCCAACAGCCAGATGCAGCCCCGTTCCACTATCGCCAATTTGTGATCCCGTGACGAGCGGCAGACCATCGCGAAAACCCGTCGTCGAGGCCGATCCGCCAGTGCATTGGGCGACGTTTTCGTAGACCTTGCAATCTTCAAACGGCCCTGGGCCGAACCCCTTGATCGAGGCCACGATCATGCGCGGATTGAGCTTGTGGATTGTTTCCCACGCAAAACCCATCCGCTCGAGCACGCCGGGCGCAAAGTTCTCAACCAGAATATCGCACGTTTTGATCAGCCGCTCCAAAACCTCTTTGCCAGTCTTGCTTTTGGTATCGAGCGTGATCGAACGCTTATTGTGGTTGAGCATTGTAAAATACAGGCTGTCGGCGTTTGGCACATCGCGCAACTGACCGCGCGTGATGTCGCCTTCGCCAGGCCGTTCAACTTTGATCACGTCGGCGCCAAACCAAGCCAGCAATTGCGTACACGTCGGACCCGACTGCACGTGCGTGAAGTCGAGAATGCGAATGCCAGCGAGCGCTTGTGTCATCGTCCTACACCTATTGATCAGCGCGAAAGCGCTTCGGGTTTGTTGTTTCAGGAATTCGATAAAGACGGGTCGTCGAATTTGATGCAGCGATACAGTGCAAGCACCAAGAGGCAGAGGTCTACGCTTTCCAGTTGCACGGTGTTGTCCCGGAGATAAACTTCCCGTGTCCACTCCGTGCGGCGACGAAAGAGTTCGACTTCCATCGCCTGCTGCGACACGAGCACATACTCTTGCAGGGCCTGGAGCTTGCGGTAAGCGTCGAATTTTTCCGTACGGTCAATCCGCTCCGTCAACGGCGATAGGACCTCTATGATGAGGATCGCCGAAGTTCGAAAATAGGCAGCGTCATCGGGATTGGCGCATGAGACGAAGACGTCGGGATAAAAAAATCGGTCCTCGTCATTGTTTTTGACCCTCAATATGAGGTCGCTCAAACAAACGGCCCACGGCTCGTTGACATGCGGCAACAGCAGCGCGGCGATGTTCAAGCCAATCACACTGTGATTGGCTGAGACACCCGCCATCGCATAAACGCTGCCGTTGACGAACTCGTGCCGCCATGACCCGTCGTTTTCCCCCGCGAGGTAATCGCTGGAAGACACGATGGAGAACTTTCGGGCCATGGACGACATTAGCGCTTACTTATACATCGTCTGGTTTTTCGTGCCCGGCGCATATTCAGCCGGGTCGACCCAGATATTGATCACTGCGCAACGACCAGTCTTGGCTATTGCCTCGCGGCCCCGCCGAAGTGCCGATTGAATGTGAGCGGGATCGCGCACTTCCTCGCCGTAGCCACCGAGCATTTCGGCGAATTTGCCAAACTCAATATCGCCGAGCAGATTGCCAACGTTGCCGCGCTGCTCGCCGTACTTCGAAATTTGGCCGTAACGGATCTGGTTCATCGCCGAGTTATTGCCGATGACACACAAGAACGGTGCGCCAAAACGATTGGCCGTTTCCATGTCGAAAGCCGTCATGCCAAACGAGCCATCGCCGTAATAACAAAGCACTTCTTTTTCCGGGTTGGCGAGTTTTGCAGCCATTGCGAAGCCCGTGCCGACGCCAAGCGAGCCGAGCGCGCCGGGGTCCATCCACTGGCCAGGGTTGCGCGGCCGGACAGCCTGCGCCGAGATCGTGACGACGTCGCCGCCATCGCCAATGTAGACCGTGTCTTCGCCGAGGAACTCATTCAACTCCCAGGCAACCCGGAACGGATGGATCGGCTGACGGTCAGACAAGAATAGCGGCATCAGCTTTTCCGTCGCCGACCGCTCGGCTTCCTGCAGCGACCGCATCCATTGCTGGCGAACTTGGCGCTTGCCGCTATCGATTTTCGCTGAGGCCGCATCGAGAACGGCTTTGAGCACGGCACCTGGATCGCCAGCGATGCCGAATGTGATGTCTCGGTTTTTGCCAACGGTGCGATAATCCTGATCGATTTGAACCAGCGTTGGCACCTGGATTCGCTTGCCGTAGCCCATCCGGAAGTCGAACGGCGTGCCGACGATCACGACAACGTCGGCCTTCTGGAAGGCGAGGCTGCGCGTGCGGTCGAAATGATGCGGATCGCCAGGGGGCAACAGGCCGCGCGACGCGCCATTGAAGTAGCCCGGGATATCGAGCCCTCGAAGCAGCGCGATTGCCTCGTTATGACCGCGACATGCCCAGACCTGCTGGCCAAACAGGATCGCGGGTCGCTCAGCCTTAACCAGTACGTCGGCGAGCCGCTCAATATCGGCGGGGTCGCCAATTGACTTCACGGACGCACGATAGTGGCCAGCTTGCGGAATAACCGCGTCTTTGATGTTGACCTCGCGGTCAAGCACATCGCGCGAAATTTCAAGATAGGACGGACCATAAGCCCCCGAAAACGATTCGCGCGCCGCCATCGCGATCATGTCGGGGATGCGCTCGGTGGTTAAAACGCTTTCTGAAAATTTGGTGATCGGCCGCATCATCAAAACGTGCGGCAAATCTTGCAGCGATCCCATCTTGTGCTGGGCCAGTCCGCCACCGCCGCCGATGTGCAGGATCGGGCTTTCGGACCGGAATGCCGTTGCGACACCAGTGACCGCATTGGTACAGCCTGGGCCAGCCGTCGTTACAACGCAGCCGAGCTTGCCTGTTTGGCGCGCATAACCATCAGCAGCGTGGGCTGCGACCTGCTCGTGCCGGACATCGACGATGCGAATGCCTTCATCGATACAGCCGTCGTAGATGTCGATGATGTGTCCGCCACACAGCGTGAAAATCGTATCAACGCCTTCGCTCTTTAAGGCTTTGGCGACGAGCCGTCCGCCTGACACGATGTTGGGGTCTGTGCTTTTGCGAGCAAGCGTATCGTCAGCGGTGTTCGATTGAAGTTTTGCTGTGGCCGTCATCGGCGGTGCCTCAAGGTTGCAGAAACTTGGGTTGAGTTGGGTTGGTTTGCAGAAGCGAGAACGGTGGAAAGCCAGGAGTTATAGGAGAATTGATTACGGCAGCTCATTTACGGCGGTGCGGGTCGTTGATCCCGATCAGTCGAGGTCCACATATCGCTCGACGTGGTCGCGGAGTTTCAGCGTGTGAAGGCGTACGAGCATTTCGGCGCGGTCAGCGTCTCGGCTTTCAATCGCGGCTACGATGTCGCCGTGGTCGGCGACCGAACGTTGCGCCCGGTCAGCGTCCACGATCGTGCGCCGCCGAATACCCCGAACATGGAAGAACAAGTTGCCCGTAATATCCCCAATCAGCTTGTTGTTGCCAAGGCCGATGATCGCAGAATGAAACGCGATGTTGGCGTCAGAGTATTCGCCAAGTTGTTGCGCAACGGCGTCCTGCGAAAAGCGGTCGATAAGCTGATGCAAAGCAGCGACGTCGGCATCGGTCACCGTCAGTGCTGCAAGTCGCGCCGACATGCTCTCAAGCGCGGCCCAGACGGTAATCATCTCCAAAATCTCAGCCTTCGTCTTGCGCACTATGAAGATACCCTTGCGTGGCATGATCCGCACGAGGCCCTCTTGGTCAAGTTGGGCTAACGCCTCGCGAAGTGGCGTTCGGCTAACCCCAAAGCTCGCCGACAAATCGCGTTCGTCAAGCCGGAGCTCCGCATCACTCGCATAGACATCCATCTTGAGAATGGCGCTCTTTAATGCCTCGTAGGCGCGCGCTTTAAGGCTCATCCCGGCATCGATGACTTTGACATCGATACGGGTCGGGTTGCTAGGCTCGGCCCGATCCATCTGCGCTTCCGACGGCATGCTGAACCCCATCGGCCAATCGGCTGAAGTCTAAATCTATGGTAATGCTGCTCAGCCTGAACTGCGCTTATCGCAACGTTGCGATGCGGCCAGCTCAAGTCGGCTTGACTATTTGGTATACGGTATACCGTGCCACACACGAATGTCACGCTGGCCATCGTGCAATGCAATATGCAGCGACGGATGAGGCCAACCGCACCTGGAACAATAATGTTTGCCTGGGGCAATACCAGATGATACGTATTGGTCAATTGATTGACGCAAGCGTAAGCTATCAAGTGGGTGATATGAACAGAAAACCCCTCGGCAGCGACAATCGCCGACAAGTTGCTCTCGTGCCCCGCTCTGAGTTGATCGTCGCTCGTCTGTAGGGGTGTTGCAAGCATGTCGAACGAGGCATCAGCCGACGTCGTGGCCCAACACAGCGCTTTGTTGACCGTCACTCAACTGGCCGCCGACCTTGGCATCACCGCGCGAACGCTGCGGTTTTACGAGAACAAAGGGCTGATCACGCCAAGCCGCGTTGGGACCACACGCGCATATACCGCCCGGGACCGCGCGCGCATGGTTTTGATTTTGCGCGGCAAGCGGGTCGGTTTCTCGCTGAAAGAAATCGCCGAATACCTCGATCTTTACGACGCCGACCCAACGCGGCGAACGCAGAACGAACGGTTGCTCGCACTTGTCGAACGGCGGATCGCTTCGCTAGAACTCCAGCGTGCCTCGCTCGATGAGATGCTGGGCGAGCTCTACGCCTACAAGAGCCATGCCGTGACGCGTCTTGGAACTGCAAAGCTCAACGGCTTTCAAGACCAACCGCCCGAAACGTCCACGCCGTCACGCCTCGATAGGAGCCGCCCATGACGTCGCCCCACACGTCGCCACCCCAACCGTCGCCAATCGTGATCGCTGGCTACGTCCGATCCCCATTTCAACTAGCCCGCAAGGGTGCATTAGCCAGCGTGCGGCCCGATGATTTGGCAGCTGAGGTCGTGAAAGCGCTCGTCGCCAGAACAGGCGCCGACCCAGCAACAATCGAAGACCTGCTGATGGGCAATGCCTTCCCCGAAGCCGAGCAGGGTTTCAATATCGCCCGGCTTGTCGGACTGATGGCTGGATTACCGAACTCGGTCGCTGGCGCCACCATCAATCGCTTTTGCGGATCCTCGATGCAGGCGATCCACGCCGCCGCCGGTGCCATCCGAATGGACGCGGGCGACGCCTTCATCTGCGCTGGCGTCGAAAGCATGAGCCGCGTGCCGATGACGGGGTTTAACCCGATGCCGAACCCAGTTTTCATAAAAACGAACCCGGGCGCGTACATGGGAATGGGCGACACGGCGGAAAATATCGCGCGCCGCTGGCAAATTACCCGAGCCGACCAGGAGGCCTTTGCGACCGCCTCCCACGAGAAAGCGGCAAACGCGCAGGCGGCGGGCAAATTCAACGACGAGATTGTGGCGATCGCGTCGAAAAATGGACCGGTGATTGTCGACGGCTGCATCCGTGGCGACACGACGGCAGCTGGCCTAGCCGAACTGAAACCAGCGTTCGCGACTGACGGCTCGGTTACGGCTGGCACATCGTCGCCGCTAACGGACGGTGCCTCGGCCGTCCTCGTCTGCACCGAGGCCTACGCCCGCAAACACAACATCACGCCGCTTGCCCGCATTCGGTCAATCGCGGTTTCGGGCTGCGACCCCGAGATCATGGGCATCGGTCCCGTGGGCGCATCGAAAAAAGCGCTCGCGCGTGCCGGGATCGAAGCCAAGCATCTCGACGTGATCGAACTCAACGAAGCGTTCGCCAGCCAGTCGATCGCCTGCATCAAAGACCTCGCCCTCGACCAGTCCAAGATCAATATCGACGGCGGCGCAATCGCGATCGGTCACCCACTTGGCGCAACCGGCGCGCGGATCGTCGGCAAGGCTGCGAGCCTCTTGAAGCGCGAAGGCGGCAAGTACGCGCTCGCAACGCAATGCATTGGCGGCGGCCAAGGCATCGCGACGGTGTTGGAGGCGATGTGATGGCCGACATCAAAAAGGTCGCTGTCATCGGCGCTGGCGTCATGGGCGCACAAATCGCAGCGCAGGTCGCGAATGCGGGCGTGCCGGTTGTGTTGCTGGATATCGTCACGACCAACGGCGACCGAAATGCGGTTGCCGCCGGGGCGGTGGCGCGCATGATCAAGGCTGACCCAGCGCCATTCATGAGCAAGCGGGCAGCGATGCTCGTGACGACCGGCAACATCGACGACGATTTGGCAAAGATCGCCGACTGCGACCTCATCATTGAGGCCATCATCGAACGGCTCGACCTTAAGCAGGCGCTCTACGACCGTATCGAAGCGGTGCGCAAAGACGGCAGTGTCGTGTCATCGAACACGTCGACAATCCCACTGGCCAAACTCGTCGACGGGCGAGCCGAACGTTTTCAGCGCGATTTCTTGATCACGCATTTCTTCAATCCGCCGCGCTATATGCGCCTCGTTGAGATCGTAACTGGCGCACACACGAGCCACGCCGCTACGGAGGCCATCACAACGTTTTGCGACATCAAACTCGGCAAGAGCGTTGTGCTGGCGAAGGACCGCCCCGGCTTTATCGCCAATCGACTGGGCGTCTACTGGCTCCAGTCGGCCGTCAACGAAGCCATGGATCGCAGTATCCCTGTCGAAGAAGCCGATGCCATCATCGGCAAGCCGATGGGCATTCCCAAGACGGGCGTGTTTGCGCTGCTCGATCTCGTCGGCCTCGACCTGATGCCCCACGTCGTCGGCAGCCTCAGTGCGACGCTTGAAAAATCCGACCCGTTTCATGGCATCGACCGCCCAAATCCATTGGTTGAGCGCATGATCCAAGACGGCTACACCGGCCGCAAAGGCAAAGGTGGCTTCTACCGGATCAACCGCGAGCAGGGTAAAACGCGCGAAGCGATCGACCTTTCAACAGGCGCCTACCGCCCGCAGATCAACCCGGTGATCCCAGCGCTCGACGAGGCTGGCAGATCGCTCGCCAAGTTGCTGAGCCACAACAGCGATCACGGTCGTTACGCGTTTGCAGTGCTGGTGCCGACACTGGCGTACGCTGGCGACCTCGTCGGTGATGCCGCCGATACGATCGATGCCATCGATGAAGCGATGCGGCTTGGCTACAATTGGAAAAAAGGCCCGTTCGAACTCGCCGACGAGATTGGCGTTGACAACGTGCTGGCCGCGTTCGCCGAGGCCCAGCGCGCCGTGCCGACAATTTTTGAGCTGGCCAAAGGTCGCTCGTTTTACCGCGTTGCCGAGGGCAAGCGGCAGATGTTGGGCCTCGACGGCGCCTATCACGATCTCGTCCGGCCAAACGGCGTCGTGATGCTTCAAGACATCAAGCTGCGCTCTAAGCCACTGTTGAAAAACGCTTCCGCCGCGGTATGGGACATCGGCGATGGCGTCGTTTGTTTTGAATTCACCAGCAAAATGAATGCGATCGACCCCGACATCTTCCGCATTCTGGGAGATACGATTGGGCTCGTCGCAATGGGCCGCGCGTCGGGCCAATACAAGGCAATGGTCGTCTACAACGAGGGCTCGAACTTTTCGGTCGGCGCCAATCTCGGGCTTGCGATGTTTGCCATGAACCTCGCCGCCTACGACCAGATCGAGCAACTCGTCTCGGGTGGGCAGCAGGTTTACAAGGCGTTGAAGTACGCGCCGTTCCCCACAGTCGGCGCGCCGTCCGGCATGGCGCTCGGTGGTGGATGCGAGATCCTGCTCCATTGCTCGGCCGTCCAGGCCCACGCCGAAACTTACGTTGGGCTGGTCGAAGTCGGCGTCGGACTGATCCCTGGCTGGGGCGGCTGCAAGGAAATGCTCGCACGTTGGCGCGACCATGGCCGCCTGCCGAACGGGCCGATGCCAGCGGCGACGAAGGCCTTTGAGATCATCTCGACGGCAACCGTCGCGAAGTCTGCCGATGAAGCCAAAGAGACGCTTTACTTCCGCCCGACCGACGGCATCACCATGAACCGCTACCGGCTGCTCGCCGATGCCAAAGCCAAAGCGCTCGTGATGGTCGAGGGCTATCAGCCGCCACAACCACCGACGTATCAATTACCCGGACCGACCGGCAGAGCCGCGATGGGAATGGCTGTCGATGGGTTCCACCGGCAAGGTAAGGCCACCGACTACGATCGCGTCGTGCTGGCAGCTCTTGCCGATACGCTGTCGGGAGGTGAGGCTGACATCATCGACACGCTTCAAGAAGACGACATTCTTGAACTTGAATTGCGAAACTTCATGAAAATCGCCCGTAATCGCGGTACGCTCGAGCGGATCGAACACATGTTGGAAACCGGTAAACCGTTGAGGAACTAGGACCATGCCGACGTATCAAGCCCCCCTGCGCGACATGCGCTTCGTGTTGTACGAACTGATGAACGGCAACGGCATTGCGAAGCTGCCAGCCTATGGCGAGTTCACGGCCGACCTGATGGACCCCGTCCTCGATGAGGCGGCCAAGGTTTGCCAAGAGGTGCTCCAGCCGATCAATCGGTCGGGCGACGAAGAGGGCTGCCGCCTGGAAAACGGCGTCGTCTACACGCCCAAGGGCTTCAAGGAGGCCTACCAAAAATTCTGCGAGGGCGGCTGGACGTCGATCGCGTGCGACCCTGAGTTCGGCGGCCAAGGCGCACCGAAGATGCTCAATACGCTGGTTGAGGAAATGATCTGCTCAGCCAACCTGTCGTTTGGGATGTATCCGGGCCTGTCTTACGGCGCTTACGTCGCGCTTAAGCACTTTGGCACCGATGAGCAGAAGCGGACGTATTTGCCCAACATCGTCTCAGGTGTGTGGTCGGGCACGATGTGCCTGACCGAGCCGCACTGCGGCACCGACCTTGGCATGTTGCGCACGACGGCCGCACCGCAGGGCGACGGCAATTACGAGATCACGGGCACGAAGATATTCATCTCAGCTGGCGAGCACGATCTAACGACAAACATCATCCACCTCGTGCTGGCCCGCTTGCCGGGCGCCCCGTCCGGCACCAAAGGGATCACACTGTTCCTGGTGCCAAAGTTCATGGTCAAAGACGATGGCAGCCTCGGCCAGCGTAACGGCGTGTCGTGCGGCTCGATCGAGCACAAGATGGGCATCAAGGCATCGTCAACGTGCGTGATGAACTTTGACGCGGCCAAAGGCTGGATGGTCGGTGAGCCCAACAAAGGCTTAAAGGCGATGTTTGCCATGATGAATGCAGAACGCATCTCGGTCGGCATGCAGGGCCTGGGCCTCGCCGAGGTGTCCTACCAGAACGCCGTTGCCTACGCGAAAGACCGCATCCAGGGCCGCTCGCTGACCGGCGTCAAGAACCCCGGCAAGCAGGCCGACCCGATCATCGTCCACCCCGACGTGCGCAAGATGCTGCTCACGCAGCGGGCCTACATTGAGGGTTGCAGGGCGTTGGCGCTATGGGCCGCCGAAGCCTGCGATAACGAGATCCACCACCCCGACCCGAAGGTCCGCCAGGACGCTGCCGACTTCATGGCGTTGATCACCCCGGTGGTAAAGGCGCTCATTACCGACCTCGGCTACGAGGCGACAAACCTTGGCGTGCAAGTCTACGGCGGGCACGGCTACATTCGCGAATGGGGGATGGAGCAGTTCGTGCGTGACTGTCGCATTGCTCAAATCTACGAGGGCACCAACGGCATCCAGGCACTCGACCTCGTCGGCCGAAAGATGCCTGCACACATGGGCCGTTATCTGCGCCAGTTTTTCCATCCCGTCGCAGACTACATCGAGGCCCACAAGGACAAGCCAGAGATGGCGGAGTTCATTGGTCCGCTGCAAAAATCATTTGGACGCCTGCAACAGGCGACCTTGTTCGTCGCCCAAAAGAGTATGGGGAACCCTGATGAGGCAGGTGCCGCGTCGACAGATTACTTGCGCCTGTTCGGGCTGACGGCGCTGGCCTACCTGTGGGCACGGATGGCCGAGATCAGCTTGGCCAAAACAGCAGCGATTGCAGACGGCAAGCATGAGGGCACCGATCCCGACCCCGACGGATTCTACAAGGCGAAGGTGCTGACCGCGCGGTTTTATATGCAGCGCGTGCTGCCCGACACCGGCGGGCTGCTGTCAAAGATCACAGCTGGGGGCAAGACGATGATGGCGTTTGAGGAAGCCGCGTTCTGATAGCGACGACGCCCGGCGACCATTGGCGCGCGAGACACCAGCAGCGGAGCCTCGCATCAATCTATCGGCTCCGATACAAATGAGACAGCGTCCAACGAGGCGCCGTCCGCGAGGAAACGTATCGGCCCAAGACGCCTATCAACTGGCTCTGAGGAGTGAGGCATGTCCGCGTTGTTTCCCAATCTTGAGAGCGCCGCACATGCTGGAGCGACCAGCGCGCGACCTGCCGCCGCTCGGCCTTGGCTCGCGGCCTATCCAACAGGTGTTCCGCACACGATCGATGACCGGCTCGGCGGCACGATCGTCGACATGTTTGAGGCGAGCGTCGCCGCGTTTGCCAAACGCCCCGTAATCGAAAGCTTCGGCGTGCAGTACGATTACGCCCGGCTCGGTGAGCTGGCGAACGCGGTCGCCGCGTGGCTGCAATCCCAAGGCCTCGGGCCCGGCGATCGGGTTGCGATCATGATGCCCAACGTTGCAGCTTATTTGCCAATCGTGTTTGGCACACTCAAAGCTGGCTGCACCGTCGTCAACGTCAACCCGCTCTACACCGCCCGCGAACTGACCCACCAATTGCGCGATAGCGGCGCAACGACGATTTTTGTCCTTGCCCAATTCGAGCACACGGTAAAAGCGGCCAAGGCTGAGACTGATGTGGCCCGCGTTGTCCGCGTGATGCTGGGCGACTTGCTCGGCGT
The DNA here is from genome assembly GCA_038329675.1 of Hyphomicrobiales bacterium. Taxonomy (GTDB): domain Bacteria; phylum Pseudomonadota; class Alphaproteobacteria; order Rhizobiales; family Hyphomicrobiaceae; genus JANXVY01. Next base: position 3,162 of record JBBQNE010000042.1, on the reverse strand, counting down.
AAAGGGGATGCTCGTCACCTACGTTGGCGGCAAGAAGACGCCGGTGAAGCCCGAGGGGCGCATCGATGGCGCGATCGCGTTCACCAAGGTCATTTCAGGCCACCGCGGCAAGGCGCCCAAACCCGTTGCTATCCAGCCCCAAGACCTAGCATTCCTGCAATACACCGGTGGCACGACGGGCGTGTCGAAAGGCGCAGCGTTATCGCACGGAAATATCTTGGCCAACGTTGCGCAATGTACAGCGTGGTTTGAACCGCTCGTCGCCTCGCGCAATGACGCACGCCCGGACGTGATGGTCACAGCGCTGCCGCTCTACCATATCTTCGCGCTGATGGCGTGCTGCATGTTCATCGTGAAGCGCGGTGGATGTGCGCTGTTGATCACCAACCCGCGCGATATTCCAGCGTTTGTAACGACGCTCAAGACGCGCCGCTTCACGATGATTTCGGGCGTCAACACGCTTTACAACGCGCTGCTCGACAACCCCAAAATCGGCGAGATCAACTGGACGCAACTCAAAGTCACGCTGTCAGGCGGGATGGCGACGCAAAAGGCCGTCGCAGACCGTTGGCGTGAACGCACCGGCCAACCGATTATTGAAGGATACGGATTATCGGAAACGTCGCCGGGCGTGTGTTTTAACCGGCCCGACAACAGCGAGTTTACTGGCACGGTCGGCCTGCCGTGGCCATCAACTGACGTTTCGATCCGCGGCGCCGAGGGCGACGAAGTACCAATGGGTTCGATCGGTGAACTGACGTGCAAAGGCCCGCAAGTGATGTCGGGCTATTGGAACCGGCCGGAAGAAACGCTTTCGGTAATGACGGCGGATGGCTATTTCCGCACCGGCGACCTCGCTATGATGCTGCCGGACGGGCAGATTAAAATTGTCGACCGGCTGAAAGAAATGATCCTGGTGTCGGGCTTCAACGTCTACCCAAACGAGGTCGAGGACGTGATCGCGCGGCATCCAAAAGTGCGTGAAGCCGCCGTCGTAGGCCTGCCCGATGGGCATTCTGGCGAATGCGTCCACGCGTTTATCGTCGTCCGCGACGACACCCTAACACCCGATGAACTAAAGGCGTATTGCGCGACCGAACTGACCAAGTATAAAGTCCCCAAATACATCACGTTCCGCAAGGAATTGCCCAAAACTAACGTCGGCAAGGTCCTGCGCCGAGTGCTGCGCGAGGAAATGATGGCGAAGGCAGTTTGATCGGCAGGGCCGTCGAGTTGGCCCCGCTCGTCTGCAGAAATTCTCTGTCTGGAGCATGCGACATTGTCAACTTCGGTTGATCTGCACGCCGTCAACACTCGTTGACTACATAGACGGTCAATTGCGCAGGAGAAAAACCCAATGTCGTCAATATCGCTAGACCAGTTCCAATTGGTCTATAATGCCTTCTCATTCACAATTGCAGCCATGGGCGCAGCAACGCTGTTCTTTTGGCTCGGACGGTCTCAAGTTTCGGACTATTACAAGACCGCATTGACGATCACCGGTCTCGTGACAGCGATTGCGCTCTATCACTACATCCGCATCTTCGACAGCTGGAGCGCAGCTTACACGATAACCGGCTTGAAAATCGAGCCGAGCGGTATCGCATTCAACGACGCATATCGATACGTCGACTGGATCCTAACCGTTCCACTCCTGCTCGTCGAACTCATCTTGGTTATGCGCCTTTCGCGGGCCGAGACTTGGTCGAAAAGCACCCGTCTCGGGCTGCTCGCAGTCGCCATGATCGTTCTTGGCTATCCAGGTGAGATCTCGGCAGTTCCATCGACCAAATGGTTGTGGTGGGGCCTCGCCATGTTGCCGTTCATTTGGATCGTCTACGAGCTGTTCGTCGGCCTTGGCAAATCAATCGCATCGCAGCCAACTGAGGTGCGGGGGCTGATCAACGCAGCACGCTGGCTTACCGTGATTTCGTGGTCGTTCTACCCGGTCGTCTTTGTATTCCCAATGCTGGGTTTCAGCGGCGGGGCAGCAGCAACGGCAGTCCAAGTTGGATACACGGTTGCCGACGTTGTGGCGAAGGTGGTCTTTGGTTTTGTGATCTACTTGATCGCCGTCCGCCGTTCGGCCCTCGAAGAAGCGGCGTCACCCGACAAGACTGGTCGTATGGCACCAGCCTGACGGTGATGGCCGCATAGTGACGACCCAGTGCTGCTGTTCTGGCGCCATCAGTCCGCAGCATTCGGCCGAACGAACTCAACGCGCATCCCAAGGGCCGCCCAAGCTGGCGGCCCTCCCCTCTTCTCGCGGAGATACCATGATCCGCACACCTCAATTGCCGGAAATGCGGCCGGTCTTTTGGTCCCGTTGGTCAGCGCTAAACATACATCGCGGCGCATTTATCGCCATAGCGGCTATTGCCATTGCCGGGTTCCCTCACGCTTCCGCGGTATCACTGCCGACCATCGCTCTAATTGCCGCGCCGGTCATTTTATTGCTTGGCGTGCCGCATGGTGCCTTCGACGTTGCTCTATCGAAATCACGTTGGCCCATTCACGACCGTCTCGGTCTCGCTGTTTTTCTCGCAGCCTATATCGGGATTGCGCTTTTGGCGGGCTTCATCTGGTGGATGCTGCCCGGCTATGCTCTCGCGGTATTCCTTGCCGCTTCCGCGTATCACTTTGCCGGTGATTGGTGCCCTGGCACTAACCGCGTTGTCGAACGCACGACACTTGGCGTTGCTCTGCTCTCGGCGCCGACCATCTGGTACGCTGAGGACGTAACGGCAATTTTCGGATGGCTGGCACCGGCGCCAGCCGCCGTTGTGATCGCCACAGCCATGGCTTGGGTCGCTATTGTCGCGTTGGCGCTGGCAGCCGCATTCGCAACGCGCGACATTGGGCGAGACCCACTGCGGTCGATCGAGATCGGATCGGCGCTGAGCCTTGGCCTGTTCTGCCCGCCAGTGGTGTTTTTCACGATCTACTTTTGCGGCTTGCATGCGCCGCGCCATATTTTAGCGGTCCGCGCTGAACTGAAGCCTGCTTCCATGGTAGCGTTAGCACGCGCGAGCCTGCCATACGCGCCCCTGGCGATCCTTGGCATACTTCTGGGCGCCCTGTTACTGACGCATATCGATGTCGGAGCAAACGTCCTCGCCGCAATTTTCCTCGGGCTCGCTGTGCTGACCGCTCCTCACATGG
>JBBQNE010000041.1:0-22633 GCA_038329675.1 Hyphomicrobiales bacterium | reverse complement strand
AAGAAGCAGCGACTTATGCTTTTCGTTGTGATCTTCGAGGCCACCTTTACGTGACGCGGTTATGCCTTCAACCAGAGGCATATCCAGAAATGGCAGTCGCATTTCAATCGAATGAGCCATGCTTATTCGATCAAGAAGCGTGAGGCAATTTCCAAGTAGCCAGGTGCGATTTACAATATCGCTGACCGCTATCGATGGGTTTAAGCCTAGCAACGGTCGTGTTGTAGAAAGCCAATTGTCAGCAAATGCGTCCGGACCGAGAAGCGCGTCGGCGAACGATGCACCTGCTTTGAGATCAGGATGCCAAGCCAGGATCGACGATTCCGGTTGGCTCACCACGTTGCGTAGCCGATCAATGAGCCCAGGCGGATTGCCCAATTTCGCCGCCGCTGCACGCGTCCAGTCATAGCCCCAGAACATCTCGTCGCCGCCGAGCCCAGACAGCAAAACCGGGATACCGGCGTCTCGCGCCGCCCGCGACACGGCGAAATAACCAGCGGCAGCAATATCGGCGACAGGCGTATCCATGGCTGCGACCAGCGTCGCAAAATCCCGCGCGACTGCAGTGGTGTCGAGTTCGACGGACGTGAATGCGATGCCGAGCTTCTGAGCAAAGCGTTGAGCGATTTCTCGCTCATCCGTACTTGGTCGCCCGGTATAACCCACCGAAAATGCATGAATCTGACCCGGATACTGATCAGCCGTCACAGCGGCAACAAGGCTTGAATCTATCCCGCCCGACAGAGCCACACCGACTGGGACATCCGCCGACCCCATTCGTTTGCAGGCCTGCTTGAACGCGTCCTTCACGAACGCGCTCGTGTCAGGCATCTGTCGTCCTTGAACTTCGCTCAAGCTCCAATAGCGCTCGGGATGTGCGTCTATGGAGGTCGGTGAAAGTTCAAGGAGGTGGCCGGGCGGCAGTTGGGTCAAGTTCTCGAAAGGCGTATCAGGTTCAATCAGGTACTGAAAAGTAAGGAACTGGGCGAGTGACCGCTTCGACAACCTTCGAGCCGCTGGAGGTATGACCGGTAGCAAGGCCCGCAGCTCGCTCGCAAACCAGAGCCGACGTGCACCGTCTGAACGCTTGTCGCGCCACAGGTACAGCGGCTTCTCTCCGAGCCGATCCCGCGCTAGGATCAGGCGCTGTTCATCGCGCCGGTAGAGAGCAAACGCAAACATGCCTGCAAGCCGCGACAATGCGTCGATGCCGATGTCCTCGTCTAGGTGAAGGACCGGTTCAATGTCGCTTTCAGAGCGGGGCCTATGGCCGCGTGCAATCAGGTCCGCACGAAGTTCTTGATGATTGTAGATCTCACCGTTCGCAACGATCACCCGGCGCTCGTCCTCGCTATACAACGGCTGCCGGCCACCGACCAGATCCACTATTGCGAGACGGCGCATGGCCAGACCCACTGGCCCCTCGGCAAAAAAACCACCCGAGTCAGGCCCACGGTGTACGAGGTACGAATTGACAATTGATAGCAAATCCAGATCGCTTCGTCCGAGATTCGCTTCCGCTATCACGCCTGAAATGCCGCACATTAGGCGATCGCTCCCGTTCCGCGATAGCCGTCAACGGCGCAACGCAAGATGTCCATGAACTCATGCGCAGCCGCTAGCTGCCGGCTCTCACCCAATGCGGCCGCACGAGCCTCGGCAACGGGGTCGGGTCCTGTTGGCAATTCACCCCATAAGCGCGCGATTGCATCCGCCAATTGCTCGTCGTCCTCGGCTGGGAAAAAAGCAAATCGCCCAACACTCGATTGAGTAGTCAACTGCTCGCGATGAACGGCGATATCTGACGCCACGATCGGCCTGCCGAGCGATTTCGCGTCCTCCACGACGGTGCTCCATCCCTCGAACAGGGACGGCTGAATAACGAGGGTCGCGTGCTGGAAAATCGCGACTTGCTCCTCGCGCGGAACGAGACCGAGCATGCGAACCCGGCGGCCGAGTTCGGCCTCGGAGACAAACGACGCGAGCCGCGCGGGGTGTTCCGGATTGCGGTGATCCTCTGCCAAACCCGTACACACGAGCGTGAGGTCATGGCCAGCCTCGACTAGACGCCGCAACGCCTTAAATGCCGCAAGGTGGTTCTTATGCGCCCACAGTTGGTTTGGTAGATAAAGGTAACGCGCAGGTAGATCGTACTTAGGCCGTGGGTCGAAGTCGACTGCAGCCACGGGGCGCGACACGAATCGCCAAACGCGAATGTTGGGCAGCGCGCCTGGGCAGAACCGTTCGAAATCGGCAAGCGCAGCAGCACTCGAGAGCACAAGTGTGACACGCTTCTTCGCGAGGGCTGCGAGTCCAGCGTCACGCTTCACGACCTCGTCGGTCGTGAACATGTGCGGGAGGTAGCGATGCTGGAAATCCGGCATCCAGTGGATCGGGGCTGCGCCCTTTATGGGCATTCCGAAAGTGGGGAATGTAGCATCAATTCCTGCATAGAGCGGATCGAAGGGCACACGTCCACCAAGCAAACGACGGCCCAGTCGTCGCAAAAATCTCGAAGTCAAAGCTGGCCGTCGTCGGAATTTTGAATCTGAATCGACGAAGGGATAGCTGCGCAATTCGCGAACGGCGGGGTCGTCTGGATCAACGGCTCCGATTAGGCGAACCTCGGGCTGTTGGTCAGATGGCAACGTCGCTAGCGTGGCCACCACGTTGCGAATGTATATCCCGCCTCCGGTCCAACCGCTCCCCGAGATCAATTCAAGTCCAAGCACCAGGCGGCTCATGTCACCTGCTCCCAGTCATCTTGGAGCCAAGTCGCATATGACGCAATCCCGGAATCCAGCGCGAATCGCGGGGCGAAACCAATCGAACGGAAGGAGTCTGTAGCTGCGCAAAGATGCTTGGGATCGCCCGCGCGGACTTCCCCAGTGAATTTCATGCGTGTCTTGCACCCGAGCTCTCGAGCGAGAAGTTCCACCACCTCGCGCACGGTTGAGGCACGTCCGGTCCCGCCGTTGACGACGAGTCCGTTGCTGATCCCGCTGGTAGCTACGAGAAATGCGAGTTCGGCAGCGTCCTCGACGTGAAGGAAATCCCGTGTTTCGTCGCCGGTTCCTGCCATAATTAATTCGGCCGGGTCGTCGCGCAGCTTCCGACTGACATCGAAAAGCAACTGCTTTCGCAAGGTAGGTCCGTACAGAGAGAAATAACGAACGATCCGAACTTTCTGGCCGAATGCGGCGGCGGCGCCCCGACAGAGTACTTCGGCTGCGAGCTTGTGCGCGCCGTAGGGCGAAACGGGAGCTGGCTCGGTGGCCTCGAAAATCGGACCTTCCGGTCGAGCCCCATAAACGGCGGCACTTGAAGGCAGAACGAAGCAAGCTTCGGGTGCGAACCGGCGCAAGGCATCTAGCACCACGGCCGTGGTTTCGACACTCGATCGGAAGTCCCGCAACGGGTCGGCATAGGAAGGGCCAACGGCACCGGAACCTGCAGCATGGACAACAATGTCAGGGCGACCCGTCAGGTCGAACAGCCGATCAAGCGATGATTCTGTTATCGCACACTCGATCCAAGCAGGCCCACCGGCCGCATTGCAGAGGCCGATTGTCTCGATCGCCGCATCCGCGGGTCCAGAAATACCAATGCCAGCGACTCGGTAACCAGATCGAGCGAACCGCCGCGCGACGTGGCGGCCGAGAAAACCGCGAGCACCGGTTACCCAGACGAGTGCCATGGTGTGCCTCTCAAGTTCTGTCTGGTTTGACTGCAACGAAGGTGTAGAGCCGACCGGGCGCCGTCATGCGCGACCCAAGGAAGCCTAGAACACCGTTCGTAACAAACGACTTCGGCACACACAATCTACGCGCTATTCGGGCTCGGTGATCCTCGAGGGTTGTCGGGTAGAGATTGATGTCGGATTGCAACGGGTTGAGCGAGGCAACGAGGTTCAAACCGGCTTTTTGAATTGCCGCTTCGTACTCGGCCAGCAGAAACGCATGCTCGCCCCCATAAAGGCTGTGGAGCGGGTGCGTGTCCAAAAAGGCACGAAGATCGCTTGGCTTCGATATAACATGCTCGCGAGTGGCAACCATAAAGCCACCGGGCTTCAGGACACGCCAAATTTCAGCACACAACGTTTGAAGGTCGCGGGCATGGTGCAGCACCTGCCGGCACAGTACAACGTCGAACTGAGCCGTCGGGAAGGGAAGGCTTTCGCCCCACTCCTCTACAACAGAAATTGGCAGACCCGCCTCTTTCGACAACGCCCGGATCGCAGAAGCGCCGACGAGATGACTGGGGTCTGGCTCAAGGGCAGTCGTTGTAAAGCCGTCAGTCGCTAGGGCAAAACTCGCAATGCCGCGTCCCGCACCGACGTCGAGGGCTACGCCGGGCGGCTTCGGAATGAGCCGACGCGTCGCTTGCCATTCGGTACTGGCGTGAAATCTGTGCGCGGCCTCAACGAGCGGATCGTCGAAAAAGCAAGCCCGGACCAGATCATGCTGCAACGGCTGCTCTCGCAGCCACTGCACCGAATCCTCCCAGGACATTTGCGTCGCCTTTGTCACGCCCACGGTCAAACCTCGCCCTCCACAAATTCCTCGGGCGCCAGTTGGCGAAGGAATCGCGCTGGGTTTCCAGCTACGACGGTAAATGGGGCAACGTCGCGCGTTACGACGCTTCCTGCGCCGACAATGGCGCCTCGCCCGATCGTTACACCCCGCATGACGATCGAGCTGCAACCTATCAGTACATCGTCTTCGATCCGGATCGGCTTCTCGTCGAGATCGAGATCGCGCGGGTGCCCCGACGTCACTATAGTCTTGAATTGTCGATGCCGCGCGACGGCACTGAGTGGATGGGTGAGATTGTCCATCAGCGTACAGAGGTGCGAGATCAGGACACGATCGCCGATTGAGATATGAGCCGCAGACCAGATCCTCGTCTGCTCGCCAACGTAACAGAACTTTCCTATCTCGATCCGCCCACCGTGGCCAAATAACAGCAGTTCCCCTCGAATGTGGCTGTGGGCTCCGACGACGATGTCTGTTGCCGGCCGCCCTTGATGCTGGACTCTTGCCGTCTCGTAAAGTTGCGCCGTCGAGTGCACCCCCGCATACGATGGCCGCGTGCTGCTTCGAACAAGTCGCCGACGGGCAGCCGCTATAACGCTTCTGGGAAACATCGACATCAAACCGTCAACTCTAAACACGCGACCGCGCGCGAAGCGGCTGCGAAATCGACGTCGTAATCCTTGCGCTTGTGAATGTCGAAATAGAGGACAGCTTTGGCTGCTTGGCGATCTGACGCGATCCAACCATCGGGCAGGTACTGGTAGATCTGCTCGCGGCAATGCGTGGGCGCGAACGCACTGACCAAGCCATCGATTCCTTCGGCGTCGTATACCTGGAACCATCCGTGATTAGTAGCCAGCCCGAACGGCACTGTCAGATACAATGTCCCGCCCGGTCGGATGACTCGTCGCAATTCACGAAGACAATCGCCCGCGGTTCCGACCTCACTTTCGTTCTGGGCGGCAAGAGAGGTGTACACCTTGGCGTTGTCGAGCCCCACGTGCTCCAACGTCGAGATGCAAGCCACGGCATCGAAAAAACCGTCTCGAAAGCAACAGCGTCGCAGATCCTCGAAAACGTAGCCGACACCCGATTTCCAGTCTGCATATCCTTCAGGAGCCAACGTGGAAATGTAGAGCTTCTTCTCCCGCAACTTTGGATGCGAGAGGATGAAGTCGTGGTTGAGTGTCGATCCAGCATCCAAAACGCGGCCGAAGCCAGGCGACAATCGGAAAAAAAACCACGAGTATTCAACGATCCGTTCGTCGACCCGGAAGCCAAAACCAGGAGGGAGGCGGGAAGGCTCGAAACTCGGATCTGCAATAGCCGCAGCGATACTCCGTCGCTTGTACTCGTCGTAACCCGGTGTCCAAGGCTTTCGACCGTTAGCCACAAACCTCCTGTAATCATTCTGGCGCTTCAATCGTCGCGCGAGACGAAACAACATTCAGATCTCCACGGATGCCTGCTGACGGGAGCCGTTGGGTACCTCCGCCGCCTTCGCGGCGCTTCACAATGCAGGTTCAATCGCCCGCCGCTCGACCGACCAGTCCACTCTTGGCAGAGCCACCATTCATTTCCGTCATGTCCGCCGCGACCATTTCCGTTACCAGCTCGCGAAACGTTGTCTTGTGGCGCCAGCCCAGCTTCTGATGAGCTTTCGTCGCATCGCCTAGAAGCAGATCGACCTCTGTCGGGCGGAAATAACGCGGGTCGATTCGAACTAGAGTAGCGCCTGACGCGTCGACCCCAATCTCTTCTGTGCCTGTCCCGCTCCACTCGATCTCACGACCTACTTCAGAAAACGCCAATTCGACGAACTCGCGTACCGAATGTGTCTCTCCAGTTGCCAGCACGAAGTCATCAGGGTCGTTCTGCTGGACGATCCGCCACATCCCCTCCACATAGTCGCGAGCGTGTCCCCAGTCCCGTTTGGCATCTAAATTTCCGAGATAAAGGCAATCTTGTTTGCCGTGAGCTATTGCGGCCACCGCACGCGTGATCTTTCGAGTGACAAAAGTTTCCCCTCGGATTGGACTCTCGTGATTGAAGAGAATACCGTTGGACGCATGCATGCCATAGGCTTCACGATAGTTAATTGTAATCCAGTAGGCATAGAGCTTCGCCGCAGCGTAAGGCGATCGCGGATAAAACGGAGTTCGCTCGGACTGCGGCGTCTCCTGAACCTTGCCATACAACTCAGATGTCGAAGCTTGATAGAAACGCGTCCGGCTCTCTAGCTTCAGGATGCGGATCGCCTCCAGAAGCCGTAAGGTTCCAACCGCGTCCGCGTTGGCCGTATACTCAGCTGTCTCGAAGCTAACTTGCACGTGGCTTTGTGCGGCAAGATTGTAGATCTCGTCAGGCTGCACCTCCTGAACTACTCGGATCAAATTTGTCGAGTCGGTCATGTCACCATAGTGCAATCGCAATCTGGCGGCCGGTTCGTGTGGGTCCACATACAAATGGTCGATTCGTCCCGTATTGAACGATGACGAGCGGCGCTTGAGGCCGTGGACCACGTAGCCCTTTGACAGTAGAAGTTCCGCCAAGTAGGCGCCATCTTGTCCCGTCGTACCTGTAATCAGCGCGACTTTGCCGGCCGCCAATTCTAGATTTGTCACGAGCAAACTTTCCGCCATGGCACGTTCGGCTCAAGTGAGACTGAGCCCCGAGACACTTCGCATGAAACCACTGCGGGTCTCTGCTAGCGCCGCCGAACTACGAGTGTCCGGCTTACACCAAACGACTTACGCAAGTCGAGTATCTCGTCATCGATGGCCAAATCCCAAACCTCAAACTGACCATCGCCAAGATGCAGCGCGACACGCATGGCGCGTCTAGTCGTAGACGGCGTGCAGCGCGTCGCGATCCTTGGCGAGGCACTCGGCGGCCTTTTCGTACTTCAACGCGTAAGCTCGATGAAGACTTAGAATGCGGTCTCGGCCGCGACCTTGGTGTCGGCCATCCAGATCTCCTGCAGACTGCGTTTGGCCTTCGGCTGCTGACTCTTCGGCAACTTGTTCAAAACGTTGGTGGCCTTGTGGACCCAGCAGCGCTGCTCGGCGCAGGGCGGCCACAGCTCGCCGACCGCCTTCCAGAAGCCGAGCGCGCCGTCGGCGAGCTTCGGCGACACAATGAGCCCGCGCGCTTTCAGATCGAGCAGCAGCTCGCGCCAATCCTGCGCGCTTTCGCGGGCGCCGTCGGTGAAGCCGAGCAATTCCTTCTTGCCCTCCGGTGTCGTTTCGATGAGGACCAGGACCGCCACCGGCGATTGACAGCCAAACGCACATAAACCATGACGACGTTGCGGTACCAGCGAGCGCATAGACAAGGACACAGCTTGATCAGCGTCGTCGTACCAGTCTTTAATCGGCCAAAGATGGCGGAACGGGCCCTGCAAACAGTTGTCGGGCAGGTGGGTCTGGCGCCTGGCGATGTTGAGATATTGTTGGTCGACGACGCGTCTGAGCCAGAGCTGACGCTTCCTTCAAATCACCCGGTCGTTCGGATCATAAGGCTCAATGAGAATGGTGGGCCGTCGGCAGCGCGTAACGCCGGGGTGCGCGCCGCGAGGGGCCAGTACATTGCCTTCCTCGACTCGGATGATATCTGGCTAAAGGACAAGCTTGCAGGCCAGATCCAGTATCTTCGCGAGATAGAGCGCGTCCACCCACACGACATGATCGCGCTTGTCTGCAGTTTCTATTACCCTAACAGCTTGAACGCAAGGCTCGAAGTCCGTGTTCCTAGGCCTGGGCGCACGACTGTAGATTTTGCCAGCGGGTGCTGGTTCTGCCCGGGTTCTGCGCTGCTGATTAAGCGTTCGATCTTCGACGTTGTAGGGCCCTTCGACCATCGCCTCCGTCGACTTGAGGATTTGGACTGGTTCATCCGGTTTGGAAGGCTGGGCGGTCAGCTGCATGTCGACAGCGTTGCCAGCACCATAATCGCTCCGTCCAACTCAGCGCGCTACGAGACGGTTTCCGCCGCCTGCGAACTGATTGAAGAAAAATTCAATCCGGGTTCGGACTTGGCTTTGCCCAATGCAGCGTGGCGTCGGCTCCGCGCATATTTGGCACTAGAGCGTGGCGCGGCGCTGTTGTTATCTGGTCGTCGCATCGAAGGCGCCGTTCAACTTCTCGCCTCGCTTTCATACAAGCCACGTTTACAGTCGGCGGTGGAGGTTCAATCTGACAGGCGCGGTACGGTGCCAGCATCCGTTCTTGATCTTTATCAAGAGATGATGGAGTTCTCGGCGCAGCAGGGAAAGAAGTAATAATGCTCGCTGAACTGTACTCCCTCACCGGCAAGCGTGTATGGGTCGCTGGCCATCTCGGTATGGTGGGATCGGCCCTAGTTAGACGCCTTGCCGCCGAGAACTGCGAGGTTCTGACGGCGTGCCGAGCTGAACTGAACCTTATTGATCAGGCGGCCGTCGACCGCTGGATGCGTCAAGCCAAGCCTGATGCAGTTTTCGTCGCAGCGGCAAAGGTTGGCGGCATAGCTGCAAACAACACTCTTCGCGCCGAGTTTCTCTATGACAATCTAATGATTGCCGCGAATACGATTCACGCTTCCTACGTGCACAACGTCGAAAAGCTGATGTTCCTCGGTTCAACATGTATTTATCCCCGACTTGCCCCTCAGCCGATACACGAGAAGTCGTTGCTGACCGGTCTGCTCGAGCCAACCAACGAGCCTTACGCCATCGCGAAGATAGCGGGCATCAAACTTTGTGAGACTTATCGCGCGCAATACGGCTGCGACTTCATCTCCGTCATGCCGACCAACCTCTACGGGCCTGGCGACAATTATCATCCCGAGAACAGCCACGTCGTCGCGGCCCTGATCCGGCGGTTTCACGAAGCGAAGATTGACGGCGCCCCTGAGGTAATGGTGTGGGGCACCGGCACGCCCCGGCGCGAGTTTCTCTACGTCGATGACCTAGCGGACGCTTGTATATTCGCAATGTTGCACTATTCCGAGGAGAGCATTCTGAACATCGGTACGGGCCTAGACATTGCAATCTCTGAGTTTGCCGAATTGGTTGCAAACGTTGTAGGTTACGAAGGCGCTATTTCGTACGATAAGTCGAGACCGGATGGCACACCGCGAAAGCTTGTCGATATCGGGCGAATGTCGGCGCGCGGATGGCAGGCACGGACGACGTTGCGAGACGGCTTGATACAGTCGTATTCAGCATTTCAAAAAGAAATCAGGGATTGCAGTACGGCTGTTTCAGGCCGATAAAAAATCGTCGAGCGGCTGACGAAGCTGTGTGAACATGATGGGTCCGACCGGGAGTGGACATGCGAGGATCGGAACAGGCAGAGGGCGCCACTGTCCAGCTACGGGAACGTTGAGGTGCGCTCCCGGCGCTCCATCCGCTGCGCGTCGGCGCGGCTGTGTGGCTGCGGCGCTCATCAGGCTTGAGAGTAGCCTACGTATCGGGTCGACAGCTCTAAACTTGCTCTATCGGCCGCATCGTTGATCTCTGGCAATCGCTTAATCAATCCGAAAAAGGCGCCGTGTGGACGGGTGAAATTGTAGGTTACCTGCCCGTTATCAATCAGCGGTTTCAGCTCTTCCACGGAGCCTGGCAAGTCGGTTCGCGAATAGAACTTGCAGCGTGTCATGTTGAAAACGAACCTTCAGCATGACGCTTCGTTTCAACGTTTCACGCCGTCGTCCGATATTGCCCCACCCGCCTGCTTGGGGCTCGTGTGCGTGCCGATTGACTCTGTCCAACGCAGGGTGGTCACCGTGGCGCTCAAGCGAGTGTGCGGGGCGAGGGATACCGGATGGTTATGGCGAACATCGACGACATCAAAATCGCCGTGATCGGCCTCGGGTACGTTGGCTTGCCGCTTGCCGCTTACTTCGCGCGAGAATTCCCCGTTACCGGCTTCGACATTGATCCCAAACGCATCGCGGAGTTGCAGAACGGCATCGACCGCACCCGCGAGGTGACGGACGAGGAGATGGCGGCGGCCAAGCACCTGTCGTTCGCGACCGATCGGGACCAGCTCGCCGCGTGCAACTTTTTCATCGTCACGGTGCCAACGCCGATCGACACCGCCAAACGGCCCGACCTGACCGCACTGGAGAAGGCCAGCGAAACCGTTGGCCGGGCAATCCGTCGAGGCGGCATCGTCGTCTACGAATCGACCGTTTACCCAGGGGCCACGGAAGAAGTGTGCATCCCGATCGTCGAGCGGGTGTCAGGGCTGACGTTTAACGTCGACTTTTATGCTGGCTATAGCCCCGAGCGGATCAACCCCGGCGACCACCAGCATCGCCTGCCGAGCATCAAGAAGATCGCGTCGGGCTCGACGCCCGAGATCGCCGATCTGGTCGATGCGGTTTACGCCCGGATCATTACCGCCGGTACGCACAAGGCGAGTTCGATCCGCGTAGCGGAGGCCGCCAAGGTCATCGAAAACATCCAGCGCGACGTCAACATCGCGCTCGTCAACGAACTGGCGATGCTGCTCAAAAAAATGGGCATCGAGACGCGGGAAGTGCTGGAGGCGGCTGGCACCAAGTGGAATTTCCACGGCTATCGGCCAGGGCTGGTCGGCGGGCACTGCATTGGCGTCGACCCCTATTATCTAACCCACAAGGCCAACATGATCGGGTTCCACCCGCAGGTGATCCTGTCCGGGCGGCGGACCAACGACGGCATGGCGCAGTTCGTTGCGCACGACATTTTGAAGCTGATGCTCAAACGGAAAGTCGTTGTTGATAGCGCGCGGTTATTGGTGCTGGGCTTCACGTTCAAGGAAGATTGCCCGGACACGCGCAACACCAAGATCGCCGACCTGGTGGCCGATCTCGCCGCGTTCATTGGCGAGATCGTGATCTTTGACCCGTTCGCAGACCGCAACGAGGCGCGTCATGAGTACGGCGTCGAGATCGTCAATGATTGGCCCGATACGTCATCGAAGGGCGTGTTTGACGGCGTGCGCCACGCGCCGTTCGTCAAAGCAGGGATTGACGCGATCAGGGCGCATCTGAAACCCGGCGGCTTCGTCTACGATGTCAAAGGCGTGTTCCCGGTAACGGAGACAGACGCAAGGCTATAACGGCGTGGATCCACAGCGCGAGTGCTTTCTCAAAGTATCCGGGCCTTGAGATGGCACAAAGTCCGACCCGTAGCGGTTATGAGTTCAAACCCCAGATTTCCGGGCCGAACTCAGAACTCGCTATCTTGCGTCGACAACCTGCACGGCCGAAGCAATGAACGTTTGCGGTTCGTGCCATTCGACCCCTCGAACATCGGAACTACAGAACCTCGACAATTTTAGATTGGAATTACAAGCACATACCGGTTTTCCGTTTCATCCTGATCGGTCAGGCAAACGCCCAGGCGAACCGCCCAGGCAACCAGCAGCCGGCCAGTCCGCGGGCGCAGCCCCCAGCGATTGCTTCGCCCTCGAGCGATGCACCGCTCGCGCTGCCCAAGCCGGTCACGGTTAGTGTTGTTAAAGGCGGCGGGGAGGGCCCAAAAGCGATCCGAACGTTGGCCTATGGCAACCGTGGCACGGCACGGACCTCTGAAACCGGCGTCGTAGCCCACCCGTCGAACCGCAACGGTTGTATTGCTGGCTGCTATTGACGGTGCACTTTGCCGTGTACGCCATGATGACAATCGACAGGGGCGGGTAGCCCAGGTGCGGGCATTGGCGTATCGGTTTGCTCGAAGGGTCGGCATCGTGTTGACCACGTCAACGCCTGACCGCCAAAGGCGTGAAAGAAAGACCGCCAGCAATCGCTACCGACACCACCAACCCGGGCGACCCTCCTGATGTCAGAGTTCAGGACCCCAGAGTTCAGGACGCCAGAGTTCAGGACCCCGGAGTTCAGGACCAGAGAGTTCAGGACCGCAGCAGCGCGGCTTCATGGCAGCAGCCCGGTGAACAGCCGCGCGCGCACGTGCTTCCAGATCGCCGGCTGCGGATGGGTCAACCGGCCAACAGCGATCGGGCGCCGCGCCATGGGCGGGCTGCAAGCATTTTTGTCCTGTTCACTGTGCTGCTCGATTCGATTGCGATTGGCATCATGTTGCCCGCGCTGCCGAAATTGATTGAGAGCTTCGTGCCGGGTGATGCCGTGCTTGCCGCCCAGCTCGTCGGCTGGTTTGGGGCTGCCTGGGGGCTTGCTCAACTTTTTGGCTCGCCATTCCTTGGCGTGTTGTCCGACCGGTTTGGGCGGCGGCCGGTGATCTTGATATCGAACCTTGGTCTCGGTCTCGATTACCTGCTGATGGCCTTCGCGCCGACCCTGTGGCTATTGCTGGTCGGACGGATTGTGGCGGGATTTACGGCCGCGACGTTTGCAACCGCCTACGCCTACGTGACGGACGTGACGCCCGAGGGCGATCGAGCAGCAGCCTACGGGCGGATCGGGGCGGTGTTCGGGCTCGGCTTCATTATGGGGCCAGCGATCGGCGGGGCCCTGGCTGAGATCGGCCCGCGGGTGCCGTTCATCCTGGCAGCCGTCCTGAGCCTGATTAATTTCATTTACGGCTGCTTCGTGCTGCCCGAAAGCCTGACTGCTGAAAACCGCATGGCGTTCTCGTGGCGGCGTGCCAACCCGTTCGCGTCGCTGATGCTGTTGCGGCGAACGCCGCGGTTGGCGTGGTTGTCGATCGTCAGTTTGCTCGATCAGCTGGCGCTGGTGTCGCTGCCGGCAGCCTTCGTGCTGTACACGTCACATGCGTTCAAATGGTCGGAGTTGACCACGGGGCTGACGTTCGCTGCCATCGGCGTTGGCCTCGCGATCGTCCAGGGGCTCATTATGGGCCCAACCGTCAAGAGGCTCGGCAACCGGCGCACGTTGTTGCTCGGCTATGTTTTCGGGATCATTGGGTTCGTCATGTATGGGCTCGCGCCGTCGAGCTACGTTATCTGGGCAGCGATTCCCGCGATCACGTTATGGGGGCTCGTCGAAGGGCCAACTCAGTCTTATATGTCGAGCGAGGTCGCGAGCAACGAATACGGCCAACTCCAAGGCGCGGTCGCGGCTCTTCACGCGATCGCTGAAACCATCGGTCCACTGCTGTTTGCTGGCGTTTATGCCTATGCGATCGGCTCGGCTGCTTCCTGGGCGCCGCCTGGCTTACCGTTCCTGGTCGCTGCCGCTCTGCACGTCGTTGCGATCATCATCGCGGCCGTTATTTTGCGACGGGAACCGTGGCGGCGGTGAATGCCAAGACAAGCGACTGGACGTCCTCAAGGCCTTTTGGATGGCTTGGTGCTTGAGGCCTGACAAGCTCACTCAGAAGTCGTCGAGGCAAAACAATCAAAACCGCTAATCGCCAAACCTAAAACCTGCGGTATCGCGGCCGTTTGACGTCCCCGCGACAAACGCTGGCGGCCGTCCTATAAGCGCTGGGCCCGCTCATGTTGAGGATCGTCCTGCCCGATGAATGCCCCAATTTCGGACCCCGTCTCAGCCCCAATTTCAGCCTCCGAAGCCGCCGCCGTCGCACCGCACCTGACGCCAGAGTCGATTGCAGCGCACGGGTTTAAGGGCGACGAGTACCCGCGGCTATTGAAGATCCTCGGGCGCGAACCGACGCTGTTGGAACTCGGTATCTTCTCGGTCATGTGGAGCGAACATTGCTCGTACAAATCGTCGCGCGTCTGGCTGAAGACGCTGCCGACGACGGGGCCGCTCGTGATCCAAGGGCCCGGCGAGAACGCCGGTGTCGTTGATCTGGGCGATGGTGATTGCGCCGTGTTCAAGATGGAGAGCCATAACCATCCATCTTTCATCGAGCCCTACCAGGGCGCGGCGACGGGCGTTGGCGGCATCATGCGCGATGTGTTCACGATGGGCGCGCGGCCGGTGATGAACCTCAACGCGTTGCGGTTTGGCGATCCGTCCCACCCCAGGACGCGCCATCTCGTTTCGGGCGTGGTGTCTGGCATTGGCGGCTACGGTAATTGCGTTGGCGTGCCGACGGTCGGCGGTGAGACGAATTTCGACGCTGGCTACAACAATAACATCCTCGTCAACGCGATGTGCGTTGGCTTGGCGAAAGCCGATAAGATTTTTTATTCAGCCGCCAAGGGAGTCGGCCTGCCGGTCGTCTACGTTGGCAGCAAAACGGGGCGCGATGGCATCCACGGCGCGACAATGGCGTCGGCTGAATTCGACGAGAATAGCGATGAAAAGCGCCCAACCGTTCAAGTCGGCGACCCGTTCACCGAAAAGCTGCTGATCGAAGCGTGCCTCGAACTGATGGCGACCGACGCCATCATCGCCATCCAGGATATGGGCGCTGCTGGCCTCACGTCATCGACATCTGAGATGGCCGACAAGGGCGGCGTTGGTATCGCGCTTACGCTCGACCACGTGCCGCAACGCGAGCCCGGCATGTCGGCCTACGAGATGATGTTGTCGGAAAGCCAAGAGCGAATGCTCGTCATCTTGAAGCCCGGCCGAGAAGACCAAGCCGAGGCGATCTTTCGCAAGTGGGCGCTGGATTTTGCCGTGATCGGCATCACCACCGACACCGGCCGGATGGTCGTCACGCACAACGGCATCGTTGAAGCCGATCTGCCCGTTGATAAACTCGCCAACTCCGCGCCGATGTATCAGAGGCCTTGGTTCCCGCCGACGCCACCCAAACAGGTGCTGCCCGAGTGGGTGCCAGCCCCCGTCGATGGCGTGCTCGGCGCGCTGAAGCAGATGATGGCGCATCCCCAGCTCGCTTCGCGCAAGTGGATTTGGCAGCAGTACGACCACATGGTGATGGGCGACACGGTGCTACGCCCGGGCGGGGACGCGGCCGTCGTGCGGGTCCACGGAACGACCAAGGGGATTGCAGCAACATGCGACGTGACCCCACGCTATTGCTTTGCCGACCCGGAGATGGGCACTCGCCAGGCCGTCGCCGAGACGTGGCGCAATTTGTGTGCGGTCGGTGCTGACCCAATCGCGATTACCGACAACATGAACTTTGCAAGCCCCGAACGGCCCGAGATTATGGGGCAATTCGCAGCCGCCTGCCGGGGCATGGCGGATGCCTGCCGCGTGCTCGACTATCCCGTCGTATCGGGCAACGTCTCCCTCTATAACGAGACGGCTGGAGTGGGCATACCGCCAACGCCAGCGATTGGCGGCGTCGGTAAAGTGCCCGATGTCTCGAAGCTCGGCACGATCCGTCTGACACGGGCTGGCGACCTGCTGATTCTGATCGGCCGCGAGCAGGGTTGGCTCGGCCAATCGCTGTACCAGCAGATCATCGTCGGCAAGCTCGAGGGGGCCCCGCCGCCAGTTGATCTTGGCGACGAGTTAAAGGCTGGTCGTTTGATCCGCGCGCTGATCCGCGAGGGCCAAGTTTCAGCCGTCCACGATTGCTCAGACGGCGGGTTGCTGGTCGCTCTGGCCGAGATGGCGCTCGCTGGTGGCGAACCCGGTGCAATCCCCGAGGCGGGGCTTGGCGTTGAACTTTTCCCCTACGAGGGCAAACTGCCTGCCCACGCGATTTGGTTTGGCGAAGACCAAGGGCGATATGTAGTCTCTGTTGCGCCCCAGCGTGCAGAAATCATCATGGAACGAGCCCGGCTATTGGCGTTGCCAGCGCGTATCGTTGGCCGGGTCGGCGGCGTTGCAATTGTCAAACCGGGCGAACCACCCCTAACGCTCGACGACCTTCGCGCCGCCCACGAAAGCTGGTTGCCAGGATTTATGGGCGGGTAAGGCTATCGTTGACATGTGTCAGGTGAAAGCTTACACTTGGCAAGAACATTCGGTCGCCATCGAATGCGGTCTGGAGTTGTGACTTGGTGCGCTTTGGCATTTGTACACTCACGGAGCATTCCGCTGATCCGGTCATTTCGAAGCACTGCGCTTGGTAAGTTCTGGGAATTAGCGGAGCCGCTGCCATATAAAATGGACATTGCACGGGAAATAAACGTTGTGCTCGATATCCTGAACGGTTCTGAGAAACCGCATGATGCCAACTTTGCAGGCATTCGTTTTGATGATTGGCTTGAGGACGGAAAGCCGAGATATGGAGTAAGCCTTTCGGATCGCTGGCTCATCTCTTTCAGCTGGAACGGGCAGGATGCCATCGAAGTTGACCTCGAACTTGTGAACTGAGCTAACTGACGCACATTAGACCATCAGACGCAGCTCGCCTGCTCTTTGAAGAGTTGTAAGAATATGAATACGTCCAACAACCGTTCGCATTTGCGGTGCCCCACGCACCCTGGTGCTGTTTTGCGTGATATCGCCTTTCCCGCCCTGCCCCTATCGCGGACAGAGATTGCCGATCAACTCGGTATTTCGCGACAAACGCTTTATGATATTTTGAACGAAAAGCAGCCGATCACGTCTCAAATGGCTGTTCGCATCGGCAAGTTGTTAGGAAATGGGCCAATGCTTTGGCACCGGATGCAATCTAACTATGACCTATGGCAGGCGATGCAGACGGTTGACGTCACCGGCATCCCGACGCACAAACCCGACGCGCTGAAACTGAAACGTCGCTGACGTATGTAGCGACATGCCGGAGCTTACCGATGCTCGCCTTAAATCGTTTGGCCATAGCCATTGCGACAGCATGCGGCATCGCCCTTGCCGTCGCCGCACCCGCATCTGCACAAACCACAGGACAACCCGTGACTGAGACCACGACTTCTTCCGGCCTGCGTATCACCGACACCATCGTTGGAACGGGCGCTTCGCCCACCACCGGTCAAACGTGCGTCATGCACTACACGGGCTGGCTCTATGCCAATGGCGTTAAGGGTAAAAAGTTCGACAGTTCGGTCGATCGCGGAAGCCCGTTTGAATTTCCTATCGGTGCAGGCCGCGTCATCAAAGGTTGGGACGAGGGCGTCGCGACGATGAAAGTCGGCGGGAAGCGAACGCTCATCATTCCAGCCGACCTTGGCTATGGCGCACGCGGTGCGGGTGGGGGTCTCATCCCGCCGGGTGCAACGTTGCTGTTTGAGGTCGAATTGCTTGGCGTGAAGTGAGCCAGTTGCTCATTGAGGCGAGACGGACACGTACAGTCGCGCCGGTAGTTGACCTATCGCGACGGCTGAACCGCGCTGGGCTTTGACACATCCGGCATGTCAGCGGCGGCCGCACCGGGATTGAGAGCATTCGGATTGCCTGGCGTCATGGGGCAGTCGGTTGCAGCGCGAAGGGGTTTGCCATCCTGCTGAACGGTAGGAGCGGCCGATTGCGCGTGGTTACCAGCCGACGGCAAAATGGCCGACCGCTCAATTGGCACGACGGTTTTGGCGTCCGCTCCATCGACAGCGGGCTTTTTCGCATCACCGCTGATTGGCGGGCAATTTGCGCTACCCGTTGGAGAGCCAGCGGTCGGCGAGCTAATTGGCGGAGAAATCGGGGGCTGTACGGCTGGCTGGGCAATCGCGCCTATGGGGGTCAGGCTGGACACAGTCATTGCAAGCGCACCCACCGCTGATCTCAGCAAAACTTGCAGCGACGGCACATTGCAGCCAGACGACATGAAGCCAGAAGTCAAGCAGCCAGACCTCATCCAAATTGTGCGAGGCCTGTTTACGCAACGGTCAACGCTGGAAGATCTGGACATTACTTGGGTCCTTTAATCGGGATAGGAAAGCGCAGCTTAATCATTGTACCCATCAACGACCGCCGCGCGGTTCAGTTCCCTCAACCCGCTTGGATGGCCATTTTCGATCCTGTCGGCCGTCATAAGCACCCGCCGATTGGCGCCCGATTTTTGTGGAGAGACGACATGCCGATGGAAGCCAGCGAGATCGAGCGCTTGATCAAGGCGACGTTTCCCGATGCCGAAGTGACGCTGCGCGATCTGGCCGGTGACAATGACCATTGGGCTGCCCACGTCGTCACAACATCATTTGTGGGCAAGTCGCGCGTGCAACAACACCAGATGGTCTATGAGGCGCTGGGCGGGCGCATGGGCGGGGTGCTGCACGCGCTGCAACTGACGACGGCGGTTCCATGAGCACGTCTGAAGTCGATTGAGCGCTCGAAGATGTCAGCCGCGCAGGCCATGGGCAAAGGCGCCGGTCAATACGAAGGCGATGGTCCAGACCAGCGCAAACGGTAAATACGGCACGCGGCCGCGCTGGCCCCGTGGACGGGTGACGAAGCCGTAAGTCCCCGCCGAAAGCATTGTCACGCTGAAGAAGATCACCGTCCCGACGGGGCCGAGCCAGGGCGCAAACGATGCGGTGAGTTTTGCGATTCCCGGCGGTGTGCCGAACGCCATCGCGACGGCAAGGGTGAGCACGGCGTAACCTAAACCGAGCGCGATACCCGCCAGTGGGACGCCAACCCAAAGCGCCATGGCGACGTAACTGGCTAAAGACAAGGCTGGGATCGAATTTGGAATGCGATGCCAGTCGATGCTGGGGGCCATGCCTCCATCCCCGTTTCGATGCGTGTCCATGCCCGGCCGGTCTCCGCGAAACCTCACTGCCTTGAGCTTAGCGCGGGGCAGAAAACGTTTCGTTAAGGTTCGGATTTCTTAGCGACGTACCGAGCCTCAGCGGCGAGGGCTTAGACGTCCGTTGGTCCATCGCAGAGGTTAGCTGCGCGCATGATCGACGCGACGAGGCCTGGGTATTTCACGTCGATCTCGGCGCACCGCAGCGTGTTGACGACTTCAGTGCCGCGACGCTCCGAGCGGATCAGGCCGGCTTCGCGCAACACCTGATAATGGTGCGATTGGGTCGACTTTGGCAGGTTATCGGGCGCAGCCGTCTGACAGTTGGTTGGGCAGCCTCGCGTGGTCAGCTTCTTGACGATTTGGAGACGCACCGGATCAGCGAGGGCGTAGAGAACGCTCTCGAGGCGGATATCTTCGATCGCTGGATGGACGAATGGTCTCTGCATATGTCCGATATGGGGAAAAATGACTTGGTTCGCAATAGTTCGGCACCGGCGAACAAATCGCTAACGGCCTTCGAGCCTTCGAGCCGCCGGGCCGCCGAGCCGAGCTCCGGTCGCAATGGGCGCCGGCACGCATGGTCTTGCTTCGGTCATATATCTGATCGGTCCGTCGGCAATTGCCGTGATCTGCCCTTTCAAACAGCTAAGCGCTTAAGTTGGGCAGCGTTCGTGACGGAGCAGCCAACATGGGCCAAGCAGCGGGTCGGACACGACCTTGACCCAGCGGAAACCAGCCTTTTCGTGCGCGCGCACGGCTGCCTCATTGCGGATCGAGACGATCGAAACGACGGCTGGGGCAAGTGTTGTTTGAAACACTTCCGTTACAATCAACCGCAGCGCTGCCACCCCGATGCCGCGTCCGCGTTGTTGTCTCTCGCCAACAAACACGTCGATGCGATAGCAGCCCTCGAGGCCTGTTACGCCGGGTAGCCCGCCGCCGTTGCCGGTATCGAGCGCATGGGCATAGCCGACGTCATCCCGGCCGATGGTCAGCATTGAAGCTAGACCCATTGGCGCATCAAGTGCGGCGATGATGGCGGCTTGTGCGGACGCGCGGCTGCCCCACCAGTTAGCGATCTCGGGTTCGCTCAACCAGCGGTCGATGCGCGGCCAATCGCGGGCGGTGGCTGGCCGGAGCGCGACCGTTGGCAAAGTGGCGGTGTCGGGAGGGCGGTCATGGGGCGCGGCGACGCCGGGGATGGGTTGCGGTCCGGTCATCTCTCAGTGCCGGAAATGGCGGACGCCGGTGAACACCATCGCTAAGCCGCGCGCATCGGCCGCCGCGATCACCTCGTCGTCCTTGACCGACCCGCCTGGCTGGATGACGGCTGTTGCACCCGCTTCTGCGGCAGCTATGAGCCCGTCAGCGAATGGGAAAAACGCGTCCGATGCCACCACCGAGCCCTGGACCAAGGGGAGCGAACTGCCAGCCAGCTTGGCGGCTTCCTCCGCTTTCCAGGCGGCGATCCGGACGCTGTCGACGCGGCTCATTTGGCCAGCGCCGATGCCGACGGTCGCACCGTCTTTGGCATAGACGATGGCGTTCGATTTGACGTGCTTGGCGACTCGGAACGCAAACTTGAGGTCGGCCAACTCACGTGGGCTTGGCGTTCGACGGGTGACAACCGTCAACGTCAGATCGTCGACGGTTGCGTTGTCGCGCGATTGAACGAGCAACCCACCTGCGATCGAGCGGACTTGGACGCCGATACCGCGCACGTCCGGTAGACCGCCGGTCGTCAGCAAGCGCAGGTTTTTCTTGCGGGCAAAAATTGCCATGGCTTCTGGCGTTGCCGATGGCGCGATCACGACTTCGGTGAAGATCTTGGTGATCTCTTCGGCTGCCTCCGCATCGATTGGTCGATTGAGCGCAATGATGCCTCCAAAGGCGCTTTGTGGGTCGCAGGCGAGCGCGCGAAGATAGGCCTGCTTCAAGCTTGCGCCGGTTGCAACGCCGCACGGATTGGCGTGTTTGACAATTGCGACGGCGGCCGCATCTTCGCTCGAAAACTCGGCGACGAGTTCAAAAGCAGCGTCGGTATCGTTCAAGTTATTGAACGACAGCTCTTTGCCCTGGTGCTGTTCGGCACTGGCGACGCCCGGTCGGCGGTCGGGCAGCAGATAAACGGCGGCCGACTGGTGTGGGTTTTCGCCGTAGCGCAACCGCGTGCCGAGCTTGCCGCCAAAGGCGCGCCAAGTGGGCGCAGGGTCCTCCAGCGTGCGGGCAAACCAGCTTGAGATGCTGGCATCGTAGGACGCTGTTCGTGCGAACGCTTTGGCGGCCAAATGCGTGCGTAACGGGAGTGAGGTCGCCCCGCCATAGGCCGACATTTCATCGAGCACGCGATCATAGTCATCGGGGTCGACGACGACGGTCACCGCGACGTGGTTTTTGGCAGCCGCGCGGATCATCGCCGGGCCGCCGATGTCGATGTTTTCGATGAGCGTGTCGTAGTTTGCCCCGCGCGCCAGCGTTTCTTCAAACGGGTAGAGGTTGACGACGAGCAGATCAATCGGCTCGATATGGTGGCGTTCGGCTTCGGCCTCATGCTCGCCGTTGCCGCGGATCGACAGTAGCCCGCCGTGGATTTTGGGATGGAGCGTCTTGACGCGGCCATCCATCATTTCAGGTAGCCCAGTGACATGGGCGACATCGACCACGGTCAGACCTGCATCGGTCAGTGCGGCAGCCGTGCCACCCGTTGAGACGAGCGCAACGCCAGCCGCCGCCAAGCGGGTGGCGAACGCAACCAGCCCGGTTTTGTCGGAGACCGACAGGAGCGCGCGGCGTACTTTCTGGGTCGATAGGCTCATGTCGGACGGCTCATGTCGGACGGCTCATGTCGGGCGGCTCATGTCGGGCGGCTCATGTCGGTCAGATTATTTTGGTCGTCTAACGTCAGGCGTTTTAACACTCGTTCGGTTTATCGTCTTCGTTAGGCCCGTCGCCAAACTCTGTATTTTCACCCGGTTCATTTCGGTTGGACGGTGGCTCGATCGACGCCTCTCGCCGGACCGACCACGCGACCGTTGCCCCGCCCGTTGAGATACCGCGGGCCACGACCCGCAGCGACGGCTGTGGCCCTGAGCTGCTCGCAAGACACGTGCTCTCCTCAATCGACGTCGCCGCACCTGTGACCTCAAGCAGCCACCGCGTGTCATTGGCCAGCGTTAGCACGAGTGTGGCCGCGCGGCCCGTCATGCCTTCGGCTGAGGCCGCAACCGACGTCGACGGGTGGAGGTGGAAATGAACCGAAAACGGCACTTCCTCGGCGCCCGCGCCCCGTTGGCGGGGTTCGAAATGGTCAGTGCCCGCGATGGAACCGGTTCGATCGACACCGACGACGCGACGGTGGATCAGGTCGTAGCGCGCCGCATAGCCTTCGTGCGAGGCCTCCAACGCAACGCCATCCTCAACCGACTGCACGGAGACGCGCACGGCGCCCGACAGCGCGAGCGGGATCGCGCGACCGTCCGTTTCGATACCGTGCCCGCGCATCAATTGCGCCGACGACATCTCGCCCAGGCTCGCACCGGTGTGGCTAGCGGTCGCGCGTGAAACAGCGCGCCAGTTGTCATCGGCTGGCCCTGGCGCACCCATGTTGATGAATAGCAACTGTTGGCCAACGCTTGCCTCAAACGCCAGGCAACCGGCGCCAGCTTCGCTG
>JBBQNE010000040.1:0-22982 GCA_038329675.1 Hyphomicrobiales bacterium | reverse complement strand
GTGAAGAGGCCGTGGCGGCCAGGGGCCGACCTTGGGGCCGGCCAGGGGCCGACCTTGGGGCCGACCTTGGGGCCGCCGGGCAATTACCACGCAAGGTACGCCATTGCGCCAAGAGCCGGGGTTGCCTCACGCGCAAACAGCGCCGCCAACCGGGCCGGATCGATCGAATCGCCCGTCATTGTTTCGCCCGTCGTTGTTTCGCCCGTCGTTGCTTCGCTTGTCATCGTCTCGTGCCGGTGAATGCCACCCGCAATAAATAGCGCACCGATGCCCATGCCGTAGGCAGCTGCGAGATCAGTGCGCACAGCATCGCCGATCGCCAGGATGCGGTCGCTGGAAATGGATCGATCGCGCAAAGTCTCGGCGACAGCCCGTGCGGTGCCGTAGGCCGAAGGATGCGGTTTACCAGCCCAATACACGGCCCCGCCCATCGATTGATACACGTCCGCGATCGCCCCCGCGCAAAGGTAGAGTTTACCGCCGACGTCGACGACAAGATCGGGATTGGCGCACACGAACGGTAAACTGCGAGCGAGCGCGTGTTCAAGCAGCGGGCGGTAGGTCTCGGCGGTCTCGTCGGCATCGTTAACGAGGCCGGAGCACAAAATCGCATCGGCGGTATCGATAGACTGGGCGCGGCGGTCCGAAATCGCAGAAAACAGCGCACTGTCGCGGTCGGCTGGCCCGATGCAATGGAGCGCCCGGTAATCGCGTTCAGCGACATGGGCAAGCGCAATATCGCCAGACGATACGATGTCGTCGTAAGCTTCGCTTGGAACCTTGCGGCTCTCCAGCATGCGCGCAACCTGGGCTTTGGGCACCGGCGCGTTTGAAACGAGCACGACGGTACCCCCGCCAGCGCGGAAGCGAACGAGGGCCTCACAGGCCGGGCGGTAGGCGTGGACACCATCGTGGATGACGCCCCATACGTCGCAGAATACGACGTCATACTCAGCCAACAGCGGCCCTGCCGCGGCAATGATCGGCGGCGCGGGTCGTAGATCGCGTTGCTGGTGCATCAAACGCCTTTCAGGTTGCAGACGACCGCGGTGCGAATTTTTGGGTCGCGGTGTGCATAACCCGTCGCCGGACGTGGCGCGCGCCGCAAGTTGCCACGGTGGACGCAACGCCGTGATTGCAACTTCCTGAATGCAAACGCCTGATTGCAACCTGATGATCATCACCCTGAGCACCGGATCGACATGAACGACACCGCACCGCATGCAGCATTGCCGGGTTACCGTCCAAAGACGTCGACAGCGATTTTCATCGCTGCAAGCACAAGCGCAAGCGCCGCAACGATGCCAATGCCGAGAAAGCGGCTGCGACGGCGGTTCCGCCAATCGTACCTAGGCATCTGGATTAACCTGATAATTATCCATTCCTATACCGTTTATTTAGGATTGACGGGGCAGTCTTCGGTTTCGACCTAGTCCTAAAAAACAACGCCCAGGCGGGATGAAAGCTAACCTCGACCCGCAAGCTGCACCAGCGGCCGAACTGCCGCGCGCCCGCCATGGGCGCCGGGCAGCGGAGCTCAAGGCTGTGCGCGGACGGCTCCAGTCAGGCAATGGGGTCGAGCCAGAGTTCGAACATGAGCTGATGGGCATCTTCGCCCGCAACGAGCTCAAAGCTGCCGTCACGATGCCAATGCTGGCGCTGATCTTTTCATTGGCCAGTATGTTTTGGGCGCCGCGCCATCAGGCGCTGGTCTGGTTGACGATGGTGATCGTCTCAAAGTCGCTGTTGCTGTGGCAATGCGGCCGCTATCTCGCAGCGCCCGATGCACCCAAGAACCTCAAGCGCTGGCGCAATCGTTTTATGGCGACCGAAGCCCTCACGGGTCTGTCGTGGGCGGGCTTCGTGCTGATCGGCATGGATATGTCACCGATCCTTGGCTGGCTGGTGGAGGTTGGCCCAGCTCCGGTCGCGACGAAAACATCGGTTTTTACAGCCAACGTGTTTATATTCGCAGCCCTGATCGTCGTCATCTCGGTCCGCATGACGTTCGCATCCACCGTACCGGGCATTCTGCTGGCCGGCACGGTGCCGATGACGGTCGCTGTCGCCGCGCGCCTCTGGGTTGTCGGCGACCCGTTTCTACAGGCGTTGGCGGCGATGGGGGTCGGCGTCCACCTCTATTTTGTGTGGCTCGCGCAAGGCCTCTACTCAACGGCGCTGGAACGGCTCAAGTTCCGCGCACAAAAGGATATTCTGATCGCTGCACTCGAGGAGGAAAAGGCGATCTCAGATGAGGCGCGGCGGCGCGCTGAATCGGCAAGCAATTCGAAATCGCGGTTCCTGGCCAACATGAGCCATGAGTTGCGCACGCCGCTCAACGCCATCATGGGGTTTTCGGAAGTGATGAAGGCCGAAGTCATGGGCCCGCTCGGCACGCCGATCTACAAGGAATACTCCGGCAACATCCATGACAGCGGCCGCCATTTGCTCAACCTGATCAACGAGATACTCGACCTCTCGCGGATCGAGGCAGGACGCTATCAACTGACCGAGGAGCGCCTGCGTCTTGCCGACGTTGTCGACGATTGCCACCGGCTGCTGAAACTGAAAGCCGAAGCCAAAGGCCTGACACTCGAACTTGCCATGTCTGACGATTTGCCCCCCGTTTGGGCCGACCAGCGCGCCATGCGCCAGATCTGCCTCAACTTGATGTCGAATGCGCTGAAGTTCACGCCGATGGGCGGGACGATCACGGTCACGGTGGCCGATGCGCCGGGCGGCGGACAGACGCTATCGGTGCGCGATACCGGCCCCGGCATTCCAGCCGAAGAAATCCCCAAAGTTCTGCAGCCGTTCGGGCAGGGAACGCTGGCCCAACAAACGGCGGAAGGCGGCACCGGGCTTGGCCTGTCGATCGTCCAGAGTTTGGTTGAGTTGCATAACGGTTCGTTCAGCCTGCGCAGCCAACTCCGGCGCGGAACCGAGGCGACCGTTGTGTTGCCCAAACAGCGCGTTCTGGCCGCCGCGCCCCCGCTCCAGCCGCTTGGCGCCGAACGGCATAGAGGCAATCCGGATCTGCGTGCCCGGATGCAGCGTCAGCCGAACCCGCACCCGATTCCGAACCCGCACCCGGTCCCGCGCCCAACGTCCATCACAGCCGCGCCAGACCAGCGCCAGCGGCCGTCGCGATTGCGCGATGTGATCCGCGCTTAAGTTTGCCACGACCTTTGCTCAGCAACCACCTTCCAAATGCCCGGGTTGAGCGCTACATCTTGCCCACACGCGAGCCGATGCGGTTCACGGCCAAACTGCCACCTCGAAGAACCCCTTAGCCATGGCAACCCCCGCAGCTCGGCAACCCCCACAGCTCGGCAACACCCGCAGCACGGCAAAGCTCTCAGAACCGGCGAACACGGAACCGACCCTTGGAAACACCTTGCATCAGCATCTGCGAGATCGACGCAACCTCTGGGCTCTGCCTCGGCTGCGGGCGGACGGGCTTTGAGATTGCCGGCTGGCTCCAAATGACGGCTGACCAGCGCCGCGAGTTGATGGCGCTATTGCCCGGCCGCCTTGATGCGCTACCGACAGGATTACGCGCCACAGTTAAAGGCAGGGTAGCAAAAAGCAGCGATGCGAGCCGTGGGGTTGCCGCACGCTGACCGCTGCGCACAAAACCGGCAATCTGTCGGCCAATCTATCTCAGACGCGGAGTGCGATGCAAACGGCGCTGCAACCCGACCGAACCTGGCAACCCGACCAAACCTGGCAACCCGACTAAACCCGCCAACCTGACCCGCCGCCCTGCCCGCACCTGGAGGCCTACTATGGACGACATCGGTCAAATGGCCTTCATCGGCGCCTGGATCGTCCTCGTGATGCTGCTCTTGCCAAAATTGGTCATGGAGTACCGCGGACGGGTCACCGACGCGATGGGCCACTTGGCAATTTGGGGCCTGCTCTTTATGGGCGCCATTACGATCTACGCCTACCGCGATGACCTGCGCAACGTAGCGACCCGTGTGACCGGCGAATTCGCACCCTACGGCACGACCGAGGTCGCTGGCGCAGAGGGTGAGCGAACCGTCCGCATCCGACGATCTAACCGCGGATCGTTCTTTGCGCGGGCTGATATCAACGGCGCCAATATCCCAATGCTGGTCGACACCGGCGCAAGTTCGATCGTCCTCAAGTCAAGCGACGCGCAAAAGGCTGGCATCGACGTCTCGGCGCTCTCGTTTACGATTCCCGTCGACACCGCCAACGGCCGAACGTTTTGCGCAGCCATCCGTCTCGACGGAATTTCGGTCGGCGGCATCACCTTCCAGCGCGTCGATGCGCTCGTCGCGATGCCGGGAAACCTGAAAGACAGCCTCCTCGGTATGACTTTCTTAAGCCGTTTGCGGTCCTATGACGTTTCGGGCGACTTCATGACGTTTCGAAGTTGATCGCGATCGGCCAGTTTCAGACCGTGGCGTGCGTACATGCGAGATTCCGACGGCGACGAGAGCAACCTCCTGCTGGAGCTCGGAACGTGGCTGTGCGGCGCGGCGGCCGTCATCGCGCTGTTTCTCAACTATGATCTAATCCGCACGAATCTATCTTCGCTGATGATTGCGGGTATCGAACGCGCGATGCCGATCGATGGCCAATCTGAAAAGCGCCAGTTGGCGCTCAAACCATCGGTCGCCGAACCAGAATTGAATAGTTCAACCCGCAGCGGGACCGTCGTCGAACTGCGCGTTGATCGCAGCGGCCACTATCAGGCCGAAGTCGAAATCAACGGCCGCCGGATTGATGCCCTCGTCGACACCGGCGCGACCCTCGTTGCGTTGACCTACGAGGACGCCCAGCGGCTAGGCATCTACCTGCGCGATAGCGATTTCACGCTTGTGACCAACACGGCAAACGGGCAAGCCCGTGCGGCTCCCGTGACGCTCGACCGCGTCGAAATCGGGCCAATCCAAGTGCGAAACGTTCAAGCCTCGGTCTCAGAGCCCGGCCGCATGCGGACGAACCTGCTCGGTATGTCGTTCCTATCGCGCGTCACGAAGTTTGAAAGTGGCGCTGGTCGGCTCGTCATCCACGATTGAGCCCTGATGCCCGATTGAGCGACCCGACAACGCCCGCTTGACGACCGTTGCGGCGGTCGCCAACGCCCCCATGCGAACCAACCATCACCATGCCGGGGCCGCACGATTGCGGTGCGGTATACCATCAGCAGATTTGCGGGTAAGCAGCCGGGCTGACACCGTTTGCCGGAGACACCCATGCTGCCGATCCCGCGCGCCGACCTGAAGCCGAACACCGCCGACTTTGAGCGCCTTCCGCTCGTCAAACCAACCGGCTTCCGCGAGTACGACGCCCGCTGGCTGTTCCCCGAAGAGATCAACCTCCAAGGATTGAACTGCATCGGCCTTGGCATGGCAACGCTGTTTGATGAGCGCGGCGTACCAAAGCGCATCGTCGTCGGCCACGATTTCCGCTGGTACTCGGCAAGCGTCAAACAGGCTCTCGTCAACGGGCTCATCATGGGTGGTTTTGAAGTCCATGACATTGGCCTTGCGTTGTCGCCGATGGCCTACTTCGCGCAATTTGCCCTCGACGTTCCAGGCGTCGCCATGGTCACGGCATCCCATAACGACAACGGTTGGACCGGGATCAAGATGGGCATGAACCGTCCCTTGACCTTCGGGCCCGACGAGATGACCCGGCTCAAGGAAATCGTGCTTGAGGGCGCATGGAAGACGCATCCGGGCGCCGGCAAGTATATCTACGTTGAAGATTTCGCCGACCGCTACATCAACGCACTAACCGACCGCGCGCCGCTCAAGCGCAAGCTCAAGGTCGTTTGCGCGTGCGGCAATGGCACGGCTGGCGCATTCGCCCCGCAAATTCTTGAAGCCGTCGGCTGCGAGGTCGTCCCACTCGACGTCGAACTCGATCACTCATTCCCGCGCTATAACCCCAACCCCGAAGACATGAAGATGCTTCATGCGATCTCAGAAGCCGTGCTCGCCCACAAGGCCGACGTCGGATTGGGCTTTGACGGCGATGGCGACCGCTGCGGCGTTGTCGACAACGAAGGCCATGAAATCTTCGCCGATAAGGTCGGCGTGATGCTGGCGCGCGACATCTCAGCCATTCACAAAAACGCGACGTTTGTCGCCGACGTCAAATCGACCGGGCTATTCGTCACTGATCCGGTGCTGAAAGCCCAGGGCGCCAAGGCCGTCTACTGGAAGACCGGCCACTCCTACATGAAGCGCTACACCCACGAGATCAAGGCGTTGGTTGGCTTTGAAAAATCCGGCCACTTCTTTTTCCAGCCGCCCCTTGGCCGAGGCTACGACGACGGCATCGTGGCAGCGCTCGCCGTTCTCGATATGCTCGAACGCGCGCCAACTAAGACGATGGCCGATCTCAAGAATGCGCTGCCCAAGACCTGGGGCTCGCCAACCATGTCGCCGCACTGTGCCGATGAAGTCAAATACGGTGTCGTCGACAAGGTGATCGCCGACTACACGGCACGCTTTCACAACGGCACCAAAGTCGCTGGCCAGAAGATCATCGACATCGTCACCGTCAACGGCATTCGTATGATGTTAGAAGACGGCACGTGGGGACTCGTGCGCGCGTCATCCAACAAGCCTGAACTCGTCGTCGTCGTCGAAAGCCCGGCGTCGGAAGCCAACATGCGCGCGATCTTCGCCGACATCGACGCGACCCTGTCGACCCACCCAGAAGTCGGCAAATACAATCAAAAAATATAGGCGGGTGGTCGCCAACCATCAACACATCGTTGGCGATAGTCGAACCAGACATCGTCTCCGATGACCATGGCCATAACGTCGTGACCAAAACATCTTAAGCCACACAATACGATTGGCCGACAGTACCGCTGTATCCCATGAAGAACTATCTAGGTGGCAAGCCTTCAGTAACGCCGCTTCGTTATCCTTTGCCCTGCAGCGTCGCACTGTCGTCGATCGTTCGGAGCAAAACGGATCGTATGCCATTCACAGTCGATACCAATCATCCGATAAGAATCCACACTGCTCCGGGCATGCTTAGATTTTTATGGTCCGTTTGCTGGGCAATGTTCGTCCTTGGCGTTCTAATGATGAGGGTCACAGAACCTGGACAGTCCATGCCAATCGGCTTCGTGAACGTCGGTGGCTTTGTCTTCGCAAGCCTAGCTGTACTGGGCTTTCAGACGGCATGGCAACTTCAGCAATTGCAGGAAAAGCCTATTGTCACTCTGTCTCCAGCTGGCTTCTGGGATCACCGGTCAACCAAAGCGCCTATTCCATGGCCGGCAATCAATCGGATCTACGTGCTGCCACTAATCCACCGAAACGCCTTGTTCCTCTCGGTCGATGCTCAGGTGTTGGCAAAAATGAAGCGACGTTCAGGTATCGACTGGCTCAATTTTTCCGGGCAGCCGGTTCAGACAGTGATTGTCACCACAGCCCTTCTCGAATGGAATGTCAGCGATCTCCTGGCCGCAGCGGTGATCTATTCACACCGTTATGGGGCAAAGACATAGATTGCGGATCGAACGAGTATGAAAACCGAAGTCAACACCAATGCAACGATGGCAATCAAGGCCTCGCCAGGGAAACTTGCGCTACTCTTTCTCGGCTCGGCAGCGTTCGTCGCAATTGGCGGTTTCATGGTGGTGGCCGAACAGGGATCGTCCCGCCATTCCGTCGATGTGCTCCATATCATTGGATACTCATCGATCGTATTCTTTGGCGCTTGCGGGGCGATTGCGCTCTGGCGGATGCTAACCGGGCTCAGGCGTCCGGTGGTCACCCTCTCGCCAGAAGGTTTCAAAGATATCCGCGCCTCGCCCGACGTCGTCGCATGGTCGGCCGTCGAACGGGTCTTCGAGTGGAGTTATTCGGGGTCACGCATTATGATCATCGGCGTTCGTCCGGGCGAAGAAGCCAAGCTGACATTGACCACAATCGCCCGGATGTCGCGCGGGGCCAACGCCAAGCTCGGCGCGGATGGCCTAGCGATCAATGCCTCAGACCTCGCGATCAAACACGATGATCTGATGGCGGCGACGATCGCATACGCTCGCCGATATGGCGAGTGACGTTGCGTGACGGAAGTGTCCGGCGCGACGGTGATGATCGACACATCGCGCCAGACACATTGAGCTACGCGAGCCGACTCACTCGTCGTGGAGCCAACGGCCAACGAGACCGCCGAGCACGCCACCGAGGATCGGCGCGACAAAGAACACCCAGACCTGCGATATCGCCAGCGACCCGCCAAACAGCGCTGCTGCCAAGCTGCGGGCCGGGTTGACGGAGCAGTTCGAGATTGGGATCGCCATGATGTGGATGGCACCAAGCGTCAGGCCAATTGCGATCGGAGCAAAACCGGGCGAGGCTTTCGACGAGGTCGCACCGACGATCACAATCAAGAAAAATGCCGTCAGCAAGGCTTCGATGAACACGACCGCCGTCATCGAGTAAACGCCCTTATACCCGAAGCCGTTGGACGCGAAATTGCCAACACTAAACTTCGCGTCGGGGTTACCGGTCGCAATCAGATAGACCGCGCCCGCAGCTGCGATCGCACCCAGACATTGCGCGATAATGTAGCCGACACTCTGGCCCGCTTCAAATCGACCAGCCGCGACCAAGCCAAGCGTAACCGCAGGATTAAAGTGTCCACCAGAAATCGGGCCAAGGGCGTACGCAAGCGCCATCACCGTGATGCCGACCGACAGCGGTACGGCGAGGTTTGGACCCGACGGGGGTTGGAACAATGCGACAGCAATGATCGAGAAGACCAGCATGAAGGTACCGATAAATTCGGCCGACAAGGCTCTCGTATTCATATCTCTCTCCTAGGTTTCTTGGCCCATTGGGCATTTTTCCGGCCGGATGGCGAACCCTCCGACGACGGACAACTAGAAGGGGGGCAAGAAAGCCCGATGACAAGTGTCAAGACAGATGCAATCCCAAAAACATTCCATATCAGGGGGTTGCACAGTTCCTCATGATCAAGGTCAAAATTGCATCGCGCATCGATTCGCCAAACGTCTCAGCCCGTCCGCGACCACGCCTAACCCGCAAATCACGTCGCCGTCTTGGGCGCCTCAAGGTAGCCAAGCCGCCCTCCAGATGCCTTGCGTTGCCCATCCAGGATCGCCAGCACTTGGCGCGGGTGAAGCGGACGACCCGTCCGCGCGATCTCGGCTTGATCGCGAGCGATCAGCTGTTCCAGGAGCGGCTGTGCCGTGTGGTGCAGCATCGCAATCACCGCGATCGTCTTGCGCTTCATGTTGATTGGAATACGCGGGAATACGTCGGCGAGCAGTAGCTTCACAGCTTCAAACATCCGCGCCGAGATCCGGCCAAGGATCGAAATCAACTCGATCGACCAATCGGGACGGAAGCGATAACCGTGGGTCTCCATCGCATCAAACAGCATCGTCATGATCAGGTCTTGTGCCCGCAGCCCGGCGGTCGCGCGGTAGTCGGCCCATTCGGCCACGATCTCAAACCGCGGATCAATTTCAAGGTCGGCGGGGGCGAATGTTTCGCTCGCTTTGACCCCAACCCGGTTAAGAAAATCGCGGTTCTGCATATCAAGCAGCGTTGTGTAGGCTGGCAAAACCTCACGGCCGCCCGAGGCCTTCAAAAACGCGAGCCGGATCAGCTTCGAACAATACAGCCATTCGTAGCCATCGATCGCCATACCGAAATCGTACAGAATACGCGGCCGCTTCGTGTTCGTCACATGGTCGTGGATCATCGCGGCAGCCATTGCTGCAAGCCCGGCGTCACGGTGGCGCAACAACACTGCGCGGCCAATCCCGTGGTCGAGTGCGGTTTCAAGCGGGCTTGCAATCGAGCCGTCCTCGATGAGCGCTTCGACCATCCACGGCGTACCATCGACGTCGACGTAGACAATGCCGATGTGGCTGAATTGACTGTCAATGTCGCCAATTCGAGCGATCGCGGCGCTGTTATGGGCCTGTCCGCGCACGAGGATCACGTCGCCCGATTGGAACGGCAGATCGCGGCCAGTGGCGAACGCGGGGTTCACGAGCGTGTTGGCCGACGCCCCCGTGAACGCACGGCGCGGTACCTCTCCCACCGCCAGCCGATCGTGTCCAATCGCAGCTTCGCCCAACATTTCGCCCGCATAGCGCGTGACGCGAAACACATCTCTCAGCGCTTTCTGGACGGGCCGCGTCATCCATCCATTCGCCGCCCAACCGCCAATCTGCCGTCGCAGGTCGAGCCGCAGCTCAAACATCCGCTGCATCAACGGCGCCGCTCCCGCTGCAGTTTCACGCGGGTCAAAGGCGTCGAAATCAGCGAGAAAAAATTCGCGGTAAACGCGGACCAACATCTGCTCAAGACCGCCGGTCGTCGCCACAGGCTCGCGGACGAGCGTCTCAATGCGCGTCAGCAGGTCCCCCAGCGACGTATCCCCGAAACCCCGCTGCATGCCGCCCACTCCGCCAACGCCACCGTCATCACA
The DNA here is from genome assembly GCA_038329675.1 of Hyphomicrobiales bacterium. Classification (GTDB taxonomy): domain Bacteria; phylum Pseudomonadota; class Alphaproteobacteria; order Rhizobiales; family Hyphomicrobiaceae; genus JANXVY01. The sequence goes on along the minus strand of JBBQNE010000040.1, from coordinate 12,506 downwards.
GCTACCGATAGCGGTATTTCAAAAGCCCTCAACGATCAGCTGGCGGCGATGCCGTGTGGAGCTTGCTGAGTGCGGCGCATCCGCCACGTCCAAGCGGGACTGGGTGCCAACGTCGATCAACCAACGAATTGGTCGAGCTTATCCTTGGCGACCGGCACGAGGTTGACGCTCTCACCGCACCCGCAGGCGCTTTTCTGGTTCGGGTTATGGAACACGAACTGCGCTGAAAGCTTATCGGCTTTGAAATCCATCTCCGTGCCAAGCAAGTACAACACAGCCTGTTTGTCGATAATCACGCGGGCGCGGCCCGCCTCCACGACTTCATCGAATGGCTGCAACGTCTCCGCCCACGACATGGCGTATTCCATGCCAGCACAACCGCCCTTTTTAATCCCGATCTTGAGGCCAGCCGTCGGCTCGGTGCGGCCAGCCAGCAAGTCCTCGAGACGCGCGATCGCCGCCGCCGTGACGGTCATCACAGCCGGGCGCGGCCGAGCTGGCTTGGGCGTAAGATTTGTGGTCGGGGCGGTCGGCGGCGTCATCGCTCAAATCTCCGAATGGGAACATCCCCACGGTCTCAACCAAGATATAATCGATTTATGACCGAATGCCAGCTGTCCAGCCCATCAGATGTGCCAATCCAACACGCACCCTACGTTATGGTAGCCCGTTTCAGGGCCAGATCGTGGCCGATCGCCCCGACGTGGTTACTCACTTCAAAAACCGGTCATACAGCGACATCACGATCTCGAACGCGATCAACGCAATGATATACCACTCAAGCTTGTGGGACGTGCGCGTTGAAATCAGATCGCCGATCGTCTCCGACGTGTCACGGATGGTCGCAAGCTTCCGGTCGATAACCCGGGCGCGCTGCGGCAAATCGTATTCATCGACGAGCTTTGCCCAAATGCGCTCCAGCTCCGGGTGATCCCATAGCACATCGGGCTTTTCATCGAGGTCGACGCGGGCCGCAAGCCGTTGCTGGATTGACAGCGCTTCGCCGATTTGTCGCAACAATTGGGCTTGTGGCGCCGATGGCAGTTTGCCGTCCTTCAGTTCCTGCGACACCTGGCCGATCTGGTCGAAAGCCCGCGCAATTCGCCGCTCGTCGTGGGCAAGCGCGACCGACACTGCCAGCGCTTCGCCAGCCAACAGCAACCGATCGGGATCAGCCGACTTGAGTTGTATGACGCCCGTTGTGGTGACGATCTCCTCCGCGTCGGGTCGCAAAACGATCTGTGCGGCTTCCGTCTCCCGGTCTGTCAGCGGGCCGTAAATGCGCTCGCTGAGGCCAGCAACGATCGCTTCCTCCTCGATCGGCGTGAGGCCAGCGAACACGGCCGCGCCCGACTTGAACAACATGACGGCACCGCCGTTCGCCGTTTTAAAGCCGAGCGGATCGGTCGAGAAAGCATCATCGCGCTCCAGCCCCTTGAGGTCGAGCCGTTCGCCGATCTGAATGGCGCGCAACGTAATCGCCGTCACGGGCGACGGCGCGGCTAAGTTACCCGTTGGAGCAGCGTTGGCGGACGCGAACGGCGTTTGGATCGGCGTCATGTTTGCAAGCGAGGTCATTGTCGTCTTCTGTTGTTGGAGCGGCGGCATGCGCCACCTACATCAAAGGGTTGGCGCAAATCCGCCCAACACAAAGGCGGCCAAGCCCGCGTCATCACGAGGGTCTATCACACGCAGGTGCCGACCATGTGGCAAACGGTGGCAAGGTGCAGCGCGCGGGTAAGGTTGTCTTGTCCAAGCGGGCCACTTCCAGCTACTGTAACAGAAGATCGTGACCAACGCTGGGGAGTAAGGCTTGACTAAAACCGTCACAGAATTCTCCGCTGCGGCCGCGCAGTTGAGCCCGCTCGAGCGCGCGGAACTTATAGATTGCATCCTCAGTGCTCTCGACGTGACAGACGTTGCAATCGATGTCGCCTGGTCAACACAAGCGGCGGATCGGATTGAGGCTTATCGCGCGGGAGAGATCGGTACTCACGACTTCGACGAAGTCTTGGCCGAAAGACGGCGCCGAACTTCGTGACGACAGTCAAGCTTTTAGCCCCCACGCTAGCAGAGCTTGACGAAACATCCGATTGGTATCGATCGATTTCATCAGAGTTAGAGCAGCGGTTTCTTGAAGAAGTTGCTGCTGGAAAACGCTAAATTGAACTTTGGCCGTACGCTTGGCAGTTTTTAGAGCTGGACATACGCCGATACCAGCTCAATCGGTTTCCTTATGGGCTCATCTTCATATTAGATGGCGGGGACATTGTTGTTGTCGCATTAGCGCATCTCCATCGGAAACCAAACTATTGGCGCCAGCGATTAGGTGACTTGATTTAATGCTTCGCCTCACCGAAATTCGGTTACCGATCGACCACACGCCAGACGCTCTCGCAGCAGCCGTGCGGCGCAAACTCGGCTTGAAGAAAGCAGCGCCAATCAGATGCGCGGTGTTCCGTCGTGGATTTGATGCCCGCAAACGCTCGGCCATCGTGCTGGTCTATACCGTCGATGTGACGCTGCCGACGGGTATGAATGACGATAAATCGGGCGTTACCCAAGCCAAACTCTTGCAACAGTTCGCCAACGACCCCCACGTCCGCGCAGCACCTGACGTCAGCTATCGCCACGTCGCATCCGCACCAACACCAACCAGCGTCCCGTCCGCTCAAACGCCTCGCCCGGTCGTCATCGGCGCTGGCCCGTGTGGGCTCTTTGCCACGCTGATCCTCGCCGAAATGGGCTTCCGCCCCATCCTGATCGAGCGCGGTCGCGCCGTCCGTCAGCGCACGAAGGACACCTGGGGCCTGTGGCGGCGCGGCGTGCTGAGCCCGCAATCGAACGTTCAATTTGGCGAAGGCGGCGCTGGCACATTCTCCGACGGCAAGCTCTATAGCGGCGTCAAAGATCCCTTTCACCTTGGCCGCAAGGTCTTGACCGAATTCGTGGCAGCCGGCGCACCAGAGGAAATTCTCTACGTCTCCAAGCCGCACATCGGAACGTTCCGCCTCGTGACGATGGTCGAAAGCATGCGCGCCAAGATCGAAGCGCTCGGCGGTACCTACCTGTTCGAGCGTCAAGTCACGGGCTTTCACATCGCCGCTGACAACCACGCCGACGGCAATCGAAGCGTGCGCGGCCTGCGCCTCGATACCGGCGAGGAGATCGAAACGGATCGCGTGGTACTCGCCGTCGGCCACAGCGCGCGCGATACATTCGAGACACTTTATGCCAGCGGCGTCCACATCGAGGCCAAGCCCTTCTCAATCGGCGTGCGCATCGAACACCCCCAAGCGGTGATCGATAAAGCCCGCTTTGGCACCGCCGAGCGCCACCCGCTGATCGGGGCAGCTGACTATAAACTCGTCCACCATGCCACGAACGGGCGGGCCGTTTACAGCTTCTGCATGTGTCCAGGCGGCAAGGTCGTCGCCGCCGCCTCTGAACCTGGCCGCCTCGTCACAAATGGCATGAGCCAGTACTCCCGCGCCGAGTTCAACGCCAATGCCGGGTTCGTTGTGGCAATTGACCCGGCCAAGGATTATCCGGGCCATCCCCTCGCCGGCATCGCCTACCAACGCCACTGGGAAGAGCGCGCCTTCACAGCTGGCGGGTCCAACTACCACGCGCCAGCCCAACGGGTCGGCGATTTCCTGGCAGGCCGCCCGTCGGTGGCTCTTGGCTCCGTTGAGCCGAGCTACAAGCCGGGCGTCACCCCAACCGACTTGGCCGACTGCCTGCCGGATTTCGCGATCGCAGCCATGCGGGAGGCGCTACCCGCATTCGGCCGTGAGATCGCCGGTTACGACATGGACGATGCTGTGATGACGGGCGTTGAAACGCGCACGTCGTCGCCAATCCGCATTCGCCGCGACGACACGGGCCAATCTATCAATACGCGTGGGTTATTCCCCGCTGGCGAGGGCGCGGGCTACGCGGGCGGCATTCTATCGGCCGCGATCGACGGCATTCGTATTGCCGAATCTCTCGCGCTATCCATCACCGGTGGGCAGGGCCGCGGGCCGCTCGTCCGCATGAGCCGCGACACGGCGGGCCAAAGTTGGGAAGGTTAGAGCTGGCGACGACCTTCCCTCTACCCGCCTGCGGGGCGAGGGAGAAGACGGACATCAATGCGAAGCAGAGATACCGTCGCGGGTGAGGGGCAGACACGATTTCGACGGCGCCGCCCGATGATAGACTGTCACCCGCATGCCGACATGCCCGCTCACGGCTCCAGCTCGGTATCCCAGTAGAGATAATCGACCCAGCTTTCATGCAGGTAATTCGGTGGGAACAGCCGCCCGTTGCGGTGCAATTCATACACCGTCGGCCGATACGGCGGCTGCATGGGATGCATCCCACACTTATCGGGCATTTTGCCGCCTTTGGTCAGGTTGCACGGCGAACACGCGGTGATCACGTTATCCCAGCGCGTCAGTCCGCCCCGCGACCGCGGCAGAACGTGGTCGAACGTCAGTTCGTCCTTCGCGCCACAATATTGGCAGGTGAACCGGTCGCGCAAAAACACATTAAACCGCGTGAACGCCGGGTAAGTCGCTGGCTTCACGTAGGTTTTAAGCGACACGACCGACGGCAGCCGCATGTTGAAATTCACGCTGCGTACGTACGTATCGTATTCGGAAACGATGTTCACGCGGTCCAGGAACACAGCTTTCACCGTGTCCTGCCAGCTCCAGAGCGAAAGCGGGTAGTAGCTCAGGGGCCGGAAGTCCGCGTTCAATACCAAAGCCGGACTGCTGTCCGGCGTAGCAGCATGCGTGTGCAAGGACCTTACCCCTTTGACCGCCTCGGCTGCGACCGAAAACTCCACATGATCGATACTCCTTCCCGGTGATACTAGCCGTCCATGTCGACTCTGTGAAGCCAGGCTGCAACCCGAGCTGCAACATAGTGGATATCCCTAATTACGCGCAGCCCAAGCACCTGGATGAACGGGTGGCGATCGGGGCACCCGGCCACGCAGCCTAAACGGCAAACCGCTGTGCCGGGGCCCAAGGCTGAGAGCCAATGGAACTTACTCGCTCACGGTCGCCGCCGCGGGCCCCTAGTGGCGGGATTTAAGAGGAACGGCTCCGCCAATCACCACAAATCTGGCCGACGCTCCATCCACGTCAGCTTAACCGATAGGCAGATTTCGCCTTGTTCCAGCCGATGTGATCGGGTTGGGTGTAATTGCAATCACAGTAGGGCACCATGACGTTCCTGCAAATCATAACGGGTTGGGGTGTGCTCGCGCTGGTCTCAGCCGCGCTAGCCGCTGTTCTGTCCGGCATCAAAAACCGCGACTATTCGTTTTGGATGGGCTGGGCGTTCCTAATCCCGCCGATCGTGATTGTGCTAGCCTTCCTACCCAGGCTTAATGGCCCACGCCCGCGCCAGCCAACGCTCGACGAACTCGACCGCCGCCAAGAACGCGAGTGGTAAAAAGCCATCCGCATTTGTTATTGAACGGTTGGACGTCGACGCGGCTGGCAACTCGCGACATAATCCTGCATGCGTCACCATTCAGCCGCCCGGGGGTTGGGAAACTCTAAATGCCATCGACAGCACTGTTTTGGCCAGCGTTCGCGCATGTCATCCTGATCATTGTCGTCATGTTTATCATGGGTCAACGCCGCGCGCGATCGTTCGCCCAGCGCAAGCAAACGATGGGCGACGTTGCGATGAATCGCGCCGATGATTTTGACGACGAGGCAACGAAAGCTGCCAACAACTATAAAAATCAATTCGAAATGCCGGTGCTGTTCTACGCAGCCATCGCCTTCGCGCTCGCATTAAAGCAAGCCGATGCGCTATTCGTCGGCCTCGCGTGGGTGTTTGTCACGTCGCGGGCAATCCACGCATTCGTGCATTTGACCAACAACGTCGTGGCAGTGCGGGCCGCCAGTTGGCTGGTTGGCGTCATCGCGCTGTTGGCCATGTGGACAACAATGGCAGTCCGCATCGCAGTTGCGGGCTAGTTGCCCCCATCCGTCTGTTGCGGGCTTCCAGACAATCCCTCTCCAGAGTAGAAGTCGGACATGACTCGAGACCTGTCGCGACCCGTCTCCATCAACGCAGCGCCCGCCCGCACCGTTGCGGGCCGATACCTGCCGACGATCGCCACGCTTGTTACCGTGTTCGTTGTCGCAAGCGCGATGCCGCCCGCCGTCGCCCAATCACCCGGAGCGCCCTCGCCCGGCGGCGCGATACCCTCCACGCCGGGGCCTGGTTCGTTCAACCGCGACGTAAAACCCTATGACGACCGCCTGCTGCGGCTTGCCGAAATCATCGGTGCGATCCATTTTCTGCGCGAACTCTGCGGCGCCAACGATGGCCTGCTGTGGCGTGAGCGGATGGAGGAGTTGATCCGCGCTGAAGGGCCGTCCGCGTTGCGCCAGGCCCGGTTAACGCGTAGCTTCAATCAGGGGTATCGTAACTACCAGCGCACGTATGCGACCTGCACTCCGACCGCACAAACAACGATCACGCGCTTCGTTACTGAGGGTCAACAGATCTCCGACACGCTGCTGAAGACGATCCAGTAATTGGGCCAGCGACGCGCAAAGTGGATCGCGGCAGATAGTTGACCGTTGCCAAGCTCCGTTATGTTTTTCGTTTAACGTCATGGGGCGGTGGCACGATCCGTGTGACGTGACCCATCTTGCGGCCGTTGCGGGCTTCGTTCTTGCCATAAAGATGCACGCATGCGCCAGGTTCGGCGGCGAGTTGCAGGTATGCGCCGTACTCGCGGCCAATGAGGTTCGTCATCACCGCGTCCGAGTGGCGGGCCGTGCTGCCAATCGGCCAACCGGCAACCGCGCGGATATGGTTTTCAAACTGGCTCACCGCGCACCCATCCATCGTCCAATGACCTGAGTTATGGACGCGCGGCGCTATTTCGTTGACGTAGAGATGTTGGCCGCCCGCATGGTCGAGCACGAAGAATTCGACCGCAAGCACACCCACGTAATCGAGCGCCTCTGCGATCGCGCGTGTCGTCTGAATAGCTTGCGCGGCAGCCTCCAGCGATACCAGTGCTGGCACCGTTGAGGTATGCAAAATATGATCGCGGTGATCGTTGGCAACCACGTCGTAGGCCGCAAACGTCCCGTCGCTGCCGCGCACCCCGATTACGGAGGCCTCCGATTGAAACGGAACGAATTTTTCCAAGATCGCCGGGGCCTGACCGATTGCCTGCCATCCAGCAGCCGCATCCGCAACGTTCGCCAATTTCGTCTGTCCGCGCCCATCGTAGCCCAAACGGCGCGTCTTCAGAACGGCCGGAAGCCCGATCTCGCCGCAGCGCATCACGAGTTGAGCGAGATCGTCGACGCCAGCAAAATCAGCCGTCATCGCGCCAAGCTCACGCGCCAACCGCTTTTCAGCAAGTCGGTCTTGCGTGACGGCCAGCGCTTTTGCGCCAGGTCGCACTGGAATGCGCTCAGCCAGAAACTCGACTGTGGCGACTGGTATATTCTCAAATTCGAACGTGGCGACCGAAACAGCGTCCGCGAATGCAGCGAGGGCTGCTTCGTTGTCGTAGGGCGCAATCGTGCAAGCCGCTGCCACATCAGATGCAGGCCCCGGCGCATCGCCGTAGATGTGGCACCTAAGCCCGAGGCGGGCGGCGGCAAGCGCAAGCATCCGACCAAGCTGCCCGCTACCGAGAATGCCGATCGTTCCGCCGGGCGGCACGTGCAGTGATTGGGCCTTAAGCGATCCCGCTCCAAGCGATCGCGATCCTGCAGAAACAGACGCCGCCACGGCTCACGCTCCCCCGCTGCCGTGCTCGGTCTTGGCGTCGGCGCGGCTTAGCTCAACTTTGGCTTCGGTTCGGGGATGTTCCGCGACCGCTGCCGATTTGGCCGCCCGCCACGCGTCGAGTCGCCCCGCTAGCCCCACATCGGCAAGCGCCAAGATGCTCGCGGCCAATAGGCCAGCATTCGTTGCTCCAGCACGGCCGATGGCGAGCGTGCCGACCGGCACACCCGCTGGCATCTGCACGATCGAATAGAGGCTATCGATCCCCGATAGCATCGGCGTATGCACCGGCACGCCAAGCACGGGCAGCGCCGTTAGCGACGCCGTCATCCCGGGCAAATGCGCAGCCCCACCAGCGCCAGCGATGATCACTTTGATGCCTCGCGCTTTGGCCGACTTTGCGTAGTCATAAAGCCGGTCGGGCGTGCGATGAGCCGATACGATCCGCGTCTCAACCGGCACGCCAAGTTCGGCCAGAACATCGGCAGCGTGGTGCATCGTGGTCCAGTCCGTTTGGCTGCCCATGATGATACCGACGACTGGCTTGGCCTCTCGCTCGGCGTGTCCCATTCGACCCTTTGGCGCTGTTCACGACGCGCATTGTGAGTTTGACAGCCCGGTACGGCGTCCGGGACCACAGACAGACGCCCGGCGGCGTACATGAGCCCGCCCCTCCTGGCAAGGCGCTAGGTTAACAGCCACTCCGGACGATGTGGCGCGAAGGCTTCGAGCCGACGCAGCCGCCGAATAGGCGCAGTCGGGCCACAGTCGCCAAGGTTCGTTCCGGGAAAAGTCCCCACGTTCTTGTTTCGGTCGAGCCACCCGGCCTATTCAACCGTCATGAACTCTATAAACTGATCATTTCTCGATCGGAGGCGCGCGTACAATCCATGCACGGGTCGCACATGAACGCCGTCACACAGTTTAAATTTCCCAGCATTGCCACCGCCACGCTCATCGTCGGACTGGCAACCTGTACCATGCTTGCGCCATACGCCACCCATGCCCAGTCAAACTGGATTAGCGGCGGGCCAACGTATGACAGTGATATCAAGCGCCAGGACGAGCAGGCGGAGGCCGAGCGCGCTGAGCGGCGCAAAACCTACGCGCCAACCGTATATCCAAAATTCATGCAGGGCGGGGATCGGCCCGACATCAAGCCAACCGAGCCACCGATCGTTTATTTCGACAAGCCCGAGGACCCGGGCTCGATCATCATCGATACGGCCGCCCGCCAGCTCTACTTCGTGCTGCCCGGCAAAAAAGCCTACGCCTACCCAATTTCGGTCGGCCGCGACGGCTTCACGTGGTCGGGCACCGAACGCATCAGCCGCATCGCCGAATGGCCGTCGTGGACGCCACCGCCGGAGATGCACAAGCGCGTACCAGGCCTGCCGATCACGGTGACGGGCGGGCTGAAGAACCCACAGGGCGCCCGCGCGCTCTACCTCGGCAACACGATCTATCGCATTCATGGCACCAACAACGACCGCACCGTCGGCCGCGCGAATTCGTCCGGCTGCTTCCGCCTGACGAACGAAAACGTTGTCCACCTTGCCAGCATTGCGAAGGTCGGCGCCAAGGTTAAAGTGTTGCAAGCCTATAATGGCAGCGTCAGTGAAGCAGCCCCGGTCGGCAGCCTTTTTGCTGGCTGGACCTGGGGCAGCGATCAGCCTGCGCCAGCAAAGGTGAACACCACCGCACCGAAAAAACCAGCCGTCAAACAAGCTGGATCCCAGGTGAAACCGTCAGTCCAGGCGGCGAAGTCCCCGGAGGCTAAGTCGTCTTCTCCAGCAACGACTGGAACGGTGGCACCCGTAGCAACGGTTGCGCAAACCGCACCAACCGTCGCCGATTTAGCAGCCGAAGCGCGACTTGCCGCAGCCGAGGCGACAGCGGCCGCACAAGCAGCTCGAACGGCGGCAGAGGCGGCGCGCACGGCAGCAGCTGCCAGCAGTCAGGCCGCTCGCTAGCGCGCCGCGCGCAAGCTCACACGAGCCAATTCACACACCGCAATCCGCGGACGCGTTTGAATTCACGCGTATTGGCCGGAACGATGTTGAGGCCGAGATGGATAGCGTGAGCGGCGATCAACAAGTTATTTGCGCCGATTGGCGTGCCAGCCCGCTCCAGACCATCGGGGATTTCTCCACAGCGGCGATCGACAGGTGGCTCCAACGCCAAGATCGGCAGCAAACCCAACACCGCATCGAGCTGGCGGGCGAGCTTCTTTGATCCGCTCTTGGTCGCTCCAAAGCGCAATTCAGCTGCGACGATGACACGTGTCGCGACGCTGGTCTCACCCTCCACTTCGATCTTCAAAGCGATCCGGCCCCGGGGATTTCGAACAAGATCAGACACGATGTTGGTGTCGAACAAGAAGCGATACGTCACAACGTAACTGGCTCTGGCGCCGGGTCGTCGATGTCAGAAAACGTCTCCGCGATGGGCCCGAGGGTCCGCAGCAGCACAAGCAGCGACTGCGGCGGCGCGGGCTGCAAAATCAGCCGATCGCCGTCTTTACGGATGACAGCCATATCGCTCGGCAATTCAAGATCGCGCGGGATGCGAACGGCCAGACTGCGGCCGGTTGTAAAAAGCCTCACGGTTCGCACTTTCATAAGCGCTCCAGCTGACCCAATCTAGGCATATGCCAGCGTCTCCGGCAAGTAACCGCTAAGACCCGCGCCCAATCACGCCTTGATCTGGGACACCTCAGCGATGAAACTTGAGATGTTCTTCTTCAACGGGCCCTCGTTCGCCATGCGCAAGCGCTCCACGCCCGCCACCATCCGTCGCGAGCCAGGCCCCGCAGCACGCTTTCGCCAACTCGCGGACGCGAAGGATATAGCTCTGGCGCTCGGTGACCGAAATCACTCCCCGGGCGTCGAGCAGGTTGAACACGTGGCTCGCCTTGATGCACTGGTCGTAAGCTGGCAGAGCCATCAGGTGACCGCCGCCCGATCCGGCATCGGCCCCACCCGCACTTCCCTTTTCCAGAAGCGCCTTGCACTCGGTTTCGGCATCGCGGAAGTGGCGGAGCAGCATGTCGGTGTTGGCGTGCTCGAAGTTATGGCGTGAGTATTCGCGTTCCGCCTGCAAAAAAACGTCGCCGTAGCTCAGCCGCCGGTCATCGGCGCGGCCGTTGAAGCTTAGGTCAAACACCCGGTCGACGCCCTGGACGTACATGGCCAGCCGTTCAAGTCCGTAGGTGATCTCTCCCGAGACCGGCCGACAATCATACCCGCCGACCTGCTGGAAGTACGTGAACTGCGTCACCTCCATGCCGTTGCACCAGACCTCCCAGCCGAGCCCCCACGCGCCAAGCGTCGGGCTCTCCCAGTCATCCTCCACAAAGCGAATGTCATTGACGCGCGTATCGATGCCGATCGCATCCAGACTCTGTAGGTAGAGATCGATGATATCGTCTGGCGATGGCTTCATAATCACCTGAAACTGGTAATAATGCTGCAGCCGATTGGGGTTCTCGCCATAGCGGCCATCCTTGGGCCGGCGCGAGGGCTGCACGTAGGCAGCATTCCAAGCCCTGGGGCCCAGCGCACGCAGCGTCGTTGCCGGGTGAAACGTGCCTGCGCCGACTTCCATGTCGTACGGCTGCAGGATCGCACAACCTTGCGCCGCCCAGAATTGCTGTAACGTCAAGATCATGTCCTGGAACGACCGTTTGGGGTCGAGCATCGGCAGCGCGCTGTGTCCCGACGCCACGTTTCCACCCTGACTTGGCACCGCCGAAGTCGCCGCCGTTTCGGATTTCGTTTGCGATTTGGTCTTTTGTGCCATCGGCGCGCCGTCCATTTGGTGTCAATGCCAGTCCGGACTATACGAAACCGCAGCCAAGGTCACGGGTAGGACCGCCCAGGTAGGACCACCCAGCTAGGACGACTTCGGCAGGACCGCATGGGCACGACCACAATCACAAGACCACATCGGCAGGACCGACCCAGATGATGGACGCACTCTCCTGGGTCGGCTGGATCATTTGGAGCCTGTTGGCGCTGTTATGGTCGGTCGTCTGGCTACTGCTCGGCGGCTGGATCTCGACGCTGGCCCAAATCATCGTCGTGCTGATGGCGATCTTCGTCTACCGCTACGGTTGGAGACGTGCACCAACGGAACTTGCTCGCCAGGCGCGCGCTGTCTGGCGCTTCGCCAGCGGGGCCATGCGCGCCAGCGAAGCGATGGCCGAAGCCGACGCCGACCGTAAGCGCAGCGCGGCCAAAATCGCAGCTGAGCCGGTTGACACACGACGTCGGCGGCCAGCGGGCCCTCGCCATGTCGGCGACGTGACGGTCAACCTGTCAACGGGTTTAACAGTCAGTATGCTCGTCGGATTGCTGTGGCTCAGCACAATCTAGCGGACGACAACTCGCCCGGGCGACCCTGTACCGGTACCCAGCCAAGTCAACAGGGTCAAGTCGCGCGCTTTGGACGATAGGTACCGGTCGCCTCGTCCCACTCCAATGCGCCAAGATCTCTTGCTTCCATGCCCGGGCGGCTAGCCTTGACCTCGGCGGCGCGGCGTAACTCAGCCTCAGCTTGGCGCATCGCCCCCTCAGAGCGTTCCATCTGCTTTTGAATCCAGCGATATCCAGCATACGCCGCGACGCCAGCAGCAACAACAATCATCAATTGGGGCATAGCTTCCCTCCACGGGGCGAACGTACGACAGTTTACCAGCGGTGGTCACTAGCCGATAACGATAACGAACCGACCACGAT
>JBBQNE010000039.1:0-24288 GCA_038329675.1 Hyphomicrobiales bacterium | reverse complement strand
GCCCCGATCGCTGGTGCCGCCGAGGGATCGAGCGGCCAGCGGGGACGCACCGGCGCATCGAGACCATCGACAAGCCCGCGCGCCAGCCGTTCAGCGCCAGCCCACGCGATCATCGCTGCGTTATCGCCACACAGTGCGGGCGGCGCCGAAACGAGTGTCAAACTGGCAGCGGTCGCAACGGCCGCAAGGTCTACTTTCAGCCGTGCGTTGGCAGCGACCCCGCCCGCGACGACGAGGTAGCGGATGGGTGCGCTATGGTTTGCATCGCGGACAATTTCGATGGCCCGGCGCACCCGATCGGCGACGCAGTCTGCGGCGGCAGCTTCGAAGGCTGCGCAGATATCTGCGACGTCCTGGCCGTTCAGCGGCTCTATCGATTGCGCGGTGCGTCTTACCGCCGTTTTCAATCCGGCAAAGGAAAAATGCGGTTCCGCGCGGCCCTTCAGCGGTCGCGGCAAATGCCAGCGCGACGAATTGCCGGATCGGGCGGCGCGCTCAACGGCGGGGCCACCCGGTTGTGGCAGCCCGAGGAGTTTGGCTGTCTTGTCGAACGCTTCGCCAAGCGCATCATCAATGGTCGTGCCGATCCGGCGGTACCGCGCGATGTCTTCAACGAGCAGCGTTTGGGTATGCCCACCCGACACGAGCAGCAGCAGGTAGGGCGGTTGGACGCCATGGGTCAGTCCAACGGTCAGCGCGTGGCCTTCGAGGTGGTTGATCGCCAGCAGTGGTTTACCGGCCGCCAGCGCGATCGCCTTGCCCATGACGAGGCCCACCATTAGCCCGCCAACCAGCCCCGGCCCGGCGGTTGCCGCGATCGCATCGAGCCGATCAACTGTGATGTTGGCCTCGCGCAGGGCATCGGCGATGATCAGGTCGAGACAGTCGGCGTGGGCGCGAGCGGCGATTTCTGGCACGACACCACCGTAGGCTGCATGGGCCTCCCACTGGGCGCGAACGAAGCTCGACAAAATACGACCGCGGCCAGTTTCTATATCGCGCGCGACGACGGCGGCCGCGGTTTCATCGCAACTCGTCTCGATGCCGAGGATCAGCGTCTCGCGCGCGCTCATGGTTTCACGATCCAGCGTCTTTGACGATCCAGCCTTTGACGAAGTTCTCCTCAGTCCAAACCCTCCAATAGGCGTCGAGTTGGTCGAGGCTCGACGACACGCGGATGTCGCGTTCGATTGGCGATTTGCGGTTGGGGCTGTAGTCGGTCAGCAGCAGGACGTAAGCTGGATACTCAGCCGAGAGTTGCTCCTTATTCGTCCTCCACAGCAACAGCTTGCGCACCATCGTTTTGCCTTTGGCGTCCTTGGTCGCCACCGCACGGCGAAGCAGCTCCGACTTCGGAAGGCGGCGTGTCTCGGCACCCGAGCGAGCTTCTGGAATATCTGCGATCGCGGCGAGTTGCGCGATGCCGGCTTCGGTTGCCGTCGTCGATTTATCGTCGCGAAAACGCTCGAACTGCGGAGAAATGATGCTGACGAGCGGCAAGCGTCGGACGCTCGACCAGCGGGCAGCCGTCGCGTCCCACTCGAGCACCATCTTGTCGATTGGTTCCCCGGTCGAGGAAACCGCGATCACGTCGAGGCATGAGATTTCGGCCACGCGTCCAGGCCCGATCATCTTGTAGGCAACGCGATCAGAATTGACTTCAATGTAGCCCGTCTCAACGACGTTAGCCGACAGTTCTTCCAGCAGCCTCACGCGTTGCTCGTCGGTGAAGCCACCGCCAACGCGGCCGCACAGATGGAAGGTGCCGTCCTCCCGGACGGCTGCTAGCAGCAGCGAATGCAGCATCCCGGTCCGGTCGTCGGTGCCTTCGGAAAAGGCGATCACGGCGAGGTCGAGCGAATGCTTCGGCTTAATCTTGAACCAGCCGCGCTTTTCGCCGATCGCGACGATGCCCTCCTCGCCCTCGGCTTCGACCCAAGTGGCGTAACGGGCAAAGACTTCGGTCTCGCTCCCCTCGATGGTCTCGACGGGGTGGATTGTCTTGCCGCCAGCCAACACCGCGCGGAGTTTGGCCATCGCAACGACAGGTGTGTCGGCAAGGTCGGCGCCGTCGAGGTCATAGATTGCAAACGCGGCGAAGCGGAGCGAGGCAACATCGGCTGGCGTATCTGGCGCGCGCGCGACACGCGTCACATCGTGCACGCGGGCACGCTTGCCATCGGGGCGGGCAACATAAAGCTCTCCGCCGAGGATCGCTGACTTGACTCCAGCCTTCGACAATAGCTGTGCCGCCTCGACGTGGAACGGCGCTCCGGTTCGGATTGTGCCCCAGGGGTTGATGGTGATCACCTCACTGTCGCGGTAGGCGAGACAGGTGAACTCACCATCAACCTTGCGGCTGATCAGATAACGGTCGGGCAAGATCTTTTCGCGCATCGATGTGTGATCGAGCGCAACCATCGTTTGGCGTAAACGGCCGCGGCGGGCTTTTGCGACCGCGAGCAGCGTCAAATCGCGCAGCGCGGCCACGGTTCCCGTGCGGTAGCCGCCGAGACGTTCGGTCATCATTGATAAATCGACGAGGCTCATGCGGGCTCTGTTCGGGTCATTTGCGCCAGATCAGCTTCGAACGCGCGTGTTTGCTGCCGTCGGAAGCGGAGGTTGCGAGCTTACTCAGCCGCAGTGGGACTTGGAACTGAGCGCGCCGACGGACGACCTTTGATGAGACGGATGGTAAACCGTTTGGCGCGGTCCATGAGAAGGTAAACTGCGGGCGTCGTATACAAGGTCAAAATTTGCGAGACCACGAGCCCGCCGATGATTGCCACGCCGAGCGGGCGGCGCAATTCTGACCCGGGCCCTTCGGCCACGACCAGCGGGATCGCACCAAGCAAACTTGCAAGCGTCGTCATCAGGATGGGTCGAAACCGCTCAACGGCCGCATCGAGTATCGCGCGCTCCGGTGATAACCCGCGCTGGCGCTCTGCATTCAACGCAAAGTCGACAAGCATAATTCCGTTTTTCTTGACGATCCCGATCAACAGAATAATGCCGATCACGGCGATGACGGATATCTCGATGCCAGTGACCCAGAGCGCCAATAGCGCACCAATGCCAGCTGACGGCAACGTCGACAGGATCGTCAGTGGGTGGACGTAGCTTTCGTAAAGTATCCCAAGCACGATATAAACGGAGACCAGGGCGGCCACGATGAGGATTGGCATCGCATTCGAACTTTGCGAAAATGTCTTTGCATCACCCGATGGCTCCGCATTGACGGTCGCCGGGAGCCGGAGGTCGGCAATGGCCTTGGCGATCGCTTTTGACGCATCGTCGAACTTGACGTCGGGGGCAAGATTAAAGCTGATTGTGGCCGACGGGAATGGACCCGTATGGTTGACGGCGAGCGGGGTGAGCCCGCGTTCAAGCGTAACGAGATTAGACAGCGGGATCTGCACGCCGGCGGTTCCCGGCACGTAAAGCCTCAAGATATCATCGACGGTGCGCTGGTAGCGCTGGTCGACTTCGAGGACGACTCTGTACTGATTGCGCTGCTGATAGATCGTCGCGATTTGGCGTTGGGCAAACGCACTGTTCAACACGTCGTTGATCGCCGTGATCGATACGCCAAGCCGTGCCGCGGCGAGCCGGTCAATCGTAATGTCGACCTGCAGGCCGCCACGGTTGCGGTCGCTTGATACGTCGGCCAGTTCCGGCAGCGTTTGCAGCGCGGTCGTGGCACGTGCAACGGCAGCGTTTAGGTCATCGAGCGACTGGCTCCACAGCGTATACTGAAACTCTGATTTCGACTGGCGGCCCCCGACGCGAACATCTCGCGCGCCGAACATGAAAACCTGAATGCCATTGAGCTTAGCAAATTTGGGACGTAGCCGCGCGATGACTTGGTCGGTCGTCTTGCGGTCCCGGTCGGCGAGCGGCTTCAGGTTGATGAACAGTCGGCCCTGGTTCAAGGAGCCACCGAACGGACCGGTAGAGCCAAGCGAACTGCCCACGCCCTCGATTGCGGGGTCGGCGAGGAGTAGATCAACGGCCTTCTGTTGTAGCTCGACCATAGACTCAAACGAGACATCGGCGGCAGCTTCCGTTCGGCCAAAGACGAAGCCGGTATCGTCTTGCGGGAAGAGCCCTTTCGGCAGCGCGATGAACAATTGCACCGTGACGTAGATACAGGCGGCCAGCACGACGAGCATTAGCGAAGGGCGTTTGACAACCACGCTGAGGCTGCGCGCGTAACCTGAAATAAGGCGGCTCAATGCGCCTTCGAACATCCGACCGAACCAGCCATCGGGCTTCGGCGAAGGCTTAATTAAATAGGCGCAAATGACGGGAGTGACGGACAGCGAAACGACGGTGGAGACGAGGATTGCGTAAAGCAGCGTCCAGGAGAATTCCTGCAGCATGCGGCCGATGACGCCGCCCTGAAATAGGAGCGGTATGAACGCTGCGGCAAGTGACACGCTGATCGAGACGACGGTGAAGCCGATCTCGCGTGCGCCTTCCAGCGCTGCCGCCATCGGTGCCATGCCGTCTTCGAGCTTGCTATAGACGTTCTCGATCATCACGATCGCATCGTCGACGACAAAGCCGACAGCGACGATGATGGCGAGCAACGAGATGTTGTTGATCGAAAAGCCTGACGCCCACATCAGCGCGAATGTGCCAGCCAGCGATAACGGTAGGGTCACGCCGGCAGCTAAGGTCGGCGGGCCGCGACGCATAAAGACGAACACCACCGCCATCACGAGTACGATCGTGATCAGCAAGGTGAACTCCATCTCGTGGACGCTCGCCCGCAACGTCAACGTCCGGTCCGATAGCACCTCGATTTCGAGACCAGCTGGCACCCACCGTTTGATGTCAGGGATCAGCTTCTTGATGCCATCGACCGTGTCGAGGACATTGGCGTCGGGCTGCTTGGTGATGATCAGCAGCACGGCTGGCTTGCTGTTGAAGGTCGCCAGCGATTTTGTGTTGCGCGACTTTAGTTCGATCGTTGCGACGTCCTGGAGCCGAACGACGTTCCCGTCCTGAACCTTGACGATCAGCGGGCCATATTGCTCGGGCGTCTTCAGCTGATCGTTCGTCGAAATCGTGAATGCGCGGTCGGTTCCCTCGATCGACCCGAGCGGCGAAATTGCGGTGGCATTGAGTAGCGCGGTGCGGACGTCGTTGATCGACAGGCCCATCGCGGCCAGTCGGCTCGGGTCCGTTGCGATCCGGATTGCTGGTTGGTCGGCGCCTGAGACCTGCACATCGGCAACGCCTTCCGATTGGGCGATGCGCGGCGCGATCACCGTATCGGCATGGTCGTAGACGGCATTGATGGGCATGTTCGACGCCGTGATCGCCAAGATCATAATCGGCGCGGCGCTCGGATTGAATTTACGGAAGGTTGGCGAAGACGGAAGGTCAGATGGCAAATCGGTTGCGGCTGCGTTGATCGCGGCCTGGACGTCGCGGGCCGCACCATCAATGCGTCTGTTGAGGTCGAACTGGATCGTGATGCCGGTTGAGCCAAAGTTGCTCGTCGAGGTCATCTCGGTGACGCCAGCGATCTCGCCCAACCGCCGTTCGATCGGCGCAGCGACGGTGGACGCCATCACCTCGGGGTCGGCGCCGGGGCGCGTTGCTTGAACGCGGATCGTTGGAAACTCGATCGAGGGTAGGCTCGACACTGGCATCGCGACGAAGGCTGCCATGCCGAGGATCGTCAGTCCGATCGCCAATAGCGTCGTGCCGACTGGCCGGGCGATGAAAACCGCCGATGGATTGAAGCTGTCGTTCGAGGGCGTTTTTGGATCGCGACGATAGCTATCGTTGTGGGGACTGTTCATTCGGCGGCCCTCGGCAAGACGAAGGCGGGCGCGGGCGTCGTGGGTTCAGTCTTACTGGGCTCCATCCGGGCACCGTCCAGCGCGCTGACCAGTGGCATCGCGAGCGCAGGGCGTTGCATCGGCTCGCCAGTGATCCACGACTTCAGCCGTTCCATTTCGACGTAGACGACCGGCGTTGTATAAAGCGTGATCAGCTGGGATAACAGCAGACCGCCCGCAATCGAGACGCCGAGGGGTACGCGCAGTTCGGCGCCGACGCCCCCGCCGATCGCGAGCGGGATCGCGCCAATCAGCGCTGCCAGCGTCGTCATCATGATCGGGCGGAAGCGCAACACGGCGGCTTCACGGATGGCGTCACGCGGATGCAGGCCACGTTCGCGTTGGGCGTCGATGGCAAAGTCGATCATCATGATCGCGTTTTTCTTGACGATCCCCATCAACAGAATAATGCCGATGAGCGCCACGATCGACAGGTCGAGGCCCCAAAGTTGCAGTGCTAACAGCGCACCGATGCCAGCCGACGGCAGCGACGTCAGGATTGTAAATGGGTGGATGAAGCTTTCATAGAGAACGCCCAACAGAATATAGATCGCGATGATGGCGGCTAAGATCAGTACGGGCTGGGAGGCCAACGCCTTGGTAAACTCAAGCGCATCGCCAGAGTAGCGACCGTTGACGGACCGTGGCACGCCGATCTCTTGCGACGCGGCTTCGATGGCGGCCACCGCATCCGACAGCGAGCCCGACGGTGCGAGATTGAAGCTGATTGTACCAGCAGGGAATTGCTGATCTCGCTGGACGGTGAGCGGCGCTTGAACTTGCTCGAAGCGCGCAACCGCCGACAGCGGGACCTGTTGGCCAAGCGCCGTTGACACGAACAGCCGGTCGAGAATTGCTGGATCACGCTGAAATTTCGGTAGCGCTTCGAGCACGACGCGGTACTGGTTCGATTGGGCATAGATCGTCGAAATTTGGCGCTGGCCGAACGCATCGTTCAGCACGTCGTTGATCGCTTGCATCGAGACGCCTAGGCGGCCGGCCGTCACACGGTCAACGTCGATTTGGGCGCGCAAGCCACGGTCGCGGGCTTCCAGCGAAGCATCGGCGATGGCGGGGATCGTTTGCATTCGTTCAGCCAGCCGCCGCGACCAGGTCGTAACATCGGCCGCGTCCGTTCCAACGAGGGTATATTGGTATTGACCACGGGCGGCCCGGCTCGAGATCTGCACGTCCTGGACTGGCAGCAGCGCGATGGTGACGCCAGGGATCGTTGCGGCATCCCGGGTGAGCCGTGCGATGACGACGTCGATGCTAGGTCGGCCGGTCGATTGCGGTTTGAGCGCGATGTTCAGCTGGGCGGCGTTCGGTGTCGCATTAACCTCGCTAACGCCGGTGACGACGACGACGCCATCGACGGCGTCATCGAGCGAAAGGCGATCAGATACGAGCTTGGACAACCGCGTGATTTCATCGAAAGACACGTCCTGCGCCGCTTCGACGAGGCCGGTGACAAGCCCCGTGTCCTGTTGCGGCAGAAAGCCTTTCGGCGCGATCACATACAGGTAGACGGTCAGCCCGAGTGTTCCGGCCGTGACGAGAAGGGTCGAAACCGGGCGACGCAAGACGAAGCCAACGCTGCGGCCGTAGGCGCCGAGCAAACCTGTAGTGGGGACGGCGTGTTCGTCACTGGACCCATACTCGCCGCTGGCGCCGTGCCACTCAGAAGCTGGTTTCACGGAACGCTTCAACAGCAGCGCACACATCATCGGCGTCAACGTGAGCGAGACGACAGCTGATACGACGACGGCAATCGTCAGCGTGAGCGCGAATTCCTGAAACATGCGACCAACGATGCCGGTCATGAACAGCATCGGGATAAATACGGCCACGAGCGACAGCGTCAGCGAGATGACCGTGAACCCGATCTCGCGCGCACCACGTAGCGCTGCGACTTTTGGGTCTTCGCCTTTCTCGATGTGGCGGACGATGTTTTCGATCATCACGATGGCATCGTCGATGACGAAACCGGTGCCAATCGTCAGCGCCATGAGCGATAGGTTGTCGAGCGAGAACCCGGCAAGCCACATCACGCCGAACGTCGCCACGAGCGATATCGGCAAAGCAATGCCAGCGATAATCGTGGCGCGGATAGATCGTAAGAAGAGTAGGACGACGAAAACGACGAGCACGACGCACAGCACCAGCGTGAACTCGACCTCGTGGATCGAGGCGCGGATCATTTGCGTCCGGTCCTGCACGGTGACGAGCTCGACGTCGCCCGGCATGGCCGCCGTCAGGCGCGGCAGTTCGGCTTGAATGCGACTGACGGTTTCGACAACGTTTGCGCCCGGTTGACGCTTGACGTTAATGATGACGGCGGGGCGGCCTTTGTACCAGCCACCGACCTTGGCGTTTTCTAGGCCATCGATGATCTGGGCGACGTCCTTCAGCAACACCGGGCTGCCGTTACGGAATGCGACCACGATATCGCGGTAGGCGTCGGCGGTCTTTAGCTGGTCGTTGGTGGCGATCGTGTAGCTTTGCGAGGCGCCATCGAGTTGGCCCTTGGGACCAGCGACGTTGGCCGCTGCAATCGCGACGCGGAGGTCGGCGAGGCCGAGCCCGTAAGCGGCGATCCGGTCGAGGTCGGCTTGGACGCGAACCGCTGGCTTGACGCCGCCCTCGATCGACACCCGACCGACGCCCGACACGCCAGCGAGCCGTTGCGAAATCAACGTATCGGCGAGATCGGATAACTCGCGCAACGGGACGGTCGACGACATCAAGGCGATGGTTAGGATCGGCGTATCGGCCGGGTTAACCTTCGAATACACTGGCGGATAGGGCAAGTTGCGGGGCAGCGTTGAGCTGGCCGCGTTGATTGCAGCCTGGACGTCCTGGGCCGCGCCGTCGATATCGCGGTCGAGCGTGAACTGCAGTGTGATTTGTGACAGACCATAGGACGACGACGACGTCATCGATTGCAGCGATGGTGTCTGCCCAAATTGGCGCTCAAGCGGGGCTGTTACGAGGTTCGACATCGTTTCCGGGTTGGCGCCTGGAAGTCGCGTCGTGATTTGAATGGTTGGGAAATCGACCTGGGGAAGCGAAGAGACCGCGAGCCCGAAATAGCCAAGCATGCCCGCAAGCAAGACCGCGACGCTCATCAGCGTGGTGGCGACCGGACGCAGGATAAACGGCGTTGAGATGCTAAAGCCGCCCGCGTCAGCTTTGCTCACCTCGGCGGCTTCGGCGGTCGGCAGGGCTGGAATGTCGCGTTTTGTCATTGGACGACCGGACGTTCGCGTCGGCCCTCGCCGTCGGCACGACGCCGACCCTCGCCACCGCCTTCCACTTTGCGACCGT
The DNA here is from genome assembly GCA_038329675.1 of Hyphomicrobiales bacterium. GTDB lineage: Bacteria > Pseudomonadota > Alphaproteobacteria > Rhizobiales > Hyphomicrobiaceae > JANXVY01. Next base: position 15,106 of record JBBQNE010000039.1, on the reverse strand, counting down.
CTCCTTTACGGGCCTCTCCCGTGCGACCCTCGCCGCGGCGTTCGGCTGATTTCCCTTCGGCCGCTTTGGCTTGACCGTCGGCGTTGCCGGTCGCGGCAGGCGCAACCGCGGCCGCAGGGGCGCTCGGGTCACGCGCAGTTGGGTCGGATGCGGGCTGATCAGCCGACGGCACAATCGACACTTTGGCGCCATCTTTCAATCGCGCGAACCCGGTGGTCACGATCCGCTCGCCTGTGGCTAGTCCGGTGGCGATCACACTGACGCGCTCGGTTTGTTGGGTAACGTTAACCGGGCGTACAACGACGGTCGTTTCGCCATTGGCCTCGATTGCAACATACACGAACGGCCCTGATGGACCGCGCTGCACGCTCGCCGTAGGCACGGTTACCGCGTTGCGCAGGAGGTCGACCTTGATGCGGACGTTGGCGAATTGGCCGGGCCAAAGCTGGAGGTCGCCGTTGGGCAAATCAGCCTTCATCCGAACGGTGCCGGTTGCCTGATCGACCTGATTATCGATGAACGTCAGCGCGCCCGTATCGATCGCCGACTTGTCGTCGGCACCGAGCGCCTCGACGGGCACCGCCCCGCGCTTCAAGGCGGCATTGATGTCGGACAACTGTTGCTGTGGCACGGTGAATTGCACCGCGATCGGCCTAATCTGGGCGATCGTCACGATGCCAGCATCGCCCGCGCGGATCAGGTTACCCTCATCAACTAGCCGCTGGCCGGTGCGGCCATCGAGTGGAGAGGTGATGCGCGTGTAGCCGAGGATCGCCTCGGCGTTGGCCATGGCCGCTTCGTCCGATTTAAGTTGCGCCTCGAATTGGGCGACGGCAGCCCGCTGTGTGTCGACTGATTTTTGAGTGACGACGCCCGGGCCAACGCTCGTCAAGCGCTTGAGATCAGCCTCAGCGTTGTCGAGTTGCACCTGCGTGAGCTTGCGCCTGGCGACGGCTTGGTCAAGTTGGGCTTGGTACGTCGTTGGATCGATCTGGGCCAAGAGATCGCCTCGCTTGACGTCTTGGCCTTCCTTAAAGTGAACCTTCATCAATCGACCGTCGACCTGCGGGCGCACCGTGACGGTCGCAAGCGCCCGGGCCGTGCCGACGCCGCGCAAGTAGACTGGAACATCATTGGTTGCTGCCGTGGCGACGGTCACCGGCGCTGGCCCATCAAATCCGCCGCGGCCACCACCGCGCTTAGACCCGGCGTCCGATTTTGAACTGCCGGCCGCGCTGCTAGCGTCAGCAAGGGGGCGCGCCCATTCCAACCCCGGAAGCGCGATCCAGTAGGCATTGATGGCGAACACGGCCGCTGCGGCGGCAATCAGAAAGGCGGCAAAGCCTTTAGCGGTCATAATTTCGTCCTTGGCAGAATAGGCTTAGAAAACGAAGTGACTTGGCGGCGGGTCGGTTTGAAGGCACTACGCAGTGTAAGGATGTACGTTGTCGCAAGCAGCTTCGGACGACATGTAAACACTACTTAACACTGAAACGTTTCGCCTGCGGGAATCCGTCGCCTGACACGGGTAAGACGTGGGCGTTCGAAGGCCACTTAAAAAGCCCTGAAACGGCACGATCACCGCGCAATCTTGATGTCTGAGCGGTGTGGTAGAGAAATGGCTTGACTGCGTTGTAACAATCGGCCGGGAGAAGCGTAGTCCATGTTGAGGTCATCGTGAGCGAACGCGACGCAGAGTGGGCTACGCAAATGAGAGCGGGGCTCTCTGGCGATGGAGCGGCCTATCACGCCGTCCTCGCCTCATTGACCCTATTTTTGCGTGGAGAGGTCCGGCGCGGCTTTTCACGATACGGCAACGGCGGCGCGGACGTGGAGGACGTTGTGCAGGAGACGCTCATCGCAATACACCTGAAACGGGAAACATGGCGGCCGCAAGACCCGCTCATTCCCTGGGTGCGAGCGATTGCGCGCAATAAACTGATCGACAGTCTCCGTCGCGGCGGTCGTAGGGTTAATGTTCCCATCGAAGATTTTGAAGATGTCCTCGCGGCCCCAGAGCCGACGCAACATCTAACCGAACGCGATGCAGGCGAAATCCTTGATCAGCTCAAAGGCCGACAGCGGGACATCGTCGAAGCGATTTCGATCCACGGCGTGAGCATTCGCGAGACGGCCTCTAAATTCGACATCAGCGAAGGCGCCGTACGTGTCGCGCTCCATCGGGGGTTGGCGACGCTGGCAAAGGCCTACCGGACCAACGAATCATGAAAACCGACGACCTGATCAAGGCCCTTGCGGCCGACCTTCCAACGAAGACGACCCCGGTCAATCGGGCGTTGTGGCTAGCAATCGGCGCGAGTCTGCCCGTGCTTGGGCTGCTGATGTTAACTGTTACGCCGCCGCGGCCTGGGCTCATCGAGATGCTCGGCGAGGCCAAGGTGATGTTCAAGTTCGCCTTCACAATCGGCCTGTTCGCTTCGGGCCTATGGCTGGCGGTGCGTATCACACGGCCGGGCGTGGGAGCGGGGCCAGCGAAATATGCGTTACTTGCCGGTTTCGCCCTGCTTAGCGCCGCCGTTGTTCGCGAGCTGTCGATGTTGCCAGCCTCGGCGTGGGGCAATGCGATGATTGGGCAGTTGGCTGTACCTTGCGTCACGCTGATCGCACTGCTCTCCATCGCACCGTTGGCTGCGTTGATGTTTTCTTTCCGGGCCGGGGCGCCCGACAGTCCAACATTGGCTGGGGCCGTGGCCGGTCTAATTGCAGGCTCAATGGCAGCTACGTTCTACGCCGCCCATTGTGTCGAAGACAGCGCGCTGTTCCTGTCGGTCTGGTACGTCATGGGGATATCGGCGGTGACGATCGCGGGATCGATCCTCGGGCGTTGGCTTCTACGTTGGTGACAGATGCGATGCCGTAACCCGGCCTGCGGCGCGATTTGATGCTGTAGAGCGCGGCCATTGGGCAAATTAACGGGTTACGGTAGCAGGCGGTAGCGTCGGTGGGGCTGCACCGGCTGTCGCTGACGTGCTGCTCGACGTTATCGACGATTTCAGCTGATCAAACGCGACACCGACGGCCCGCTCGGCCAAGTGGGCTAGGCTGTCGAGCCCGCGACGCACGATACCTCCCGCAGCGACGTCCTCGGTTGCAAACAACTGCACGTCATTGCTCGCGCCCGCCGAGCTCGTCACACGCAACATCGCGACCTGATCGCCCGCCCGGATTGGCGGTTTCAGCGGGCCATTATAGATAATTTCGCCTTTCAGCTTTTGACTTGCCGGAAACTTCGACAAAACAACCGACACATCACCCTTGCCGCGCAAGCCGACATACAGCTTGTCGCCGCCCCAAACGCGAGCGTGGCCGATCACTTCGCCCGCATCAAATAGTTTGGCTTCAGTGAAATTGCGAAATCCCCATTCTAAGATCTTGCGACCCTCGTCGCGGCGGTCCGTGTCGGTTGGTAGACCCATCACAACGGCGATGAGCCGACGATTATCCTGCACCGCTGATCCAACGAGGCCGAATCCTGACTCACTCAAATGGCCTGTCTTGAGCCCATCGGCGCCGATCCCGGCCGAGAGGAGCGGATTGCGATTAAAGAATTTGTGTTTCGTCCAAACGAATTCGCGCTGAGCAAACCGGGGATAGTACTCGGGATATTCGCGGATAAGGTATCGCGCGAGATTGGCTAATTCACGGGCTGTGACGCGCTGTTCGGGGTGGCTTAAGCCTGTCGCGTTGCGAAACTGTGCTTTGTCGAGGCCGATCCGCCGTGCTTCATCGGTCATTAATTTGGCAAACGCGCCCTCTGATCCAGCCATACCTTCAGCCAGCGCGATCGCCGCGTCGTTGCCCGATTGGACGATCACCCCTTGGAGCAGCAATTCGATCGAAACGCGGGTGTTAATGGGGATCATCATCGCCGACGTGCGCGATGGGGCCCCGCCGCGGCGCCAAGCGCCCTCGCTGATTAGAAACTGATCGTCGAGTTTGATCTGGCCTGACTTCAACGCCTTGAACACAACGGCCAGCGTCATCAATTTGTTCATGCTGGCTGGCGGGGCCAATTCGTCAGCTTTGAATTGGTACATGACTGCACCGCTTTCGGCCTCCATCAGCACGGCGTGGCGGGCTTTCGTCACGTACTCGTTCGACGACGGCTGAACCTGGGCAACGGCCGGGGCCAGGGCGGGGGCCGCGATCAAAATGGCCGTGACGGTCCATGCAGCTAATTTGCTTAGCGTGCCAAAGTTTGAGGTCCGCCGCGCGGCGGACAGGCGCATGGTGCCGGTCGGACGCCTTGTGGTGGCCGCAGGTCGCTGTGCAACCTTCATCGATGCGAACAAGTACGCGTTCGGCGCGCGCTCGTTTTCGGCGATGCTCGGCATTGGTGGGAACCTGTAGTTCGACGGGTTGTATCGACGTGAAACACCGTTCGGCAAGATCATGGCAAATATCCGGTCTTCGACCTAGCGATGTCAACGGCGAGGCGGCGAACAACGGTGCGGAACCGGCACATCTGGGCCGAATGTTTAGATGATTGCGAATGGCGTGCCACGGACGATCTATTCGCGGGCGATCGGCAACCAACCCAGCGAGCGCTGAAGGTTACCTGCGCGGTGAGGGAGCACGAGCGCCCCGTCGTGCAGATCGACGCGCTTGATCCGGGCTGGAGCTCGACACAAAAAATTTGGCTGGGGCGCTAGGATTCGAACCTAGGATGGCGGTACCAAAAACCGCTGCCTTACCACTTGGCGACGCCCCAACGCGAACGCCGGAGCTTCGTGAAGCTCAAACCGGCGCAGCAAGCGCGCACCTTAATCACGGGGCCGTGGACCTGCAAGAGAGTGTTATGGCGCGCTCCATGCGGCATTGAGGCCATGCGGTGCGCGTCATTTTCTGGTTTTCAAACAACGACGTATTGAAATTCTTGCCGGTGAAACCACGAGTGTAGGCGATGAAGCAGGTGCCTCTGGTGGCGCGCGTCGAAACGCCAGGGGTTGTTTTGGGCAGTTGTTTCGGGCGAGCCGTCCAGGCCAATGTCTCGGGCAACGTCTCGGGCAACGTCTCGGGCAGGGGTTTCCCGTTGTGACGAATGTCGCCGATCCCCGTTCAGGGTTTGCCGTGGACCCTGCCGCGAAGTTGACAGGAATTTGCCCGATCACGGTGCCGCGTTCAGCCGCGATCGTGATTTCGAAACACGCCGTAGCGCATACCAAAGTAGGTGACGAACATCGATCCGAGTGACGACGCCGTCAACGCCACTTCGGGCGCGGTCTGCGGCGCGGCAATCAGCACGACCGAGTAGAGGGCGTAGTTCGTCACCACCGAAGTCGAAGCGACGGCTGCAAACTTTAAGAACTCAGATACCGTCGATGGTTCGGTCACAGCAAACGTTAGTCGTCGATGGGCTTGCCACGCGGCCACCATCGCGACAGCGATCGCGATGAGACGCGCTGTAAACGGCGACAGGCCAAATCCGCGCGTTAGAAGCGACGTGACGCCCATGTCGACCAGTAGTCCGATGATGCCGGACGCGAGAAAGCCCGCGCCGTGGCGCAGCCAATGGCGAGGTGCGGCCGGTGCGGCCGCAGTCGTGTTGGTCGAGGTTGGATCGCCCGGTGGCGCGACGTCAGACATCGGTTTGTGCCCATTCGCGGACCCAATCAACCGGTGGGCCGTCGGCTGGGCGTTGAACCCGCCAAATCGCGGATGGATAGCCCTCACCCATCAGCACCTCATGTTCGGCGCGGCGCCGTTCCGTCACGGGATCGATCCGCACGAGTTCGTCGTCGACGTAGCCCGGGTGGCACATGACGAGGTGGCGCGTGCCCGCCGACGTCGCAGCTGCTTTGAAGTCGTGCAATACGGTTGCTGCCGCAAAACCCGTTACGCCTGCAAAGCTCGTGTTGATGGGAAAACCCGCCGCCCGCACCGCTGAACCAAACCCGCGACCGAGCCAGCTGAGCATCATGGCCTTCGGCACAGCTTGGCTGCGCGCCGCGATCGCGATCAAACGATCGGTCGGGTCGCGGACAAGCGGCTTTGGTTGGGTCTTGCCGTAGCGTTGCACCAACACGTCGATCAGCGCATCGCGAACCTGCGGCAAGGCATGGACGTGCTGATGGCCATCAATATGATCGGGCGGGTGGCCGGTGGCGTCCTCGAATGCGGCGCATTGCCGGGCGATTTCATCGCGCAGTTCGACGTGGTTCAAGCGTTGTACCATGGCTTGGGCCGTGATCGCGCCGATCCCGGGAAATCGGAAATCGGGAGCGAGGCTTGGCATGGGGGACAATGGCGCCCCCAGCGTTAGGTTGAGATGGAGCCCGGTTGCGATTTTCCCGCGCAGGCCACGAAGATCAGGCGCGGCCGCTTGCCAAGCGCGCATAGTTGTCATCGCGCTCGCAGCTGACAGTCGGCCCGCGTCGGCCAATTCGAGGATCGATCGGGTCACGCCCGCCGTCATCCCATAGTCGTCCGCGCACAGGACGATACCGCCGCGCGCGATCGGCGGCGAACCCGGCACTGTATCGCGATCAATTGTGCGCGCGCCCATATCGGGAGGGTCACGCGTCACGGGCCTGGTGAGCCGTGTTGGACGGGTTTGCCATCGCTTGCTGCGTTGGCCGTCGCCGCGTGAGCGGTTGGCGCGCAAACAGTTGGCGTTGACCCTGTTCGGTCAACGCGATGCTCCAGCGGTATCCCGATCTCTTCGGCGACGAGATACAGCGGACGGCCTTTCACCTCGTCGTAAATGCGACCGAGGTATTCGCCCATCACGCCCAGAGATATGAGCTGGATGCCTGAGAAAAACATGATCGATACGATCAGCGTCGGGAAGCCCGCTTGATCGACGCCGTAGATCAGCGTCTTCAGCAGGAACGTCACGATATACAGGAACGCGAACAGCGACACGGCGAGGCCTATGACCGACCAAATGCGGAGCGGCAGCGTGGTGAACGAGGCCATCGCGTCGAATGCAAAATGCAGCAACCGGCGGAAGCTCCAGCGGGTCGTGCCGCCATCGGCGCGGTCGGCAACGTCGAAGGGAACGCTCAACGTCTTGAAGCCGATCCAGGCGTACAGCCCCTTGTTGAACCGCGCCCGCTCGCCAAGCCGATTGAAGGCATCGAGTGCGCGGCGCGAAAACAGCCGGAAGTCGCCACCGTTTTCGTGCAGCGCCGTGCCCGATACGGACCGAAACAGCGAATAAAACGCGACGGAAAGCGCACGCCGCAAGGGGCCGTCCGTATCGCGATCGGTGCGTGCGCCATAAACAATGTCGTGGCCCTGCCGCCAGCCCTCGATCAGCCGGGGGATCACTTCGGGGGGGTGCTGGAGGTCGCCGTCCATCAGGATCGCAACCTGACCGGTGGCCGCTCGAAGGCCCGCTGCCACGGCGATTTCCTTGCCGAAATTTCGGCTGAGCGCGATCGCCCGAATGCGAGTGTCGGAGCGATTGGCCGCGCGCAAAACATCGAGCGTCGCATCGCGGGAGCCGTCATCGACGAACATCACTTCCCAGGCGAGGCCCGTGGCTTCGAGCACGGGCAGCAAGCGCGGCAACAGTAACGGTAGTCCTCGCGCTTCATTGTAGACGGGGATGACGATGGACAAGTCGACCGCCGGTTTCGTGGCTGCTTCGCTAGCGGCCCATGTTTCGGACGGGGCATGCGCGAGGTTGCTGCCATGGCGAATGGGCGATCCGACATCGCTTGCCAAACGCTGCGGCGGCGCAATTTTGGGGTTGCTGAACTCCAACTGGCACCTCCTTTTAAAGGATCTCGTCCTCGTCCATCATTGGCTCGGCCTCGTCGCTCGCGTCGGTAGACTTCACGATGTCGGCTGGTTTGGCCGGTTGCAGCGCCCGCCCGCTGTCGTGCTCGGCCGACCACGCCACATGAAACAGCGCATCACCAAGATTGACGATCGGGAGTGTCGTGCGACCGATGATAATGCCACGGCGCGGCGCGATCACGGCGACATCCTCGTCCTCGTAGGGGTTGGCGATGTGGCCGATGACCTCGCCCTGGCCGACCGCCTCACCGATGCGCTTGGTCGTCCGCAAAATACCGCCTTCGGGGGCTCGCACCCACTTTGAGGCGTTGGCAAAAAACGGCCCATGACTGGCTGGTTTGTCGCCCGGAAAACTCGCCGTATGTCTTGTCGCGGCTGTTTGGGCTGGATCCGACAGCGTCAGCATGCCGATCTCGAGCATCACGCCTGTGATCCCGTTAACGCCAGCTTCAATGGCGAATTCATCGAAGCGCAAGCCCTCGCCGCCTTCGTAGACCAAAACGTCAACGCCCATCTCAGCTGCCGATTTGCGCAACGAACCGGCCCGCTCCGGGCTATCGACGACAACGGGAGCGCCGAACGCTTCACTCAGGCGCCGAAGCCTGCTGTGCCGGACGTATTCGCAGCGGATCTGGGGCAGGTTGACACGGTGGATGGCGGCGGTGTGCAGATCGATGCCAAGCTCTGACCGGCTGACGACCTCGGTCAGCAGAAGGTTGGCGATGCGGCCGGCCAGCGAACCGCCGGGCGAGCCTGGAAACGACCGGTTCAGATCGCGCCGATCAGGCAGATAGCGGGAGCGGCCAATAAACCCGTAGGCATTGGCGATGGGAACGCACAAGAGTGTGCCCGACAGATTTCCTGGCGCGAGTAACCTCAAGACGCGGCGGATAATCTCAACGCCGTTCAATTCATCTCCGTGGATCGCTGCGGTAAGAAATATTGTTGGGCCCGGCCGGACGCCATGCAAAACCTGGACGGGCAGCGTTACCGGGGTATGGTTTGACAGCCGAGACACGGGCAGATCGACCAGCCGCCGTTCGCCCGGCTCTATTGCGATACCGCCAATCACAAAAGGTTCGCGCATCGTGTGTTGGCTTGAACGGTCGATCTTTTGATCGGGCATCGTCGGTGCAATTTTCTATCCACGGCCTCAGCAGCACCAATCGACTACGCCCGCCCGGCTGGCAAGGCGTCGCAGGTCGCCTCAATGTTGGTCGCCTTAATGTTGGCCGCCTTAATGTTGGTCGCCTTAATGTTGGCCGCCTTAATGTTGGCCGCCTTAACATCGGCCGCCTCCGCCTTGGCCCTCACCTAACCTCTTTCACCCGCCGCGTTCAGCGCCTAAGACCAACGGGCGGAGATCGACGTTAGATCGCCGTTAGATAGCGATGGGATCGAGAGGGCAGTTTGGTTTCCCGCACCAACGATGGCCAGTCGAACGATCGCGGGCGGCTAATCCCAGAGCCGGGACGTCGGATCCGACGTGTCAAAGCACTGAGGAAAATCGCAGGCCGCCGCGCCGCTGGCCTAAAAAGCCGCGCTAAGAGCCATCCCGTTCGGGCCGCTGGGCTTTTGGGCCTCGTTGGGCTATTGATGTTTGCGCCGCTGCTGCTTGACGACATGGTTTTTCATTCATCTTACTTGCTGCAGCCTTCCGAAGACACGCTGGCCATCAACGAAGCGACCCCGCTGAGCGATCAACCCCCTGTCCGGCTGGTGGCGGGCACGGTGTCACTGCCGCCATCGCCAACCGGCAAAGCACGGACCGGAGAAGCGCTTGAAGCCTTAGTTAAGGGCGGGTCGGCGCGCATGGCACTAAAGTCGCCGGTCTTTCAAATTGATTTGTCGGGCGCCTCCCGCCCGGTTGGCGGATCGGCGCTCGACTTTTTCCTGCCGTCGATCCCGCCCCTGATTGAGGCGCTGCAATCGACCGCGTTCGAGACCCTAGCCATTCGCGATGGGACGATCGTGTTTGACCTGGGCGGAGGTCGCCGAGAGACGCTAACGGCGCTCGATGGTGACGTTGGCCTCAAACGTCGCGCTGGCGGAGGCAACTTTAAAGGGACCGTGCAGCTGCGCGGCGAACCTGTGCGGTTCGATCTGACCTTCGGCGGCCGGGTGGACCGCAAGGGCACATCGCGGATACCGATTAAAGGCAATGTCGAAAGTGCGTTATTCAAAGCGGTGTTTGACGGCGGTTTGAACCTTGAGCGGGGCTTGGCGCTAACGGGCACGCAGATTGACATCACCATCCCCAACGTGCGGTCGCTTGCAAGATCGCTTGGGCACACGTGGCCAAGCGGCGCTGGTTTTAAAGATTTCGCGGCACGCGGCACGCTCGACTGGACAGGACCAACGCTGTCTGTGACAGGGGGCCGGTATTGGCTCGATGGCAACGAAGCGACCGGGACGATGGCCGTAACTCTCCACCCTGAACGGCCTTTGGTGGCGGGCACGTTGGCGTTTGGCTCCCTGGATTTGACGCCCTATCTCGCGCTAGCGGCGACTTCGGCTCAAGCTGCCGAGCAGCGGCCGCAACGGGCAATCGTCCCGGCCCCGTCAATGATTGAGGCCTTAAAAGCCGAGCCCGATCTGCGATGGCCTATGCTCGGCTTGGTTGATGCCGACCTGCGGGTATCAGCCCAAGATGTTCGGATTGCATCATTCGAAGCGGGGCGCACGGCGGCCAGCGTGACAATTAAGGCCGGGCAACTGATCTTCAACGTGGCCGAGGTTTTGCTCGATGGCGGTTCGCGCGGCGTCTTTGAATTCGGCGTGACGGGAACGGCGTCCTATCCCAATTATTTGCTGCGCGGCCGTCTTGAAGAAACTGACTTGACCGTCGCGTCACATGCGCTCGTGGGGATGGCTGTCATTCGTGCCCGTGGCCAAGCCGTATTCGATGTATCCTCAAGCGGCACGTCGGGTGCCGACGTTTTAAGCCGGGTCAACGGCAAGCTCGATATCAACTTGCCGGAAGGTGCAGCAATCCCTTGCAATCACAAAGCGCTAGAGGCGGCTGCGGCGAAGACACGCAAAGTGGCGAGCGACGTTTGCGGCACACCGGTGACAATTGGACCAGCTCACCTATCGGCACGGCTCGCGTCAGGACGCATTATCGCCGACCGCGCCGACGGTGTGGCCGGGGCCGAACGCGTGAGCTTAAAGGGCAGTTTTGACTTCACCACCGGGGCGATCAACGCCGCCATCACGACCGCGCCCCTTGTCCCAATCGTTACCCCGGCGGTTTCCAGCATCGGTCGGTCCGATGGCGCCAAGCTCAACGGTACCAGCGCGACGATCACTGGAGCTAATGGCACCGGAGCCGATGGCGTTCGGGCTGAGAGTGCCCGAACCGACGGCTCGCCTGCCGTGCCGTCGCTCGCGCCGATCACCATCATTACCGTCCACGGCTACGCCAAAGCGTTGACCATAACGTCGGTGCCGTAACTTGGCGACCAACGAGGCATGCGGGGCTTCAAACCGTGAGATCAGGCGCATTCACCAACTCCTGCGCGGACCGGTGTTGGCATGGATCAGGCCGCCGCCGTAATGCTTGATCCCGCCAATCGAACCGTGGTTGCGGAGATAAGCCAACGCACCGCGCACGTTGCCAAACACACGGAAATCGACCGCATCACCGGTCAGATGGTGGGAATGCCGAGCGCCACCGACGCGGGCATTACGGCCGCGACTGCGGCACGTCGAGTTGACGCGCACGCCGCCGTAGTTTGAAGCAATTTCTGACACAACGGAGCGTAACGTGCCGTTGAGACACCCAGACGGAGCGCTCCACGAGACGCCGCCAGACAAGCTCCGTTGCGGACGCACGTCATAGTCAACTGGCCCCCGGGCGGCATAGCGCTTGGATTTAGTGCGCCGTGAACGGGTGACGCCGTCGTCATCTGACGTGGCAGCCGCCGACCGCACTCGCTTTGATGCCCGTGGAGCCTTACCCGTGAGGCTTGGCTGATCTTCCCAGAACGGGCGGTCGCCAAAGGCTGCGTTGGCACTGGTTGGAGCGACCAAAGTTGCTAGACCAACGATGCAAACACCGACCGCAAACCCCCGCGTAAAACACGAGCTGATGACCGCCCCAAGCGAACCTGACATAACGAACCCCACGCAAACATCACCCGACACACCCGCACGAAAACAACCGCGCGAAACCGATACGATCTTTCATAAATTGGAAAGATTTGGCGCCCGATTTGGCACAGCGTCACCGGCCTGGGGAACGTTAGGCTTTTGGTATGGTTAACGCCGAACGGTCAAAACCGATCCGAGACAGACCATCAGTAGGGCGGCAGTGAGCCCCAAAATGCCAGTTGCTGAGGGCTTTAGGCCGACCCACGTGATGCGGTCATCAACGATGCGGCGAACCTGCAGGCCAGCCACAGTGCGCTGAGCTGGTGTGGTTGCCGCAGCCATTTGGGATTGCAGCGTCTGGAGGCGTCTATTCACCGATTGCGGCGCTGACGTCGCCGATCCGCTGACGTCGAAGGCTGTGATCGGGGCGAGTTTCGAGGCCAGCCCGAGACTGATCGTAATCGCGACGCCAACTGTTATCGCCGCCACTGTTACTGTGGCTGACGGCGTTCGAAACGCCCAACCTGCTAACATTTGGGGCGCAACGAGTGTTCCAGCGACGGCTGCCGCAAGGGCGACCAGAGCGCTGGTTTCGACAAGACCGCTCGCCGCAATACCGCTAGCCGTTATCACAACCGCGCCCGCCCCGATAAAACCGGCGGCCGTTCTCGCCACACCCGTGCTGCCCAGCAATGGACTTGCTCCGACCGCTAAAACGCTCGCGCCCACGAGCGCGATCAACACCCATGCGAGGCTAAACAGCCACGGCGCACTGACGGCGGCACCCGCTGCAGACGTGGCTGCCGAGCTGGCGGCAAACACCGGAGCGTCGCGCAAGAAAACCACGTCCTGCCATCGCAATAGGCCGTTTGGGCCAAAGCCTTTACCGCACAGGTCAGCCAGTGTTACCGCGCTCGAACCTGCGATTTTTCCGCACGCCTCGACGGTTCCTGCGGCGACGTGTTCGGCCAGCCAAGCCGGTGGGCTCGCGACTTTAATGCCAGCTGCGAACGTTGCCATCAGGTCACGCTTCGCGCCAACGGCGATCGCGGGCAGTGCGCACAACAAAACGAGGCCAGCTAGAATGATGGCCTTGTCGTTTTGTCGGCCGCCAAACGATTGAGCGTGCGTTGTAGCGCCCCGGACCAACAGGACGCCTAGTGCGGCTAAGCCAACGGCCAACATGATCGTCAGGCTTGCAAAATTGACCATGTCGGTGCGCAAGAAGGGCACGGTGTGCGCGCGCAACGTTGCCGGGTCGGCCAACCGCGCGTCGCGGAGTTGGGCTTCGATCGTCGTCATGTCAGCTGCGGCTGGAATGGACAGCAGTGCCGCTGGTCCATCGCGAGCGACGAGGCTGATTACTGCCGCGGTCACTAGCGTTAACAGGGCAGCCAGGGACAGCAATCTCAGCCACCGCATTGTCGAGGGGTTGGCAAACGACAACGCCGCTGCAATCGCGACCGCCAAAATTGGCGCGATTATAACCCCGGCACTGCGCCCTGGCATGAAAAGATCGATGGCCGTCGCGGCGATTTGCAGTTCGGCGGCAATTAATAAAGCTGCAGCCAACGCCAGCCCGCAACGGGTGGTGATATCGAGCAATCGTTCGGCTGCAGTTGCAGCATCCCCATCAGCGCCAATGTGACGAGCCTTACCGACCAACATCGCCAACAGGAACGCGCCAGCGAGCCCGAGCGTTATCGCGAGGCCGTCAAATCCTTGGGTGATGACGGCGGTCGCGGCTGCGACCCAAACGGCGGCACCTATGCTCCAAGTTACATCGCTCGTTTTTTCTAAGTTGAGCCCGCGGCGTCGCCCCGATGGCCGCGCGCTGCCGCTGTCATTGCTCATGTCGAGATATCCACATCGACGTGGCGGCCCATAGCAGGCAGACGATAGCGATCCCATGGGCAACGACCACGTAGCCAAGCGGCGTGCCCATGATTTTAAGCGCATTCAGGGTCGGCGTAAGCAATGGAACGCCAGCGATAAGGCCGATCCCCGTGATCGCAGCAAGCGCGCGTCGCAACCGCCGACGTCCCAGGTGCTGCGGCGGTTCTGGCTGCCCGGTCGACGATGCCATTTGGAAATCTCCGCTTGTTTGCAAACCACGTGTTTGAAAAGCGTTTTTGTTAACCGTCCGATCGCAACGCCATGGTGACGAGCCGACTGTTATCCCCATCCATCAATCGTCCGGAGGTCGCCCTCCAGTCGATTGACAGTAAACGCCATGACTGGTCCAACGCATTGCCGATCGTGCGAAGCCCGATCGCGGTTGCGGCACCGTCACTGTGATGTCACGGTGCTGGGACCTTGATGTCGGTAGACCAAAGTCTGCGGTCGCATGTATCGACGGTGAGCGTGCGCCCCGTTAGTATGCCTATGGCGCAACTGCTGCGCGAACGCAGATAATAATCAAAAAATCGGTCGACTGCGATCTGCAGATCGGCCTGTCGGTTGGAAACACGTAGGGGAGAGCAAAGTGCAAGGACAAGACACCGGCCGTCACTGGGCACGCACCAGTACGCTGATGTGGATCATGCTCGTGCTGTGGTTTATCTTCAGCTTCATCATCCACTTTTTCGTCAAAGATTTGAATGCCATAAAGGTCTTGGGTTTCCCGCTCGGCTTCTACATGGCCGGACAGGGATCGTTGATCATCTTCGTCGTCATGTTGTTCTGGTTCGCTGCGAGCCAAGACAAAATTGACCGCGAAGAAGGCGTGGCAGAGGACTGAGGAAAACCCAAATGGCAACAGAAACAAAATCAACCAGCTTTACCGCCAACCTGGGTAAGGTCTACGCGATCTATACCGGTGGCTTCGCTGCATTCGTCGTGCTCTTGGCAATCCTGGAGCAGATGGGCCTCCCGCAAATTTATATCGGCTACGGGTTCGTGTTCTTCACGATCTTTGTTTACGCGCTGATCGGCGTGATGTCGCGCACGTCCGACTCGGGCGAATACTACGTTGCCGGTCGATCGGTTCCAGCCATTTACAATGGGATGGCAACTGGCGCCGACTGGATGTCGGCAGCCTCGTTCATCGGTCTGGCTGGCACGCTCTATCTGCTTGGTTACGACGGCCTGGCCTTCGTGCTCGGCTGGACTGGCGGTTACGTGCTCGTCGCGATCCTGATTGCGCCGTTCCAGCGCAAGTTTGGCGCCTATACCGTGCCCGACTTCTTCGCCGCGCGTTACGAGGGCAACTTGCCCCGTTTGCTCGCCGTGATCGTGTTGCTGGCCT
>JBBQNE010000038.1:0-24328 GCA_038329675.1 Hyphomicrobiales bacterium | reverse complement strand
GCGGCCCCTAGCATGAAATTACGATGGCCGTCGCCACTGGACTTGTCGCACCCTCAAGGTTTTGCAGCTTCGGCGCCGTTGGTGGCCGAATGGAGCTATTTGGAGCCGTCGGGGCCGAGGTAACGCAAGGCTGCCGAGGATAGCGCGCCGCCGATTACGCAAGGTATGCCGAACTCGATTTGGCCCAAGGCGCTGGCGGCGACGCAACCGAGCGCCAGGACGGTTTGGCCCGCCTGGCTCCACCAATTGTAATTGCGGATGTTGGCTGGGCCTCTGGCTTTCAGTTCATCGATCGAGGCGAGAGCCTGTTTCTTAACCTTGGCGAGTTCCAGCGTTTCGGCGGCCTCGATCGCCTCGAGCAGCGGAGCGCGTTCTGATTTTGCGACGTTGCCGGAGATCGCCTTCAAAAGGCGCAACAGCTCAAGGTCGCGGGCCGCGTTCTGCGCCAGTGTCCATTTGGCCATGGCGCCGACGGTGAGCTTTTCCATGTCATTGCGGTCAGCGGACCAGGCGAGCGCAGCGACGATCCGGCGGACGGGCGGTTCGGCGCCTGTGGCGTAATAGTAGCCCCAATTGACGTCGAGAGCAGAGGCGTCGTCCTTGAAGGTCAATGTTTCGAGGGCGGGTTTATTGCCATAAAGGTAGCGGCTTATCAGAACGGTGCGGGCAGGCATTCGCTCGGTGAATTTACCAAGCACGGCCTTCCAATCGGGCAGTCCCGAATACGCGATGGCCTTGATAACAAGGACCTGGTCGAAGGGCTCGAGCGGGAACATCTTTTCGATGAGCTTTTCGGCGGTATCGGGGCTCGAGCCAAGCACGCCAGCGACGAAGCCGACATAGATGCCAGCTTCGTCCATATCGCGGGTCAGGCGACCCTTAACCATGGCTTTGACGGCTTCGGGAAGACGCGCAGGTTCGGGCTCGGCGCGGTAGCGGGTCATCCAGGCGAGCAAGTCTTCGGCTTTGGCGAATGCGGCAGGTTCTGCGGGCAGTTGCTGGAGAGACGTGATGGAAGAGGCGGCTGGCTTCGATTTGCTCGCTGCGTTCGAGGGGGAAATGAGCGCGACGATGGCTGACAGCAGCGCTGCGACCACGCTGGCCAACGGGGCCACCGTCGTCAGCACGGCTGGCAGCCTTGGGCGCATCATGGGCGAGGTCTCAATTGAGGTGTTCGGCAAACCCGGGGGCGATCCCGGCAGCTGTCGGGTGATGGCTCCCTAATTTGGTAGTCCTGTACCGGGGGCCGTTTTATGGCCTTGAGGCCGGGTCTGCGATCGGCCCGTTGCCGTGAGACTGGCTGGCGGTGAGAGTGGCGCAATGAACCAGCACGCGACATTTCCAGCCAAGCCCATGACGGTTGAGGAAATCCTCGACTGGGATGGGGGTTGACACGTCGGTAAGCTCGAATTGGTCGAGGGGCGCGTGCGCGCGATAGCGCCAGCAATCGAGACACTGCAGTTTGGCCACTGAAATCTGGGCGTCGGGGCGCTAACTGGGCCTGTAACGGCGGTCAAATGGTTATCGACATGGCCGGGAAATTCGACTAGCAAACGGCCTCTGCGGACAGGATAAAACCTTTCGCATCCCCGAATTCGGGTGCATGAGCTGCACGCGGCTGACCACGGTTCCTGAGGCGGGGCGAGGTCGTCGGTGGCGCTCCTCTGCCGTTTCCATAACGCATCCGTTCGGACTGCTGGCTTAACCCGCGGCCGAGACGAGACAATAAACAGGAACGCGACATGAACATTATCCAGCAGCTCGAGCGCGAGCAGATCGATGCCGTGCTGCAGAAGCGCGGCGTACCGGAGTTTCAGCCCGGCGATACCTTGAAGGTCATGGTGAAGGTGATCGAGGGCGAAGGCAAGGATCGCAGCGAGCGACAGCAGGCCTTTGAGGGCGTCTGTATCGCGCGGTCGGGTGGCGGCGTGAACGAGAGCTTTACGGTCCGCAAGATTTCATACGGTGAGGGCGTCGAGCGCGTTTTCCCGATTTACTCGCCCTACATCGCGGCGATCGAAGTGGTGCGCCGCGGCAAGGTGCGCCGGGCGAAGTTGTATTATTTGCGCAACCTGCGCGGGAAGGCCGCCCGTATCGTCGAGCGGACCGATGCGCGCGCGCGTAAACTCAACGCGGCGTGGAAGGGCTTTAAGAAGCCCAAGGGTGAGGCCGAGGATCTGACGCAGATTTCTGGCATCACGCCGGAATTGGCCGTGCGATTGAAGCAAATGAACCTGATCAAGATCGAACAGCTCGCGAACTTGTCTGAAGAGGACATTGGGCACGTTGAAGACGTGCTCAGTATGCCGGGCCGGGTTGCCAAGGGTGATTGGATTGGTCAGGCGCGCGGACTTCTGACGGCGGCTCCTGAGGCCGAAGAGGCTCCAACCGAAAACGCGAAGGCCTGAGGTCGTTGCCCAGCACCAACATGTAATGCGCCTTATCCATAAGGCGAATTAAAGTCCTTGTCGCATGCGAAGGTTATCGAGTGCACTGTGTGTATTAAAAAAAGTGAATCAGAGGGCGGCCTCGCCATGGATAAGCAAAAGTCCGTTTCCAGACCGGATCGTGACAAGTCGCCAAGTGGTGCTGGCGTTTCCCGTGCGCGTGGGCGCAAAGATCCTAATGCCGCTGCGCAGGCAAATGACAAACATCTTGCAGACTTTAACGATGACGATCTCGCTTGGATCAAAGCCGAAGCAGCGCGACTGAAATGTAACGGCTGATTTCACAGGATCGGCTCGGGATTGTGCGCCTGACGGTTACATTTGCCGTCGGCTGTCCCTGAGCCAATAGTTGTCGCAGCCTTGCACACAGTATGTTTCAAGCAGCGATTATCATGGTTCGCGTGGATTTTTCGGCGCTGCCAGCTGACGAGAAGGGGGAAACGAAGCTCGCCTCGAAATCGCGCTTCATGCTGACAGCAGCAGAAATCGTTTGGCAAACTGCTGGGTTTGACCCAACCGATGTCGAACTCAATCGCGATGCGGTCGTTTGGGCAACCAAAGCATATCTGATCCTCAATGCTGCATACAAGGATCGTCGCGACGTAAATGGTTACCCAAGGCCTGAAAAGCAGGCCGCACTTATGTCGGCCGCCATAATGACGGTGCGTCCGTTTCGGTTTATGACCTCCAGCGACGTCAAGTACCGCATGTCGTACTATGCCGATCAAGTATACGCATTTAGTTGCGCCCGGAGAATACTGCCAACCGATCTTTCTGCGATTACCCCACTCTATCAAGATCGAGCATATGACTATCTTTTGACACTTGATATGAAGTGCCTGTCGGGACTGCTGACCGATATGCATTTTGGTGTAAATAAAGATGTTTATGAAGTTGATCTGGAAACAGATTTAAACGCAATCGACGGCTCGATGCTAATGTTCGAGCTTTTGTTAAACTTACAAGACAGTCAGCGAGAGATCGGGCGGCTTAAAGAGACAAACCGTCGTTTGGAGCAACAGATCAGCCAACTGAGAGGCCCGTTGCCTTGATGCACCCGCCTCACGGTCTGACGAAAAGCGTTCAAACGCTGTGCCCGCATGGACACGTTTTTGCCCAGCAGCCAAGGCCTGATCTTTAGGCGCCTTTTGCGCACAGCAGGCAGGTGAGACAGCACAGCGAGCTTTCTCAATTTGCCGCGGTGCGGTAGACCCGTTGGATGATTGGACGTCGTCTGAACTCAAAGCCCGGCCAAGTGGTGACGGGGACAGGGCCCGGTCGCTTGGCTGGGCAATCAGATCCCCAGTTCGCCTCCTTGGACATGCAGCCGTCAACGGTCGCTGCGCGGGATGCGGCGGCGTTGGACGGGGCGGGCTCATCGGCAGCGTCGATGGCTCTGCCGGCATCCGCTAGCTTGGCCAGTGTTTCGTCCATCAGTGGTGGCACCTTAGCCGCGGACGGCCCGATTGCTCGACGACCTGCGTCGCGCCGAGAGGATCGGCGGTTCATAGCTTGGCTTGCGCTTGTAACGCTCATCCACGCGATGTTCGTCGTCGGGTTTGCTGCCGTGGAGCCGCGGCGGCTTGGCGCGCCAGGCGGCGAAGACAACGCGATCAGCGTCGAAATCGTATCGTTGCCTGACCCGAAGTCGTTGGCAGCTGTCGCCGAAGACGCGGCGGGTTCAGCGACGCCCCCACCACCCCAACCGACGCCACAATCAAAACCGGTGGCACAGCCGGTGGCGCCGCGAACACCGGCGGCGCCGTCGCCGCCGCCCCCTCCACCGGCTGCAGCGCAAGCCGCCGAGCCGCCACCACCTACCGCCGCGCGTGAAGCTACAACGCCCGCTGAGGCATTGAAGCCGACGTTAGCGCCGGAAGCGGCGGCACCGGTACCGACGCTTGATGAAACGGCTGAAGCGGCGCCCAAGGTGGCTGCGACGCCGACTGAAGCCAAGCCGACCGAAACAAAGCCGACCGAAACAATACCACCGGCGAAGTCTGAAGCGGCAACCAAAGCTGAAACGCCGCCAAAGAAACCCGCCGAAAAGCCGGTTGAGGCGAAGCCAATACCTCCGCAAGCGCCGCCAAAGCCACGCGCGCCACCCCAACAGCAGGTCGCCAAGCTCGATCTGTCGCAGCCGACTTCGCCGCCAACGGCATCGTTTAATGCGACGATCGGGACCGGCACGGGAAGCATCTCGCGACCGGCCGGGATCACGCGCTCGGGGCTGAACGATGACTTTGCGCGCAAGGTCGTTGCGGCGTTGCAGCGAACGATGCCGCAAATCAATACGCGGGGAACGTTGGTCGTCGAGATCCGGCTCGACATGAACGGTAATCTCGTGGCGACGGTTGTGCGGCAGCCATCCAACATCGCCGGGCTCGACGGCAGCGTTGTGTTTGCCACAAAGCAGACGAGCTTTCCGATCCCGTTCACGACGGCCAAGCCTGACGATCTGATTTTTTTCGTCCGGTATATTTATCGGTAAGGGACGAGTGCCAGCGTTCGGCGTGCCGGTTGGTGGAGCTTCTGTGATGCATGACGAAGCCGCGACATCACGCAAAATGGGTCGGGCGAGGCTCGGGCGTGGAACAGCTGAGGGGCAAGCATCGGTTTTTGTGGATTGGGATCGGTCGTGACGACAGACATTGCGGTGAGGCCTAGAACAGCGGTGGCAAGGCTGCCGACCGTGGCGTTGGCGCTGGGTGGTGGCGGGGCGCGGGGGCTTGCCCATATCGCGATCCTCGAGGTGCTCGACGAGCGCGGGATCAAGCCGTCTCTCATTGCGGGGACATCGATTGGAGCGATTGTCGGGGCAGCTTATGCGTCGGGGATTCCAGCCAAGAACATCCGCGCGCACGCCGAGGCGACATTTGGCCAGCGGTTTGATTTGCTGCGGCAGGTGTTTTCGGCACGCGCGACGCCGGTGCAGCAGGTGCTGCGGTTGATACAGCTGCGCAGCGCGGTGCTGAAGCCCGACGTGCTGCTCGAAATGCTGATGCCGCCGAAGGTCAAACGTACGTTTGGCGAGCTTGAAATTCCCCTGCGCATCGTCACGACGGACGTCCACACTTACACGCCGGTGGTGTTTGAGGAGGGTCCTTTGTTGCCGGCGGTGGCGGCGAGCATCGCTATCCCGGCGCTGTTCACGCCGGTTGAGAATGCCGGGCGCCTGCTGTTCGACGGTGGGCTCGTCAATCCGCTGCCGTTTGATCTGATCGAAGGGCGGGCCGATATTACGATCGCGGTTGATGTGTCGGGCACGGCTGGCGCCGCCGAGGAGAAGCGCAATCCGACGGCGTTTGAAGCGTTGGTGGTGGCTTCGCAAATTTTGCAGCATTCGATCGTGCGCGAAAAGCTCGTCAACATTCGGCCAGATATTTTCATCGACATGCCGGTCAACCGGTTTGGCATCCTCGAATTTCATAAGCACCGCGAAATCTTAGCGGCGTGCGAGCCGGCCAAGGAAGTCTTGCGCCGTCAGCTCGACCGGGTGATGGGCGCGGAGACGGTGCGGCCGGAGGGATGACGCGACGCCAGAGTTGGGGCAGAGCCGGTAGTGCTGGGGCAGAGCCGGTCGTGCTGGCGCGTGCGGCGGGATCACCGCGGCCGAGGTGGCGTCGTCGTTGCGGTTATTGGGTCGTGACGAGACAGTCGAGGCCGTTGGCTTTCAAGGCCGAGCACGGGGCGCGCGTGTCGTTTGCTGTCGCGTAGGGGCCAACGCGGACCCGGTAGAATGTCGTGCCGCCAAACGCCATCGGATCGACGGTGACGTCGGCACCGGCGAGGGCCGCGTTGCCCTTGATTTTACCGACGAGCGCGTTGGCTTCAGCTTGAGATTTCGCTGTGCCGATTTGGATACGGTAGGTGCCGTTGGAGGTCGTACTCGCTGCGGTGGCGGTTGCTGTCTCGGCCCGCACCGCGGTGGCTTGGCGGGCCGGCTTCGGTTTGGGCTCAGCCTTTTGAGCGGGAGCCTTCACGGTCGTGGACTTGGTTGATTGGGCCGGTGATATCGGTGCCGCGCGGACCGCAACGGCACCCCAAGGCAGCACTTCGGTTACCGCGCTAGAGTTGCCGCTGGAGGAGGCCGCAACTGCTGGGAGCGCGGCGTTAGATGCTGGCGTTTGCGCAGGTGCGACGGCTGACGTCTCACGCGGTAGGGCAGAGGTTTCAACGGGCTTCGCGCTGCTGCCCGAGTTACCAAAAATGTTGCCAAAGACGGCGCCGAGGTCGATGCCGGGGGTGGTATCGGTCGAGGGTTGCGTGTCGCCAGGGGCAGCAGATAGGCGCGGGGTGTCCGCGCCCGATGCAACTTGCGATGCGGCCCAACTGCCGCCACTGGCGGATGACGCTGTCGTCGTTGGGGTGGATGCGGCGGCCGCAACCGCGGTGTTACCTTTGGGGTCAAGTCCAGCTGCGCGATAGGCATCGCCACGAATTTGGGTGGCTTGCGCGCGTTCGCTATCGTCGAGACCGCCCTTGAACCACAGCGCGCTTGTCAGGTCGGAGATCGCTTGGCCGGACATGCCTTTGGCGTGGAAGGCGGCGCCGCGATAATAGAGCGCGCGCGCCATTGCGGGGCCGACGAGGCCACCGGCGGTCACAGCCGTGTTCAGCTGGTTGACGGCTTCGTCGTGGCGGCCCGCCTGATACGCGGTGACGCCAGCTTCATAGGCGCGTTTGGCCCGGTCGGGGTCGCGTGCAGCGGCGGCGGGGGCTGCGCCGACTTTGCCGAGGGATTTGGTTTTGCCGGTTGGTTTGGCAGGGGCGGCGCTTGCAGAAGCGTCGGGCGTAACCGTTTGAGCTTGAGCTGCGGACGTGGACCAGTTGAGCGCGGCGGCGGTGCCGAGGCAAAACGTGGCGCAGGCTAGGACGCAAGAGCGCTGGCTCGGCTGCATCATTACGATTGATCCCTGTTCAGGCCTTCAACAGTCGGGCAGCCCCCGGCCGTGTACCCCCCACGTGATTCGGATAACGCTACTCGACCGTGACCGACTTTGCGAGATTTCTCGGCTGGTCGACGTCGGTCCCCATCAACACCGCCGTATGGTAGGCCAACAACTGCATGGGCACCGCGTAGACCAGCGGGGCGGTGAACGCGTTGACCTTTGGCATCGGCAGGTGCGCCAGGAGCTTCGCACCGACTTTATCTGGATGCGTGTCGGAAATGAGGACGATCTGGCCGCCGCGCGCTGCAACTTCTTGCAGGTTCGACAATGTCTTATCAAACAGCTCGTCTTCGGGCGCGACGACGATCACGGGCACGTTTTCATCGATCAGGGCGATCGGGCCGTGCTTAAGTTCGCCCGCGGCATACCCTTCGGCGTGAATGTAAGAAATTTCTTTGAGCTTCAGGGCGCCTTCAAGGGCCAGTGGATAACTGACGCCGCGGCCAAGATAGATGACGTCGCGGGCTTTCATGAGGTGTTGGGCTGCGGCTTGGTAGGCGCCGTCGTCGTGAAGAAGCGTCGAAACGTGGCGGGGAACCTCGGCCAGGGCCTGGATCAGCTCGGCCTGTTGGGCCGCCGTGATGGTGCCGCGCGCCCGGCCGATGCCGATCGCGATGGCGGCGAGAACGGCGAGCTGGCAGGTGAAGGCTTTGGTTGACGCGACGCCGATCTCGGGGCCAGCGAGCGTTGGCATGACGGCGTGGCTTTCACGCGCAATCGTTGAGGTGCGGACGTTGACGATCGAAGCGATCTGCTGGCCGTTGGCCTTGGCGTAGCGCAGCGTCGCCAGCGTATCGGCGGTCTCACCCGATTGCGACACGAACAGCGCAAGGCCATTGGCGGCAAGCGGAGGCTCGCGGTAGCGCATCTCGGAGGCAACGTCGATTTCGACGGGGATGCGGGCTAAGCGCTCGATCCAGTATTTGCCAACGAGGCCAGCGTAGTACGCGGTGCCGCAGGCCGACATGGTGATGCGGCTGATCTGGTCGAGTGGGATGCCAAGATCGGGAAGGCGAACTTCGCCATTGCCGAAGTCGAGGTAGTTGCCAAGCGTATGGCTAATCACTTCGGGTTGCTCGTGAATTTCCTTGGCCATGAAGTGGCGGTGGTTGCCCTTGTCGACGAGCATCGAACTTGCGAGCGACTTGATGATCGGGCGCTGGACGGGGGTATTGGCGCGGTCAAAGATTTCAGCGCCCGTGCGGCGGACGACGGCCCAGTCGCCCTCCTCCAAATAGGTGATTTCGCTGGTGAACGGGGCTAGCGCAATCGCATCGGAGCCAAGGTACATTTCGCCATCGCCGTGGCCGAGCGCGAGGGGGCTGCCCTGGCGGGCGGCAATCATGATGTCGTCGTGGCCAGCGAAAATGATGCCGAGGGCGAACGCGCCGTGGAGGCGCTGGAGCGCGCTTTCGACCGCTTTGATGGGTGGTTTGCCGGTCGCCATCTCTTCGGTGATGAGGTGGACGACGGCCTCGGTATCGGTGTCGGTTTCAAACACGTGGCCTTTGGCCGACAACTCGGATTTGAGTTCGCGGTAGTTCTCGATGATGCCGTTGTGGACGACGGAGACCTTGGCCGTCATGTGCGGATGGGCGTTGCGCTCGGTCGGGCGGCCGTGGGTGGCCCAACGGGTGTGGCCGATGCCGATGTGGCCTTCGAGCGGCTCGGCGAGTAAGCGCTGCTCGAGGTTGCGGAGCTTGCCTTCTGCGCGACGGCGTTCCAGGCGCCCGTGTTCAACGGTGGCGATGCCAGCTGAATCATATCCGCGATATTCGAGCCGACGGAGCGCGTCGACGAGGTCGGCTGCGACGGGTTTGGAGCCGAGAATTCCGACGATGCCGCACATGGTAAACGTTGCCTTGAATTGCTGATCGAGGACGTCGAAGCGGCCGTTGGCGGGCCCGTTAACAGATGCCGACTTAACGCTGCATAAATCGGGCCACAAGGGCGGTTCAAGCCGCACCTGTTTACTGGGGGGGTGGTCAACAATTGTGGGCCAGCAAGCCCGCAACACTACCGCACCCGCGATTGGTTGGACCAGTGTGTCACGTGCGGCGGCCCATCATGGCGCGAAATTTTGCAGCCCAGCCCGGGCGTTCCTCCTGCTTGGCGCGCTCCAGGGCAAGCGCATTGGCGGCAACCGACTGGGTGATGACGCTGCCCGATCCGATGTAGGCGCCAGCGCCAATTTCTACCGGTGCGACGAGTGAACTGTTAGAGCCGATGAAGGCGCCCTCGCCAATGACGGTCTTGTGCTTGCGGAAGCCGTCGTAATTACAAAAAATCGTACCTGCGCCGATGTTTGCGTCGGCCCCGACCGAGCCGTCGCCAAGGTAGGCGAGGTGATTGGCTTTTGAGCGTGCGCCCATCGTGACGGCCTTGACTTCGACGAAGTTGCCGATGTGGACTTCGGGGCCGAGATCGGCGCCGGGGCGGAGGCGCGCGAACGGGCCGATCTTGACGCCGTGGCCAATGGTGGCGCCCTCGAAGTGGCAGTTGGCGCGGATCGTAACGTCATCGCCGACGGTGACGCCGGGACCAAAAAAGACGTTTGGCTCGATCGTGACGTCGCGACCAAAGCGGGTGTCAAACGAGAGATGGACGGTGTCGGGCGCGGTCATCGTGACCCCGCTTGCCATGGCGGCGGCGCGGGCGCGGGTTTGCCAGAGCCGTTCGGCGGTGGCGAGTTGGTCGCGCGCGTTTACGCCGAGGACTTCGGCCTCCGGGCAGACGACGATAGACACGGTTGCGCCGCGTGACCGCGCGATCTCGACGGCGTCGGTCAGGTAATATTCGCCCTTGGCATTGGCATTGCCGATCGCTTGCAAGACGTCGAGCAGGTCAGGCAGTGCGAAGGCCATGACACCTGAATTACACAGCGTGACGCGGCGTTCGTCGGCGGTCGCGTCTTTGTCTTCGCGGATGGCGGTGAGCGCGCCGGTGCCATCGGTGAGAAGGCGTCCGTAACCTGTAGGATCGGCGGCTTCAAAGCCGAGCACGGCGACGCCTGCGCCTGCGTCCAGTGCGTCTTGGAGGTTGGCGATGGTTTCGGCGCGGATCAGCGGTGTGTCGGCATAGAGAATGATGCAATGGGGTGGCGCTTTGGCAGACGATGGCGTCATCGTCGCGTGCGCGTTGACGTGCTGCACGATGACGTCACGGGCCGCGAGAACGGCGTCGGCGGTGCCAAGCTGGTTGGCCTGGACCACGACGTGAGCGAACGGTGACAGGCGCTGGGTTTCCGTGCGGACATTGTCCATGTCTGGGCCGATGACGACGGCGGTGGCGGTGGCTTTAACGCACGCGACGAGCCCGAGGACGTGGCCGAGCATCGAACGACCAGCGACGGGGTGGAGCACCTTTGGCAGGGCCGATTTCATGCGGGTGCCTTTGCCAGCGGCGAGCACGATCGCAAGCAAAGGGCTGCGGCTCGGTGTCGGTGTCATGGTGTCCCCCGGCGCTTGGGCTGCTTTGGTCATGGTGAGGCGGGGATACCGGACGGTCGATCGCCGCCGCAAGGGGAGACTGCGTGTAGGTCAGTGAGATGATGCGGGGATGATGAATGCGGGGATGATGAATGGGCGTGCGTTGACCCGCGAGCGCGACTCAGGCGAGCGATGAAGCGAGGTGCGCCAACGTTGGCGCCAGCGTCACAACCTGAGGAGCGGCCGTACGGGCCGTTCCCGACAACTGAAAGTTGGTCCCATGTCGAGCCTGGGTCCGGGCCTGTCTCCGATAGTCTACGCGCCATCAACGTTACCGTTGGAGGCACCACCTGTGCTGCCACCGGCTAGTACTGCATTTCCGCGCAGCTATGTGGCGGCGTGGGTGGCGGCAGCGGTGCTGTCAGGGACATACATTAGCACGGTGGCGCTGACGGTCATCGACGGTGGGCGGGCCGAGATTGCAGCCAACTCTGGTCCAGGCGACGTGATGCGGGCTGCTCAGGCGGCCGAAGCCCGGGCGCTGAAGTTCAAAGTTGCGCTGGAAGAGTTCCAGCGGGATGTGGCGCAGTTGAGGACCGATGGGGCTGGACAGGCCGATGGTGGACTGCTGGCGCGGTTAGCTGCAATCGAGGAGCGGTTGTCGATTGAGACCGGTGTTGCGATTGCTGCGGTCGATACGCCGGCGCTAGTTGGGGCTGTGACGGGTCCTGGTACGGGTACTGGTACGGATACTGGGGCTGCGGCTCTGGCTCTGGCGCCAGCGGCGGGTTCGCTGGCCGATGTGGCGTCCGGGGTTGGCCAAGGCGGCGTCAACAAGCCGGTCGCAACGCGTGTCGCGGGCGCGGTAGCAACCGCCGGGCCGAATGGCGTTCCAAAAGTGTCGATACCGATCGAGACCAGATTGGAGACCGGGATCGAAAGTCGAATCGAAACGGGGAGCCTGCAAAAATCGCCACCCCGTGATAGTGCTCCGGCGACGGCGTCCGCCACGGCGGCGTCATCGGCATCGGCTTCTGCAACAGGATTGGCACCGCCATCTTCACCCGTCGGCCCGGTCGTGTTGAATTCGCCGAATGTCAAAACGGCAGCCGCGTCTGCTGCGGTAGCGGTCGCGGTTCCGGCCGAAACCCCGGCGGTTGCGGCGCCAGCGGCGGCAAAACCGTTCGCCGTGCAATTGGCGTCGGGTGGGTCGGTCGAGTCGCTCCGTCTCAGCTGGTCGGTGTTGTCCGAACAGCACGGCGATGCGCTCGGGGCGCTACAGCCGCGCTATAACCGATCGGCATCGACGGCCGAAGCAGGCCCAATTTTTGATCTGGTCGCTGGTCCGTTCAAGACGGCAGCCGATGCTCGCAAGGCATGCAAGACGCTGGCATCGCGCGGCACCGATTGTAAGATTAGCAACTTTGGAGGTAATGGCTTGTAAGCTGACGATCGTCAGCGAGGGCGAAACAGGTCGGGCTTCGTCATGGTCAACATTAGCGGTGATACGCCCCGACCAGTCGCCGAAGCCAAGCAGGTGCTGCGGACGCGCGCCAAACTGTTGCGGGCTCGGGCATTTGCCAAAGCAGGACCCGACGCTGCGGTTGATCTGGCTGCCCACGGATTGGGATTTCTCGGGGGCGGGTTAAGACCGGGCGGCGTCGTTGCCGGATTTTCGGCGATCCGTGATGAAATCGATCCGATGCCGCTGATGCTGCAATTGGCCGCAATGGGCCATCCGTTGGCGCTACCGGCCATGCAGGGCAAGGACCGGCCGCTGGTGTTTCGTCGCTGGACCCCGGGCGATGAGATGGCGCCAGCGGTGTGGGGGATCGCCGAGCCGCTGGCGACGCGCGAGGCGGTGGCGCCCAACGTGGTGCTGGTGCCGCTGCTGGGGTTTGATATGGCGGGGTACCGGCTCGGCTATGGCGGTGGGTTTTATGACCGCTCGTTGCTGGAACTGCGGCGGGCTAAGACCATAATCGCGGTCGGGATTGCCTACGACGAGCAGCGTCTGGACGACATTCCCCATCTCGATTACGACCAGCCGCTTGATTGGGTGCTGACGCCGTCGGGTCCGGTACGCTGCGGGCGTTAACGGGGCGAGAACCGCAGCGCCAGCGTGCACTGTCTGCGTTTGCGAGATTTGGGAAGCCTGATGCGTTTGATGTTTCTCGGCGATGTCGTGGGTCGGCCGGGCCGGGATGCGGCGCTGGCGGCGATCCCGGAATTGCGGCGGCGGTACGCGCTCGATTTTTTGATCGTCAACGGCGAGAATGCGGCGGGCGGGTTTGGGATAACCGAGGTGATCCTCAACGATCTGCTGGATGCTGGTGCCGACGTCGTGACGCTGGGCAACCACGCGTTCGACCAGAAGGACACGCTGATCTACATTGAGAGGCAACCGAAGCTGCTGCGGCCGGTGAATTACCCGCCGCGCACGCCGGGAAAAGGCGCCGGGCTGTTTCGGGCGGCCAACGGCGCTGATGTGCTGGTGATCAATGCTATGGGGCGGACGTATATGAGCGAGATCGATTGTCCGTTCCGAGCGGTTGATCACGAGGTCGAGGCGTGCGGGTTGAAGCGCGGGGCAGACGCAATCTTCATCGATATGCACGCCGAAGCGACGAGCGAGAAGCAGGCGATGGGCTATTTCCTCGATGGCCGGGTGAGCGCGATTGTTGGTACGCACACGCATGTGCCAACGGCAGACGATCGGGTGTTGCCAAAGGGGACGGCGTATTTGTCGGATGCGGGCATGTGTGGGTGCTACGATAGCGTCCTGGGAATGGCGACCGAGGAGCCGATTAACCGGTTCATCACGAAGCTGCCGCGGGCGCGTTTCGAGCCAGCCGATGGCCCGGGAGCGGTGGCCGGGTTTGCCGTTGAGATTGACGACGTGACGGGGTTAGCGGTGCGGTGTGCCGGCTACCGGTCGGGGCCGAACCTGACGCCAGCTGACGTTACCTGGTGGGGGTGATGGGCTCCGTCGGGCGCAATTCGACGATAGTGGTCGAGCGGTAACGGTTGAGCGGTAACGGTTGAGCGGTAACGGGTGAGCGGTAACGGGTGAGCGGTAACGGGTCGGCGACAACGGGTGCGGTTGCCACGGCCCGGCGTTTCCCGTATCGGCGGTTCCCGGCTCGACCAGCGTCCCGCCACGGTCGACGTACGAGATTTACACCGCCATGCCAGCTTCCGCTTTAATGACCGTGATGGTGAACGCTGCCCGCAAGGCTGGCCGGTCGCTGTCGCGCGATTATGGCGAGGTGTCGCACTTGCAGGTGTCGGTCAAAGGTCCAGCGAACTTTGTGTCGTTGGCTGATACGAAGGCTGAAGATATCATCTACCAGGAATTGGCGCGGGCGCGGCCCGGCTACTCGTTTTTGATGGAAGAACGCGGCGCGATCAAAGGCGACGACCAGACCCACCGTTGGATTATCGACCCGCTGGATGGGACGACGAACTTTTTGCACTCGATCCCGCTGTTCTGCTCCTCGATTGCGCTGGAGCGGGACGGGGTGGTGGTGGCGGGCGTGATCTATAACCCCGTCACGGACGAGCTTTACACGGCCGAAAAAGGCAAAGGCGCGTTCATGAATGACCGGCGCATTCGCGTGGCGGCGCGGCGAACGCTGGATGATTGCGTGGTGGCAACGGGTATTCCCGACCGCGGCCGTAGTGGGCATGCGCGGTTCCTGCGTGAGATCGACAGCGTGATGAAGCAGGTTGCGGGTGTGCGGCGGACGGGATCGGCGGCACTCGATCTGGCGTGGACGGCGGCCGGACGATACGACGCCTACTGGGAGCGCAACATCAAGCCGTGGGACATGGCCGCTGGTGTTTTGATGGTGCGCGAGGCGGGCGGATTTACCAGCGATCTCGACGGCGGCGAAGATATGTTCGGGTCGGGCGATGTGATTGCGGGGAACAAAGAAATCCAGCGTGCAATGTTGTCGCTGGTCGGGAATGCGGCGATCGCGGCCTAACTTTTATGATGACGGAATATCGCGCTGGGTGGCTGCCGAATGGCGTCGCGCGGATCAATGAGAGCGGGGATACGGCAATATGACGGTCGCGCGTGAACCCTACATTCAATCCATTGACGGGTGCTTGAGCGGCGCGATCGGCGAGCACGGATTGACGGCAGCCGAGCTCGATCGGTGGTGTGCGCGTGTCGAGCCGGGTTTGGCGATGTTGCGCGAGGACCATGCCGCGTCGCGGCTTGAGCTGTTGGGCATCGTTGAGCGGAGCGACGACATCGAGGCGGCGAGCGCGGCGCTGGCGATGCTGTCGGAGGGCGCAAAGCTGATCGTGTTCTTTGGCACCGGTGGATCGGGCTTGGGCGGGCAGACGCTGGCGCAACTCGCCGGGTGGAACATTCCAGGTGCCACGCCGCTCGATCAAAGGCGACGGGCGCGCACGCGGTTTTATGACAACCTCGACGGCGACACGCTCGCGGGATCGCTGGCGGAGTTCGATCTGGCGACAACGCGGTTCGTCGTGACCAGCAAATCAGGTGGCACGGCTGAGACGCTGGCGCAGGCGATCGCAGCGCTATCGGCGGTGAAGGCTGCCGGGCTTGGAGCGCGGGTCCCAAACCTGTTCCTCGGTATCACCGAACCGGCGAAGGCTGGCGTTCGAAACGGATTGCGCGACCTATTTGCGGCGCACGGCATCCCAATGCTCGACCATCCGTTGGGGATCGGCGGGCGGTTTTCGTGCCTGACGATCGTCGGGCTGATGCCAGGCCTTGCCCGCGGCGTCGATGTGAATGCCGTTCGGCGGGGCGCGAGCGGCGTCGTTGCGCGGATGCTGAGCGCGACGTCAGTTGGCGATTGCGCGCCAGCGCTTGGAGCAGCGGTCGCGGTGGCAATGGCGAAGGAACGGGGCATCCGGGCATCGGTGCTGATGCCCTACAACGACCGTCTGCAAAAGTTATCGGAATGGTACGTACAATTGTGGGCCGAGAGCCTCGGCAAGGGCGGTGAAGGGACCGTACCGATCCCGGCGACGGGGCCGCTTGACCAGCATAGTCAGCTGCAGCTCTTCATGGATGGGCCACGCGAAATCATGACGACGATCGTCAGGGTTCCATCGGCTGGTCGCGGGCCACGCATCGATGCCGACATGGCGACGACGGCGGGAGCGGCATACCTGGGCGGCAAGACCGTCGGCGACATCGTCGACGCGCAGGCCCATGCGCTGCCGGACGCACTGGTCAAGGCCGGGCGGCCGGTACGGACGATCGACATTCCAGTGCTCGACGCCGAAAGTCTGGGCGCGGTGCTGATGCATTTCATGTTGGAGACGATCCTCGCTGGACGCGCGCTGGGGCTTGATCCGTTTGATCAGCCCGGCGTTGAGCTTGCCAAGGTGCTGACGCGGCAACGGCTTGAGCTGAGCTGAGCGGAGCTTAGTTGCTGGGGAGCCCTAAGAAGTAGCGAGCGTAACCGCTCGCGGTCGACGACTGAGCATTGACGGCAACTGCGCTGCGGCCAGCGTCCGGATTTTGCGGGCTTAACCATACGTGAAAAATCGACATGGCAAGTTATCCCCGCTGGCTGCGTGGGCGTTACATCTGCGGGTGTCTCGTCTCACGCGAGGGTCCGGTTCGCGAGCTGGGTTGATCGGGAGACGGGAGGTTCTGGTGCAGTGAACGGTGATGCCCTTCAGCTGGCCCGGACCGCTTAGCAGCCTCGGCAACTGGACCTGTGTCTAGCGCTGGTGCAACGGACGGATTGGATCAACCGTTCGGCTTCGTGGTCGCTGCACCGGGACACGCGGGAGGGTGTGCATGCTGCTGTCCAGCTTGTGGCTGGGAGTTGCGTGCAACGGCCCAGATCCCCATTTTTTCAACGGCGAGGCCGCCGGATGGCAAGGAGAACCTCCAGCCATCGTAACGGGCTCTCCCGCAACCCTCGCCTTTCGGGTGGGGGCTGGACGGTCGGCAACCTCCGGGCGCGTGGCGCTGCGGAGATGGCGGTGTTAGACGTCGGCTAAGCCATTTGACGCGTCGGGCGTTAGATAGGATGGGCCGTCAGGGTGAGAGGGATCGCTTGACAGAGAGCGGAGTCGTCTTGTCATCACCGTGTTGCTCTGAGGCCAGTAGACCGCATTGATAATGACCACCGAAATTTTTGAAAATGCGATGATCGTCCGCGAGGACTTGGTCCACCTTGGATGGGTCGCGGCCCAAGACGGCGTGATCGCCGAAATTGGCGAGGGGCGTGCGCCGGAACGCGGACACGATCTTGGCGGCGACTACCTGATGCCGGGTCTCGTCGAATTGCACACCGACCATTTGGAAAGCCACGCGATCCCTCGGCCGCGCGTCGCCTGGCACCCGTTAGCCGCGGTCGTTGCTTACGATGCGCAGATCGCAGCGTCTGGCATTACGACTGTGTTTGACAGCTTGCGCGTCGGCTCTGATCCCGATGGCACAATGGCGGGGCCGGGGCCGGTCGCGTTGGCAGATGCGGTTGCAGCCGCGCTTGCTCAAGGCGTATTGCGCGCCGATCACCGGATGCATTTGCGGTGCGAGATCTGTGCGCCCGATGCGCTTGATGCGGCCGAAGACATGTTGGCCCGGCACAAGGTGCATCTGATCTCGCTGATGGACCATACGCCCGGCGATCGCCAATTCCGCGATATTGAAAAGTGGAAGATCTACTTTGGTGGTAAGGGCGGGCTCAACGAAACAGAACTCGACGCACTGATTGCAACACGGCGCGAACAGCACGCGCGCAACCACGATCGTCAACGCGCTGCCTTGGTGGCGCTGGCCCGGGCGCGGGATATCGTGATTGCCAGCCACGACGATACGACGGCTGAGCACGTCGCGGAGGCGTGCCGCGACGGGGTGGCGATCGCGGAGTTTCCAACCACAGTCGAGGCGGCACGGCTGTCGCATGAGGCGGCGATCGGCGTGATGATGGGTGCGCCGAATGTCGTTCGTGGCGGCTCGCATTCGGGCAATGTCGCGGCCGAGACGCTGGCCCGGGACGGGCTGCTTGATATGCTGTCGTCGGATTATGTGCCCGCAAGCCTGCTGATGGGCGCATTTGAACTTGACCGACGGATCGACGGGTACGGCTTGGCGCATGCTGTGCGATTGATTTCACGACAACCGGCGCTTGCGGCTGGGCTCGCTGACCGCGGGTCAATCGCTGTTGGGCTGCGCGCCGACGTGATCCGGGTGCAGCGCGTGGGTGACTTACCGGTGGTGCGGTCCGTCTGGCGGGAGGGTCGCCGTGTCATGTGATCGGCCGCGCGAAACGCCAACCAGCGGCTTGGGCTACGGGGCCGAGGCCGCCGCTCGACCGGCGGGACGCATCGTGCTGATCGTCGGGCCGAGCGGAGCGGGCAAGGATACGCTGTTGCGAATGGCCAAGGCGCAATTTGCCGGGGATGCTTCTATCGTGTTCGCACCGCGCGATGTCACGCGCGCGGACGGGTCGGCAGAAGAGCGCGCCGTTGAAGCGACCGCGTTCGACGCCACGCAAGCGGCGGGGGGGTATGCGCTGTGGTGGCGGGCACACGGTTTGGCCTACGGGGTGCGCGCGGCAATTGACGGCGAGCTCGCGGCGGGGCGCACGGTTGTCGTCAATGCCTCGCGGACGGTAGTGACTGAAGCTCGGGGGCGGTATCGCGACGTTGTGGTTGTGCTGATTGATGCGCCAATTGAGGTGCGCGCGGCGCGGTTGGCGGCTCGTCGGCGGGCGGCGGATGTGGATTTGTCGGCTCGAGTTGCGCGCAACCCGGACACGTTCGCAACCGGCGATGCCGATGTGGTGATCGACAATACCGGCGATCCGACAGAGGCTGCCGTGTTGCTGGCGCGCGCGATCGTTGGGGACGTGAGATCGTAGACGTGCGGCGTGGTGTACGCTGATGGGCCGAGATAGGTGCAGAGACGGTGCGCCGGACTAGCGCGTAAACCAACCTTGGAATTGGCCGAGCGACTTAGCCGATTAAAGCAGTGCCGTTAACGACAGCGCCCTTTACAGACCGGCCCACGTCGCCAATCTACCGGTCTCCTAACCTTCGTGCGTTAATGAAGCGGTGTTGAAAAAACGTTCGGTCGGAGTTGGTGTCCATGGCGCGTCTGCTTGAGTTTCAATTTCAGGGCCACGCGTTCAAGTGCGGGGTCGATAAGGTCGATCGCGAGGCGCTCTACGGCCGCGTCGACGTTGAGACCCACGACCGCAACGGGTCGCGCTGCGAGATTGCGACGTTGGCGGCAGACGGGCGCACGCTGATCACAAGTGGCGGCACGGCGATGGGCTATATGACGGCTGACGGGCGCTGGATTGATCGCAGCGAGCTATCGCCGGTCGATGTCGGCGGCAACCGGCTGAATACGATGCCATCGAGCTTTGATCACGCACATGACCTCGAGTTGCGGGCGAGCCCGGAGCGTTTCCTCGACCATTCGATCCGGTCGGCCTACCTGCTGGTGCCAGATGAGGGTGGAATGCCCGAGACGTTCAGCGCGGAACTGGAGGGCGGGGCGATATTCAAATTCGACTTCAGTTGGCGCGGCGGCGTGTCGGCTGATCCAGCGTTCGTGCTGAAGGGTGGTGATGGCGCGGTGTGGTTGCTGGTCGGCGCAGAAAACGCGATTGATTTCATCGGCTTCACCGAAGCCAAGGCGCTGGAGCCTGACGCCGAAGATGCTCCAGCTGGCGACGATCTTGATTTTGAGATGATGTGAGCGGAGACCGGACATGCCCAACATCAACTTGAAAGATGGACGCAACCGTGACGCGCGGGTTCGCGCCGAGAGCGTCGGTGAGCGGGCAACCGTGCGGTATGTTGATCCTCAAGGCGCTGACGTCGCGTTGCACAAGGTGCTGCGGGCGACGGCTGAGCACGGCTACGACAAGCTCAAGGCGGCGGCCGGAGGCGAGGACGAGGCGCTCGCCCGGCAACTTGTGGCTGAAGATAGCGACGTCGATTTCGAGCGGATCGGTATGTTTCTGGCTGGCGCAAGCCGCGTGTATCTCAACCGAGCTGGCGAGATCGTCTACCATATCGCGGAGACCGAGGTCGTTCGGGCGCCGTCGGGCGAGGAAAAGGAGCGGCGGCCGCGCAAGCGCCCTGAGCCCAACGCCGATGGCGAGATCCCGGTGAGCTGGACTGGTCGCAAGCTGGCCAAGGACGAAGCGCTGCGCCGGTTTGTGTTCTCGTCGAAACTCCAGATCGTCCATGTCAATGGGCTGACGTACGACTTCCTTTACGGGATGGCCAAAGAGCTGCACGAGGCGAATTGTCTGATGCTGCTGGGCGCTGGGAAATCGGGCAAGGAGCCGCTGATTTTCACGCGGCATTCGACGCCGCATCGCGGGTTCCTAGAGGGGCGGATCGCGGGGGATCGCTATGTGCTGTTGCTGCATCTGTCGAAGATGGAGTTGAAACGCCCGGCCGTGGTCGAGACGGTTGCTGTCGTGCAGGCGGCCGTGCAGCCGGTGATGGCGACGGTGGTTCGTGTGAAGCCGATGGCGCCTCAGCCGGCCGCAGTGATGCCAGAGGTCGTCGTCTTAATTGCGCCGCCAGCCGATGTGGGGCCGTTGCCGGTCGCAGCTGTTGGGGAGCCAAAGATCAGCGCACGTATGGCGATGGCATCTAAGATGCGAAAGCCGACGGTTCGCGAGGTGATCGCGGCAACGACGGCCGTTGGGCGATCGACGGGTACTGAAACGTCGGGTACTGAAACGTCGGGTGCTAAGACGACTGGCCCTGAAACGGCGGGCACGCAAACGGCGGGTGCGAAGCCCGAGATTGCCGAGGCGCTGAGCGTTGGCAAAGCGGCGAAGTCGCGCCGTGGGACGTCTGCGACGGCTGGCGGTGAGCCGAAGACGCCCGCGTCGAAACGCGCAACCAAACCTAAGCCGAGCGCGGCGCCGTGACCCGAGATGCTGCGACGGGCACGCCTGTGGCGATCGGCAGCCGTGCCGGCCGCTGGCGACTCCGGCTAAGCGTGCGGCGCGCGGTTAAGTCTGGTGACCGACGCGAGAGGGATCAGCGCGCATGGAAACCTGGAAAGCCGTCGTTCTTGGCCTCGTTGAGGGCATCACCGAGTTCTTACCGGTGTCGTCGACTGGGCATCTGATCTTGATTGGCCATTTCCTTGGCTTTGATTCGCCCGGTAAGACGTTTGAAGTCCTGATCCAGCTTGGCGCGATCCTGGCGATCGTTACGGTCTATGCGGCCAAGATCCTGCGGTTGCTGTTCGATCTGCCCTCAGATGGGCGAACACAACGGTTCGTTGGCGGTATCATCCTGGCGTTCTTGCCGGCAGCCGCGTTGGGCGCGTTGCTGCACAAGCAGATCAAGGGGCTGTTCGAATTTCCAGCGCTCGTTTGCATCACGCTGATCATTGGCGGCATCGTGCTGCTCATCGTCGACCGGATGGTGACGCGGCCGCGCTATCACGACGTGATGGACTTCCCGATGTCGATGGCGTTCAAGATTGGCCTGTGCCAGTGCCTTGCGCTCGTGCCGGGGGTGTCGCGATCGGGCGCGACGATTGTTGGCGCGATGCTGATGGGGACGGACAAACGGTCGGCGGCGGAGTTCTCGTTCTTTCTGGCGATGCCGACGATGGCGGGCGCGTTCGCCTACGACCTCTATAAGAACTACGCGACGCTGACGCCCGACAATGTCCAGATGATTGCGGTGGGGTTCGTTGCCGCGTTCGTGTCGGGCGTGATCGTGGTGCGCTATCTGCTCGATTTCGTCAGCCGCAACGGGTTCGCTGTCTTCGGCTGGTGGCGCATCATCGTCGGTGGCGTTGGTCTAGGCGCGCTCTACGTCCTGGGTTGATCGCCGAGCGCGATGGGTGTCCGGCCAGCGGGTGGCGCGACGGCTTGAAAATGATCGTGAGGGACGGGCAGCGAGGCCAAAGACCTCGCCGCCGCTTGAAGACGTTCTGCGACGCCCGGCACGTTTCGCGTCAGTGGATACTGGCGAGCACGAGTTCATCGCCAATTGCATGGCCGACGGCTGCCTGCATCGTGTCGGTGAGCGCGATCGGCGTACCGTCTGCGCTGTGCAAGGCAAACAGGCTGATGCCGTCTGGCAACCCCTCAACGTTGGGGTAGGCGCGCTGGGCCTCATCGCTCGACATCGTTTTGATGTAGGCGACTTCGCCAGCGCCCAGGCGAGCGAGATCAACGTCACTCATGACCACGGTGTGTGGCTTTGATACTTCAACCATTTGAGCCATGTCGCGCTCCTCCTTCAAAGAAACAGGGCGGCATTCGCAGGAACGGTAACGATACGGCAGTGTATCGATAACGGTTCCATCCTGAGCCAGTTCCGCAACACTTTGGTACGAAGGTGCTGAACCAGACGTGAAACGAATGTCGCGTGAGTCGAGTTCCGGGGCAAAGCTTTCTGCCCGAATCGCTGTTTTCGTCAGCCAATAGTGATTTTGCGGACAAGCTTGGCGGGCTGTAGCCGCTCCAAGTCGATCGAAAGCAGACCGTTGGCGAGGTCGGCGTTCTTGACCTCCAGGCCGTCGGCGAGCACGAACGTGCGGCTGAACTGGCGGGCCGCGATCCCGCGATGCACAAAATCGCGAGGCCCCTCGTCGTCTTGCTTGCCGCGGATCGTTAACTGTTTGTCTTCGAGATGGATTTCAAGATCGGCGCGCGTGAAGCCAGCGACCGCCAGGGTTATGCGCAGGAGTTCGGCGCCTTCGGTGCGGGATATGCGCTCGATATTGTAGGGCGGATAGCCGTCGCTGCCGGACTTGCCGGTGCGATCGATCAGGCGCTCCAGTTCCTCAAACCCCAGCAGGAGGGGGCTCGTCGGTAGTAGACGGTTCATGGCAGTTAGGTCCTCAAAGGGAAGCGACCTTCGGCGGTGGACCCGTGAGGCGCCCACGTTACGAGTGAATATCGTGTGACCTCGCGATGGTTTCAAGCTGGCGATGCCAACTGGCAAAGAGACGGTCGATGACAGTCGGCACCACCGTTGGGGCTTATCGACAGCTCGTTGCGGCGGCGGAGTGGCGCATGGTGAACGGTGTTCCATCTGATCACGAAAACGGGAGGTTTTCCTCACGAAAACGCTATTGGCATGTGTTCGGAGCTTTCGGTAAGCCTTGGTCATCGGAGCAGTGCTTCGAACGAAATCACAGAATGACGTGAACCAAAGAGGGTACGATTATGAAAATCTGGAACAAGCCGCAGGTTCGTGAGCAGGCCGTTGGCATGGAAGTCACCGCCTATCTCCCAGCCGACATCGACCTGATCTAAATTATCGGGTTAACGGCGGCTCACCGGAGCTGCTGGCTGTAGGATCGAAACGGCGTCAGGCATCACCTGGCGCCGTTTTCGTTTGTCTGGTGGCAAGCTAAGGTTGCTGGCCGAGGTGGCTGACACCTCCGATTACGTTCCATCTGCTGAAGCGAGGTCCAGCCAGGTATCTTCGGCGGCCGACAGCTTCGACTGTGCTGTGCCGAGCTTGGCCGTCAATGCCGAAAACGCCTTCGGGTCGCGCGTTGCCATCGCGCCATCGGACAATTCAGCCGATAACTTGGCGATCTCGCCTTCTAGCTTGGCGATCGTCTCGGGCAACATTTGAAGCGCGTGCTTCTCCTTGAACGACAGCTTGCGTTTGGCAGCCGATGGCGTGGTCGCGATGCCGCCCGCCGGCGTCGAAGTCGCAGACGGCACGGTTGGCGCGCGGTTGGGGTTGCTTGAGGGCCGCTCCACCGGCGGCAGGTCCTCAGCGTCGCCTGATCTTGCCCGTTGGGCCAACATATCGCGATAACCGCCCGCGTATTCCGTCCACCGCCCAGCCCCATCGGGCGCGATGACCGAGGTGACCACGCGGTCGAGGAAGTCTCGATCGTGGCTGATCAGGATTACGGTGCCGGGATAGGATGCGACGTGCTCTTGCAACAGGTCGAGCGTTTCGAGATCGAGGTCGTTGGTCGGCTCGTCGAGCACCAGGACGTTTGAGGGCTTGGCCAACGCGCGGGCAATCATAAGGCGGCCGCGTTCACCGCCCGATAGCGCTTTGACCGGCGAGCGGAACTGATCGGCCGAAAACAGGAAATCACGCATGTAGCTGGTGACGTGGCGGGCTTCGCCGTTGACGATCACCTGGTCGCCCTTGCCGCCTGTGATCGCGTGGCCGACCGTCCAGGTCGGGTCGAGTTCCTCGCGCTTCTGGTCGAGCGTGACGATGGCGAGGTTGGTGCCAAGCCGAAGTGTGCCGCTGTCGGGAGGGAGCTGGCCGGTCAGCAGATTGAGCACGGTGGTCTTGCCGGCGCCGTTGGGCCCGACGATGCCGAGACGATCGCCGCGCAGAACGCGCAAGCTTAAGTCATCAACGATTGTCCGATCGCCGAACGACTTGCCGATGCCGTTGGCTTCGATCACCATGCGGCCCGACATTTGCGCGTCGGACCCGGTGAGCTTGACGTTGCCCTGGACGCGCACGCGGTCTGCACGCTCGGCGCGCATGGCGGCAAGTTCAGCCACGC
>JBBQNE010000037.1:0-24396 GCA_038329675.1 Hyphomicrobiales bacterium | reverse complement strand
ACCCTACGAGTATGATTGACCCATGAACGTACAGCCCAAACGACTGACACCCGAGCAGTTCCTTGCGTGGGCCGAGACCCAGCCGAAGGAAGCAGGATCGTTTGAACTGTGGGACGGCGTCGTCATCGAAAAACACGGGGCTGCCGGGACGATGAACGCGGAACGCTCGCAACACTGGCGCATGAAGTTCGAGCTAGCCGTCGCCCTACGACAAGCCATTAGAGCTGCCAAGTTCGACGCACATGTTGTCGTCGATGGCGCGTCGGTCCGACTACCCGGCGGGCGCATGTGCGAGCCGGACGTTCTCATCTACATCGGGCCACGCATCGCGCGCGACGTGATGGTCGTCGAAAATCCTGTGATCGTCTGCGAAATTTTATCGCCGTCGACCGCGACATTCGATTTGTCTAGCAAGCGCAATGGCTATTTCGCGCTGCCAAGCGTCGCCCACTATCTCGTCGGCGACCCCGACGAGCCCGCACTCATCCATCATCGTCGCGATGGCAACGGCATTATTACAAGCCGCCACATAAACCGGGCGACGAAACTCCAACTCGATCCGCCCGGCATCGTCGTCGACCTCGATGAGGTTTTGGAACTGTGATCAGCCGCCACCAGCCATCTTTTGCGACATGACGGCAATCGTCCGGTAATAGACCTCCGCGCGGTTCCAATCGCGCAGCACGCCATAGTTCGCGGTACCCGGCCCCCACGGCTGCCCGGCGCGCCAACCGTTACCTTTCAAGAAATTCGCGGTCGAAGCTAGAATATCTGGAATACTGCGATAGAGATCGCGTTTGCCATCGCCATCGAAGTCAACGGCATACTTGACGTAACCCGACGGCAAAAATTGCGTCTGGCCAATTTCGCCAGCCCAACCGCCGCGCAGTTCGCCAAGCGTCTTGTCACCGCGCTGGACGATCCGCATCGCGTCCATCAGGTGGGCACGAAAGAAGTCGGCTCTGCGGCAATCGTAGGACAGTGTGGCGAGCGAGCGGACGATCGAAAACTTGCCGCTGGTGTCGGCGCCGTAGTTCGTCTCAAGGCCCCAGATCGCGACGACGACGGCGGGTGGCACGCCAAAGCGCTGCTCGACGCGGGCGAGCGTGGCGGCATGGGTGCGCATCAGGCTGCGTCCGCGGTTGATCAGCCCCGGCCCAGCGCGGCGGGCATAGAACTCTTCGAACGACAGCTTGAACGACTTTTGGTTGCGATCTAGGCGCACGATGTTGGGGTCGTAGGAAACGCCCGAAAACGCCGCAGACAAGACGCTTTGCGAGATGCCCTGACCGGCCGCCTGTTTCTTGAACCGGTCAACCCACGCGCCAAAGCCGCCCGCGTCCTCGCCGCAGTCGGCCGCCGAAGCTGCCGTGGCCGACAGGCTGATCGCGATCGCCATCACCGTCGATACGAAGGTCATCCTTAGGCTAAACATAACCGTCCTCGCAAATTGTTGCGCAGCCGTCGTACTGGATCGCGATGTGCGAGGCAAATTGTGGCAATTGGCGACCACGGCATCTGCCGCCAAGTCAGCCCTCAAAATCGAGGCCGAGGTCGAGCACGGGGGCCGAGTGGGTGAGCGCGCCCACCGAAATCACGTCGACGCCGGTTTCAGCGATCGCGCGTACCGTCGACAACGATACACCGCCCGAAGCCTCCGTCACGATCCGCGCTGCTGTTTGGCCCGATACC
The DNA here is from genome assembly GCA_038329675.1 of Hyphomicrobiales bacterium. Lineage (GTDB taxonomy): Bacteria > Pseudomonadota > Alphaproteobacteria > Rhizobiales > Hyphomicrobiaceae > JANXVY01. The sequence continues at coordinate 22,704 of JBBQNE010000037.1, read as the reverse complement.
GCACGCACGCGCGCGACGGCCTCGCGCAACTGCCCGTTCGTCATGTTGTCGAGCAGCACCGCATCAACGGGCGAGGTGGTCATCAAACCCAGTACCGCGTCAAGTTGAGCCAGGGTATCGACCTCGACCTCGACCTTGACGAGATGCCCGGCGCGCGACCGGGCCGCCCGCACGGCCGCCTCAACACCACCGGCCGCCGCAATGTGGTTGTCTTTAATCAACACGGCGTCGAACAGCCCCATGCGGTGGTTGACGCCCCCTCCACAACGCACCGCATACTTTTCAAACAGCCGCAGGCCAGGCGTCGTCTTGCGGGTATCGGCAATCGCCGCGCCCGTGCCAGCCACCGCGTCGGCATAGCGGCGCGTCAAGTTCGCGATGCCCGACATGCGCCCCATGAAGTTGAGCGCGACCCGTTCGCCCGTCAAAATCGCGCGTGCCGGGCCGGTGACGGTCGCCAACCGCGCTCCCGCCGCAACACGACCACCGTCAGCGATGTGCGGCTCAAATCTAACGCGTGGGTCGATTGCGGCAAACGTCGCAGCCGCGACGTCGAGCCCCGACACGACACCTTCGGCGCGGGCTGCGAACACCCCAACTGCCATTGCGTTCGCTGGAATTGTCGCTTCCGTCGTGATGTCACCGGCGAGGCCCAGATCTTCGGCGAGCGCCATCTCAACGGCGGCCCGAACCTGTGCCAACGGAAGCGGCGATAGCGTTGGGTGCGATTGGCCAACTTTGGCGTCCGTCGAAGCGACCATCGTGGCAACCGAATTCGACGGCGACACTCCAGTTGCACCCCTAGCTGGACCGCGAGCCATACGCGCCATTGTTAAGCCACCGCGTGGGCGAGGTCTTCGGCGGCCGTTCCGGGCGACGATAGCGCCGAGACAATGCCACCGTTAGCGCCGAGTACGTGGAACGATCGAACGGCGAGGCTCGGCTCGGCGACTGGAAAATCGGACCGATAGTGTCCACCGCGGCTTTCCAACCGCGCAGCGGCTGCGATTGCGATGAAAGCCGCAGCCGTCGTGGCATTGCGCAGCGCTGCATCGCGCCGGGCCGGGCCTTTCGACAACCGGCCAATCTTTGCGATCGCGCGGGCAAGGCCGTCGGCATCGCGTACCACGCCGACTTCGGCTGCCATCGTGGCGCGCAGTTCGGCCATTACGGCGGCGGCCTCGGCGCGCGATAGTTCGGGTGGTCGCGGCATCGCGGCTGGCACCGACCAGACGCATCCAGCCACGCCGATGGAACGCGCCACATCGCTTGCCGCGCGCGCGCCGACAACGACGGCCTCCAGCAGCGAGTTCGACGCCAGCCGGTTCGCGCCGTGGAGCCCGGTTGAGGCGACTTCACCGATCGCCCAAAGGCCTGCAACCGAAGTCCGGCCGTTGAGGTCAGCCGCGATGCCGCCCATGTGATAGTGCGCTGCCGGTGCGACGGGGATCGGCTCGAGCGTCGGGTCAATCCCAGCCTTTCGGCACGCCGCATAGACGGTCGGGAACATCGCGGCGAACCGCTCGCCCAACGCGGCACGGCAATCGAGGTAGGCCCCACGGCCGTTCGAACGTTCGGCAAATACGGCACGTGCAACCACGTCGCGCGGCGCGAGATCGCCACGCGGATCATAGCCCGCCATAAAGGCGCGCCCGTCGCGATCAATGAGGACGGCGCCTTCGCCGCGCAAGGCTTCAGATGCCAGTGGCGCTGGATCGAGGCCGACGTCGATCGCGGTCGGGTGAAACTGAACAAATTCTGCATCCGCGATCACCGCGCCCGCCCTGGCTGCGATCGCAAAGCCTTCGCCGCGTGCCAGCGGCGGGTTGGTTGTCACCGCATAGAGGCCACCCGAACCGCCCGTCGCCAGCACGACGTGGGTGGCTGGAAGGCGCAAGGCTTCCCACCGGTTGCTGGTTGTGGCCGGCGACGATGCGATCAGTTCAACGCCAACAATCCGGCCAGCGCGTTTGGTCAGCGCGACCGCCGTATATCCATCGATGAGATGGACGGAGGGGCAGGCCCGCGCTTTTTCTACGAGCGTCGCCATGATCGCGGCTCCGGCGCGGTCACCGGCAACGCGGACAACGCGGTTTTTTGAGTGGGCCGCTTCGCGCGACAGCACAAAGCCGCCAGAACTCGATGCGCTACCTGGTGGGCCTCCCGAAACGCTTCCTGGTGTGCCACCCGAAGTCGAACCCGACGCATCCACCGACCGGTCAAACGGGACACCCAGTTCAGCCAGATCGAGAATGCGCGCCCGCGCTTCTTGCGCGACCGTCAGTGCCACGTGCCCATCGACGATGCCACCGCCGGCGGCTTCGGTGTCGCTGGCGTGCGCCTCAGCCGTATCACCTTCACCGACCGCCGCCGCCACGCCACCTTGCGCCCAGACACTCGATGCGCCTTCGCCGAGCGGGGCAGCAGCGACAACCGTGACGGGCAGCGGCGCCAGCTTCAAGGCCATATACAGCCCAGCAAGGCCCGCGCCGACGATAACGATCTGTGCTTCGCCTGGCGTCGCGTGACGTCCCGAGGCCACTTTCGAACCCTTTGAGCCCAATGCCATCGCGTCCTCCTGGCGTCTCCTCAGTCAGCGTCAGCCCAGCGCCACCATACGTTCAACCGCGCGGCGGGCGCGCGCGGCAACAGCGGGGTCGACCGTCACCTCATGGTGCAAGTGGACGAGGCTATCGAGAATGTTTTCAAGGCTAATCCGCTTCATGTGTGGGCACAGGTTGCACGGCCGCACGAACTCGACGTCGGGTGCCTCGACGGCCACGTTGGAGGCCATCGAGCACTCGGTGACGAGAATAACTTTCTTGGGCCGGTTGGTCTTGACCCAGTCGATCATCGCCTTGGTCGAGCCGGTAAAGTCAGCCGCTGCAATCACGTCGGGCGGGCATTCCGGGTGAGCAATGATCTTGGTTGCCGGGTCCTGCGCTTTGAACACGGCGAGTTCGTCGGCTGTAAACCGCTCATGGACCTCGCACGCCCCTTTCCACGCGATGATTTCGACCTTCGTTTTGGTCTGCACGTATTTCGCCAAATACTGGTCGGGTATGAAAATGACCTTCGGCACGCCGAGGCTTTCGACGATCCGCACCGCGTTCGACGACGTGCACGTGATATCGCATTCAGCCTTCACAGCTGCGCTCGTGTTAACGTAGGTGACGACCGGCACGCCCGGATAGGCCGACCTCAACAGGCGCACGTCTTCAGCCGTAATCGAAGCTGCGAGTGAACAGCCAGCACGCCTGTCTGGGATGAGGACGGTTTTATCGGGCGATAGCAGCTTGGACGTCTCGGCCATGAAATGCACGCCGGCCTGGACGATCACGTCGGCGGACGTCCGGGCTGCCTCTTGGGCAAGTTGGAGACTGTCGCCACGGAAATCAGCGACGCCGTGGAAGATTTCAGGCTTCATGTAGTTGTGCGCCAGGATGACGGCGTTGCGCTCTTTCTTGACGCGATTAATCTCGGCGATGAGCGGCGCGTAGTGGACCCACTCCATCGGCGTGATAACACCCCGGACTTTCGCAAACAGCGGCTCCATCTCGCGGGCGAACGCGGGCGTAAAGGCTGGCACGTTGGAAGCCAAGCGGATCGACCCGTTCGTCGACGAGCCGTCTGCTTGCGATAAGGTGGAAACCGTCATGGCGGGTTCTCCCGATCAAATGGCTGTTATGCTCATTAAGAGCATAGTACGTCGAATATAACCGGTTGCGCATGAAATGCTAGGGCTGAGCAATAGAATGTGATCGCCGATCTGCCCGACGTTAACGGGGCTCAGCACACGATGACCGGCGCGGCCAGCCCGGGTTCGACCACGTTGAGCCGAACGACACGCCCCCACGAGACGTGCCAGCTCACGAGACGTGCCAGCTCACGAGACTTGCCAGCTCACAGGACTTGCCAGCTCACGGGCGCCAAATCCTTACAAATCGTCAGAACCTCGTACCTCTACCTTAAGCTGTAAATGCTATTATTTTTTCATCTTGAAATTGTGCAGCCCATGTTGCGTGCAGATGAGAACTCAAACGTCGTCACCCACCGCTTTGCCTCGACCCTACGCGAGCCCCGCGCTATTTTTGGTGCGGGCTGCACATGGGCTGGACGTCGCGTTGCAACCGATCGTTCACATCACGACGGGTCGGCTCCTTGGTTGTGAATCGCTGATGCGGGGCCATCAGCGGCTCGATTTTGATAGCATTCACGGTTTGATCGATCATGCCGCGACGCTGGGTATTTTACCTGCGCTTGACTTGAATTTGCTCAGCAAGGCACTGGCCAAGACGCGACCGCAAAATCCATCAAATTTTGAACTCCCGGCACGCGATAAACTTACCTCAGCACTGGTATTTTATAATCTCGATGCGCGCGTCATTCCCAACATCGGCCGCTGGATAGCAGCTGCTGAGACGGCCCTCGCGTTACATGGGGCATCACCCGCCGACATCTGTGTCGAGATCACCGAAACGGCCAGCTCGATCGATGCGCCCGGTTTCCGCGATGGTATCGCCGCCCTAAAACGCGCTGGTTTCAGGCTTGCGATCGACGACTTTGGCTGCGGTCAATCTGGCTTGAGGCTGCTCTACGAAACGGCGCCCGATTTCATCAAGATCGACCGCTTCTTCGTCGAAAACTTGAATAACGATGGCAAGAAGCGCGTCTTTATTCGCTGCTTGACCGACATGGCCCACAAACTCGGCATAAAGGTCGTTGCCGAAGGTGTGGAGACGGCAGCCGAACATCACTTTGCCCGCGATATGGGCTGCGACTACGTCCAGGGCTGGTTTTCAGGGCATCCCCAAGTGGACGCGATGAAACTTGAAACCGTCTCGTTGGCCGTTGCCGCAAATCTCGACCGACGGCGACAACGTTGCAACGTGACCGACCTCGGTCAACAGGCCAAGGCTTATGCGACGGTGCAACCCTCAGAAAGCTTTGAAGACCTGTTTAGCGTCTTGGAGCAAAATCCGGAGCAGTCGCTCGTACCGATCGTTGATGCGCGTGGCCTGGCGTGCGGTGTCATATTTGAAACCGATGTGAAGGCGATCATGTATTCCGACTTCGGGCGCGATCTCGTTCGCAATCCGAGCTACGCTGGCAAAATTGGCTCGCACACCCGCCGGATGATGACGGTGGACGTCGAAACAACAGCGGCGGGGTTCCTGGCACTTGATTTTGAAGCGATCCGTGATGGAGTGCTCGTTACGCGCAGCGGCCTTTACGCTGGCTACTTGCGACCAGCTGACATCTTTGCGCTAACGCACGCCCATCAACTTGACGAAACGCGCAATCAAAACCCGCTCACGGGTTTGCCGGGCAATGCACCAATCCGTGATTTTCTATCCGAGGCCGAAAGCGAACCGTCCTGGGATCGCGCGTACGTTTATTTCGATTTCGATAATTTTAAACCGTTCAACGACCTCTATGGTTTCCGCCAAGGAGACCGCGCCATTCTCTTGATGAGCGACTTGTTCAAGAAATGCTTCAGCGGCGGCGATATCTTTATGGGCCACGTCGGCGGCGACGACTTTTTCGCTGGCGCCACTGGCAAGGCTGCCGAACGGTTGGTCCGAATCGTCCCAGCCGTGCTCGCCAAATTTGCATCCAGCGTCGTCTCCTTCTATTCGCCCGACGATCGCGCTCGCGGTTCGATTATGGGCGTTGCTCGGGATGGAACGGTAACGCGATTTCCGCTGATGACATGCAGCGCGGGCATCCTTGAATGTGAAGCTGGCACGGATAGCTTGAGTGTGGACACGTTGAGCGAACGGCTTGCAATCGTCAAAAAACGCGCAAAATCCGCGCCCGACGGATTGGTGCGCGAGAGCGGGAGCGGAGACGAGGCCAAACACTGGCGCCGCAACGTTAGCGACCTGGATTGACGCGCACGCCGGGGGCTGGCCGCTCCAGCAGGACTTCTCGACGGAAGCGATAAAGTCGCGCAGGTCGCCCGCCCGTCGCCGTTTTCACGTCCCCGGTTGGCTCAACGAGGCCTCCGGTTTCAACGAGGCGGCGAAAGTTCTGCTTGTGGAGATGGGGTCCAAGGATCGCTTCGACAGTGCGCTGCAGTTCAAATAACGTAAACTCGTCGGGCAGCAATTCGAAGATCACCGGACGATATTTGATCTTGCCGCGAATGCGGCCAATCGCGGTTGCTAAAATACGCCGATGGTCGTGTCGCATCGGATGGCCCGTTGCCTCAAACGACGTTGCGATTGACATCGTCGCATCGGGCCGTGGGTCGGCACCGGCCCGGAATATGCCGGACGCTCGCCCGTCACGGCTCGCCTCCTCAACGAGGCCCGCCTCGTACAGCAGCTCGTAGCGCTCGAGAACCTTCTCCTCATCCCAACTGCCACCGTCTGGAAAACACATTCGAACCCGGTCAGCTCGGGCAATCGGCCGAACCGGTGCGCCAGCCTCCGGCGGCGTCGCTGCCCACGCGTGAAGGCTCGACTGGATATAGCTTGATGCCACCTCGCGGCGGGCGTCCGATATTGCCAAGCCCGTGCGGCGATCTTCCCAGGGGAAGTAATCATACCAACTGCGCCAACAAATACCGACTTCGCCAATGTCCGTGGCACTGGTCAACGCAAGATAGCCAATCGAGACGGTGTGGAGGCCGAGGTCACCGGTTGTGGCGTGGCGGCCGCGATCGCCGAATGTGTAGAGCTGTTCAACATAGCCAAGCTCAAGGCTCGTTTGCGTCGCGACGTAGGTCCGCAGTCCAATTTCGAGGGTGCGGTGATTGAGCGGCGTAAAGGCCCCGGACGGCAAACCGACACTGGCATCCACCCCATGGCCGTCGCTCACGCACAACACGAGGGGTTCGTGGTCAGCCACCGACAACACCGCAGCCGTTAGGCCAACTTCGACAGCACCTGATGGCGGTGCGTTCGTCGACCGGGAGCCTTCGGCCAGCAGGCGCGCCGACGGACTTCCCGCTTCACGATGAATACTTTGCGTCATCACAACCACAAGCTACATCGTCTAGATCGCAACGTCATGACAACAGTTTGAGCAGCTCAAACCTATTCAAGAGTAAGCTTTGGGCAGCTTCGGCTGGCTCGGCGGTCAGATTTTCAAGGCGCAAGCGCAAATCACCCGGCAGACCCGACGGCTCCCCAAAATAGATCGCGGCTTCGCGATCGGTGAACCCCGCCAGCCTGGTGGCCTCGTAGTAAGCGGCCATTCGATCGGCATGCTTGATGTGCGCGGCCACGTTGGGTGAAAGCTGCGCGGGTAGGTCGAACCGCAGGTGGATCGCCGCCAACAGGCGCATCTCGAACGCCTTATAATCAAGGCCAATCGCGCTCTTGAACGGGCTGATGAGGTCGCCGATCACGTACTCAGCCGCATCGTGCAACAGCGCAGCCTTGCGACACGTAGCGTCCCAGTCAGTCGGGCTCGGCGGATTGGCCGAGTGGTTGGCATCGTCGTCTTGCGCCAGGAATCCGCACTCAAATGGCAGGGCGGCGGCGATCTCTTCAACGATCACGGTATGCTGGGCCACGGAGAACGCATGTGGGCCAACCGTTTGACCATTCCAGCGGGCAACCCGCGCCAATCCATGGGCGATGTCGGTGATTTCGATATCGGCGGGGTCGGGATTGAGAAGGTCCAGGCGACGGCCAGACAGCATCCGTTGCCACGCTCGCACTGGCCGCTCAAACGGCGTCGCGGACGCCGATGGCGCGGGCCGATCTTGCGATAAGTGGCGCGGCAGGTCCCGTTGCCCCATCACGGCACCGACCGTTGCAGAGTCGCACACGGTTGGTGGCGGTGGCAGCTGGTCAGGTGGTCGTTGACCATGCCGACCGACTGCATGAACGCGTAGGCCGTCGTTGGCCCGATGAAACGGAACCCGCGCGTTTTGAGCAACGACGCCATTTCGATCGAGATCGCCGTCGTGGCGGGCACATCTGTGTGGCGGGCATACCGGTTTGCAATGGACCGCGACGGAATCAGACCCCACAGCATTGACGAGAGCGGGCCATCGGCCGAACTCCGCGGTCTACCAGGCGACGTATTAGGCGACGTTTCCAGAGACGTCCGGGGCGACGCCTCGCAAAGTGCAAGGTACGCTCGCGCATTGCCAATCGCCGCTTCGATTTTGGCCCGGCTGCGCACGATGCCAATGTCACCGAGCAAGCGCGTGATCTCGGCTTCGCCATACCGCGCGATTTGATGCGGCTCAAAATCATCAAACGCCCGGCGAAACGCCTCCCGCTTGCGTAAAATCGTCAGCCACGACAAACCGGCTTGAAACCCCTCCAGGATCAGCTTTTCAAGTAGTCGGCGGTCGTCACGCACCGGCACGCCCCACTCGGTGTCGTGGTAATCTTGATATAGCTCGTCGCGATCGAGCCCCGGCCAAGCGCAGCGAACCAGCTCCGTCATGCCATCAACGCCCGATCGCCGGGTTGGCCAGGTGTCCGCTTGACCGCCATTTGATAAAACCACACGCCGAGCATCAGCATCGGGATGCAGTAGACGATCCCGGGGGTCAGCAGACCGACGGTAAACGCGTGGGTTGGATCAGGCTGCCGGAACAGCTCGCAAAACGACCGGGCGACCGCGTAGCCCATCAGGAACGTCGCCACGACAACGCCTGGCCGATGCAAGGCTAAGCGTGAATGGGTCAGCCACCGCAACAACAGGAACAAGAGTAGCCCTTCGCCAAGCGACTCGTAGAGCTGGCTTGGATGTCGCCCGGTTGGCTCAATCGCTGCAAACTGCGGATAGGTCGCGACGACATTGGGGAAAATCATTCCCCATGGCATCGACGTCGGGCGACCAAACAGCTCACCGTTTACGAAGTTCGCCAGCCGACCAAACATCAACCCGATCGGAACGGCGGCCGCGCACACGTCCATCGTCGACCACATCGATACGTTATTGCGACGCGCAAATAGCCAGATCGCGACCCCTGTTCCCAGCAGCGCCCCGTGGAACGCCATTCCACCCTTCCAGATCATGAGCACTTCGAGTGGGTTTTGCAGGTAATACTGCGGCTCGTAGAACAGCACGGAACCAAGGCGTCCGCCGAGGATCACGCCGACCGTCATGTAAACGAGCAGATCGTCGACCTTGATGACGTCGAAGGGCGCCTTACCGCCGGGCCAGATCGACGGCGTTGACAGAAGGCGGCGGATGTAGAGCCAGCCGAGCAGCAGCCCGGCCATGTACGCCATCCCGTACCATTTGACGCTGAACGGGCCGAGGCTGAAGGCGACGGGGTCGATATTTGGGAACGGAATAGCCAGCATTAGTCCTCGCGCTTGGCGGTTAGGGCCACCGTCTGATAGGGTTCTGGTTCGCGAGTTCGATGGGACCACGCGACAAGATTACCACGCCAGATATTGACCCAGAATCTCGACCTAAAACCACGACCTAAGATCACGGGGACACTGAGGCTTGACCCAGACATCGAACCGTCTGCTTGACGAAGTTGCCAAGCTGATGACAGACGCAGCCGGTGCAGCGCAAGGGGCCGCGAAAGAGGTCCAAGGCATTGTACGGTCACAGGGCGAACGCGTGCTTCGCGAATTCGACGTCGTGCAGCGCGAAGAGTTTGAAGCCGTCAAAGCGATGGCGGAAAAGGCACGCGCAGAGAACGCCGCACTGGAAGCGCGCCTTGCCGCTCTCGAAGCTAGGCTGACGGTGCTTTAACATCTGAAGCGGACGTCGGGATTGGCCTATCGCGCCGATCCGCCAAGCACGCGTCCAGCTACCGCATCGAGCTTGGCAACTAAAGCTGGATCGCGGGCCTCAGGGGCTGTGATTAGCGCCACATCGAGCGCCCGATCGGAGCCGAGTGGGCACGGCTGATGGTCGCGCGGAAATAATCTGGCGAGCGTCAACACGAGCCGCTGTGCCTTGGCGGTGTTTTCGCCCATGATCGCAATAACAGCGGCAACATCGACGGCGGCGTGGTCTGAATGCCAACAGTCGTAGTCGGTGACCATCGCGACGGTTGCATAGCAAAGCTCGGCTTCGCGAGCGAGCTTGGCTTCCGGCATATTTGTCATGCCGATAACGTCGAAGCCCGACGCCTTGTAGAGCAAGCTTTCCGCCCGCGTGGAAAACTGCGGCCCCTCCATCACGAGGTAGGTGCCGCCGCGCTGATAGGTTATTGCTTCGGCCTTCATCGCCCGCTCAAGTTCGTCGACGAGCAGCGGCGACACCGGATCAGCCACCGACACATGTGCGACGAGACCGGTGCCAAAAAAGCTTTTCACCCGCGCAAACGTACGATCGACGAACTGGTCAACTAGCACGAAGACGCCGGGTGCCAAATGTTCCTTGAACGAGCCGCACGCCGAGATAGACACGAGGTCGGTGACGCCCGCTCGCTTCATCACGTCTATATTGGCGCGATAGTTGATATCCGACGGCGCGATTTTATGGCCGCGCCCGTGACGGGGCAGAAACCGAATAGGGAGGCCGTCGATTTCGGCAAATAGAATGTCGTCCGACGGTGTTCCCCACGGCGAGGCGACCGCTTGCCAACGAGGATCGGTGAGGCCGGGCAGGTTATAAAACCCACTGCCTCCAATGATACCCAAGACCGTTTTCGCCATCGTTAGTTCGGCTTACCGCTCAGTTGTGCCCCATCCCAACCAGCTGGCAGGGACCTAGGGGCCCCTGGCTGAAGGTGCGGCATCATTGGGCGATGCTCCGGCGCAACAACAGTTGTCTGCGGCACAAATTGAGCGGGTTCGGCACTCATTGCGCGGCGGCGCTCGATCGTTCGGATGACATCGCGGATGCGCGGCTGGATCTCGGTGCGAAACCGGGTCCCATTAAACACCCCGTAATGGCCAACGCCCGGCTGCATGTAGTGGAACTTTTCATCCGCTGGGATCGACGAACACAAATCATGGGCCGCTTCGGTCTGACCGATGCCGCAGATATCGTCGTTTTCACCCTCGACGGTGAACAATGCCGTCCGCTTGATCGCGGATGGATCAACCCGTTCGCCGCGGTGCATCATCTGCCCTTTGGGCAAATCGAAATCCTGGAAGACAGACTTCACGGTCTGGATGAAAAACTCAGCTGGCAAGTCCATCACCGCGAGGTATTCATCATAAAACTTCCGATGCTGATCAACGCTGTCACAATCGCCCTTGACGAGGTTTTTGAAGAGGTCGCCGAATGCCGTCTGATGGCGTTCAAAATTCATACTCATGAACCCGCCGAGCTGGATGAAGCCCGGGTACACCCGGCGCATGAAGCCAGGGTGGGGAAACGGAACGTAGGCAATCACGTTGCCTTCAAACCACTCCAACGACTTTTCACTGGCATGATTATTGACGGCCGTTGGATTGCGCCGCGGATCAATCGGACCGCCCATCAACGTCATCGACGCTGGCTGATTGGCCATGTTGCGAGAGGCCATGAGCGCCACGGCAGCGAGTACTGGGACGGCTGGCTGACATACGGCGATAACGTGGGTATTTGGGCCCAGCGCGTCGATCATTTCGATCGTGTAATCGATGTAGGTATTGAGATCGAACTGACCATCGACCAGCGGCACCGACCGCGCGTCTTTCCAGTCGGTAATATAGACGTCGTGCTCTGGAAGCATGGCGCTGACCGTGCCGCGCAACAATGTTGCGTAATGACCCGACATTGGCGCAACGATCAAAACGCGAGGATGCTTGCCCGGCACGAGCTGCGCGCCATCACGGGCAAAGTGGAGCAAGTTGCAGAACGGCTTTTGCCAAACGGTCTCGACACGAATTGGGATGCGCGTCCCCGACACGACCGTGTCAGCAATGCCAAACGCCGGCTTCCCGTAGCGCTTGGTCATGTCGTCAAAAACTTTTAGCGCGGCCGTCGTACTATTGGTGAACGGGGCCATAGCCATCGGGTTAAATGGATTTTCGAGCACGAGCCGCGTCGCTGTGGACATGAGACGAAGGGGCGTGATGAAGGCGTGGGCGAGTTCGTAAGCGAGGTAGTTCAAGTGACCTTGTCCTTATTCGCAGTCGCGGCCCCCTGGTTGGCCCAGGCTCGCGCGTCGTGAAGACCGGTAGTCTTGGCCTGAGTTTGCTTGGCCCTAGTTTTAAGTCACGGCCGTCGTTTTTAAGTTAGGTTGAACGCCGCATTTTGATGACAGGCGCCCAGACTGACTCGGTGAAAGGTGTGCCCCGTTTCGACTTCGAACTACCGCAGTGCAACATCACATCGGCACTAGGTCAAGTCGTCGCACCACAGTAAGTCACCTTTCGCGGGAACAATCTACGCCAAAGTCGGAAAATAGCTGCAAAACAACAATATACGCCAAACGTTCTCTGTCGCTAAATGGCCACAGTCATGAGATTGTCCGTGCGATGACGGATTGCGGAGTGACTGTGACCCCCGAAAAACCGGAAATTGATCCGAACTAGGCTGAGCGAGCGTTGCACGAGCCTTCCAATTTTACTCACGACGCACCGTTCAACGAAGAAAGTTGCTCCATGTTCCGTCTTTTGTTTCTGATCGTCATGATTGGCCTTGGCGGGTTTTACGTCGCTTGGCCCGCATGGTCGGGCTACCAGATCAAAACCGCGCTTGATTTGAACGACGCGGCCGGGCTTGGCCAAAAAATTGATTTTGAACGCGTTCGCGCCTCTCTGCGGCCCGCTGTGACGGCCGAAGTGGAAAAGTCTTTAGCCGCAATGGCCGCCGTCAGCGCGCAACCGGGCGAAGCGCTCGGACGCTTGAAAGCAGACGCCATGCCCAAGCTCGTCGAAAGCGCGCTGAATGGCCTCGTTACGGCCGAGAGCGTGATCCGCATCTACCGCGATCGGGCCAATCCAAAATCTGCGGTCGCCAAAATCGTTGCCGAAAAAATGGCAACCACCGAAGGCATGCAAATTTTGGGATCAATTGCTGGAGCCGTGGCGCCGGGTAAAACTGATGCCGGTAGCCTGATTGGCCAGCTCGGCCGCATGGCGCAACAATCGGGCGTTGACCCTGGCAAAGTGTTGGGCGGGCTGCTTGGCAAACCGGCCGATGTTGCAGCCGATGCGAAGGTCCCGGGCGCGACCACGGGCGGCAGTTCTGCTGCTGGCGGCTCGACAGGGATCGGCCTTGGAAACGTAAAGTCTTTCACGATGAACGGTCTGACTGGCTACTCGATCGGCCTGGCCAAAGACCAAACCGCCGCCAAGCCTGATCTTGTGGCCGATATCGCGTTCACGGGCGGGGATTGGAAACTGGTCGGTCTCGCGCCACGCAGCTGAGGCAGCATGCAGCTTTGATCTCGACCGCAGCGCTGGCTCAACAGGGCTGAGCTGTTCCCACCAGCACCGGCCAGCAGAAAGTTTTCCCATGCGTTTTGCGACGATCTTTGTTTTTTCTGCGATCGGGCTCAGCTCTGGCGCGGGCGCCGCCGATGTCGCCGCACCATCTGCAATTGACGCGGTCACGATATTTCCATCGGGCGCCGAGGTGACACGCCTGGCAAAAGTTAAACTCGCAGCTGGTGAAAACAGGGTCGTCTTTGCCGACCTACCGTCTCAGGCAATCGGCAATTCTGTCCGCATTGAGGGCAAGGCTAGCGGCAGCCTTGTCATCGGGGCAGTCGACACCCGGCGGCTTTTTGTGCCCGATGCCGACCAAGCGAAAATCGCGGCTGAACGACGAAAAATCGAGAGCGAGCTTGAAACCCTCCGCGATACCAGGGCGGTGCTTGAGGGCCAAATTCAGGCCAGCGAAATCCAACGCAAGCTGCTCGACAGCCTGACCGAAATGCCAAAAACGGGCGGCGATGGCGCAACGGCTTCAAGCAAGGTTGGGATCGATTGGAAAACAATCCTAACGACGATCGGCACCGGCTGGGCCGACAGCAAGAAGGTCGAACTTGAGGCACAAGGCAGCATCCGCCAGATCGATCGCACGATCCAAGACGCCGAGGGCAAACTTGCCGCTCTCGCCCCAAAGCAAATCGAGCGCACCGAAGTCGCAGTTCTTATGACGGCGGTTGGCGCCCTCGAAGCTGATCTCACGATCCGCTACCAAGTGCCATCGGCGTCTTGGCAGCCGTTTTATGACGCACGTTTATCGACGGGCACCAAGACCGCCCCGCCCAAGCTCGACTTGACCCGCCGTGCCGCGATCAAGCAGGCAACAGGCGAACCCTGGGACAACGTCGTTGTATCGCTTTCGACGACGCGCCCGACCGCTGGCTCCGCCGCACCTGATTTAAACACGATGGTCGTCGACTATGTGCCCGATGCGGTCCCCCGCCCAGTAGCAGCCGCCGCACCCGCGCCTCTAGTAGACGCCATGGAAAACTCTGAACGACGCGCGATGAAGCGCTCGCTTGCCGACAATGACGGCCTCGCCATGGCTGAACCGCGTATGGAAGCAGCCAAGCAGAGCGCGGCGGCCGTCGATATGGGCACATTCCAAGCCGTATATAGCCCTCCTGGCCGCACCAGCGTCCCGCCGACCGGCGAAGCCAAGCGCGTCCAATTGCTTGAGGAAAGCGTCGAGCCAAGCCTATCGGTCCGGACCGTGCCGAAGCTCAACGCCAAAGGCTACCTCTACGCCAAGCTCGCACTGCCGAAGTCAGCACCAATCCTGCCGGGTCCCGTCTCGCTGTTCCGCGATGGCACGTTTGTGGGATCAGGCCGACTACCGCAGCTCGGGTCAGGCGAGGACCACGAATTGGGGTTTGGCGCCGACGACAACATCCGGGTCAAGTATGCGGTGGCTGGAGACCAACGGGGCGAGAAGGGCATCATTTCGTCGGCCAAAACCGACACGCGGAATTTCAAGATCACCGTCAAGAACCTGCATCAGCGTCCGATGCCTGTCACCGTGCTCGACAACATCCCGGTCTCCCAGCAACAGGATATCAAAGTGAACCCGTTGTCCCGCCCGGCCCCCAACAAGACTGATCTTGATGATAAGCGCGGGGTCGTCGCCTGGGAATTGAAGCTTGAACCCGATCAGGAGACAGTCATCGAGCATGGCTATCAAGTCGTCTGGCCGGGCGCAAAAGGGATCCAGTACCGCTAAAATTGATGCCGCTAACGCTTCCAAACGTTCACCTGGAGCAGGCCGAACCGGATGTTATGTTGTCCCCGATCGATCGGGGCAGTCGCGTTTAGCCCAACACCGTTGGTCCTGGTCGGCGCCATAGCTTGCAATTAACTTCCGGCCGCCCCAATCGGGCGGCCTCTTTGTTAGTTTGCCGCCGCTTCGAAGCTGCTACCGCCGCCCGATTTGTGCGATCGTCAAACTCAGCTATAATGCCCGTTAAGCAATCGAGCCCCGGCAATCGCCCGGGGCTTTTTCTTGGCGGACGGACGTCCAGAGACGAGTAACGATGGGCAATGTGGTGGTTGTCGGCGCCCAATGGGGCGACGAGGGCAAAGGCAAAATCGTCGATTGGTTGTCGGAGCGCGCCGATATTGTCGTGCGCTTTCAAGGCGGCCACAATGCGGGCCATACGCTCGTGATCGGCGGCACGACCTACAAACTGTCATTGCTACCCTCTGGCATTGTTCGACCCGGCAAATTGTCCGTCATCGGCAATGGCGTCGTCGTCGATCCGTGGGCGCTTAGCGCCGAAATCGAGCGGCTTGGCGCCCAGGGCGTCGTCATCACACGCGACAACCTGCGCGTTGCGGAGAATGCTGCGCTGATCTTGCCGCTGCACGGCGAACTCGATCAAATCCGCGAGGAAGCAGCCGGTGTTGGCAAGATCGGCACGACTGGACGCGGCATTGGGCCAGCCTACGAGGACAAGGTCGGCCGACGAGCGATCCGCCTGCAAGACCTGACCAATATGGCAACGCTACCGCCCAAGCTCGACCGGCTGCTGGTCCACCATGACGCGCTTCGCCGTGGGCTCGGCAAACCCGAAATCGACCGCACGGCATTGCTGGCGGCGTTGGAAGCGATCGCGCCTAAAATTCTGCCCTACAAGGACGCCACCTGGGATCTGCTCGACCGGGCCCGCAAATCCGGTAAGCGTATCCTTTTTGAGGGCGCACAGGGCGCGCTGTTGGATATCGACCACGGCACGTATCCGTTCGTCACGTCATCCAATACAATCGCCGCGCAGGCCGCCACGGGGACTGGGGTCGGCCCCTCGTCTGTTGGCCACGTCCTTGGCATCGCCAAGGCCTACACGACGCGCGTCGGATCCGGGCCGTTCCCGACCGAATTGACTGATGCGACTGGCGAACTGATTGGCCAAAAAGGCCACGAATTTGGCACCGTCACTGGCCGTAAACGTCGCTGCGGTTGGTTTGACGCGGTGCTCGTCCGGCAGGTGTGCAAGGTATCGGGGATCGACGGCCTTGCGCTGACGAAGCTCGACGTGCTCGACGGCTTCCCTGAGATCAAGCTGTGTATCGGCTACGAACTCGACGGGGAGCGCTACGATCGCTTGCCCGCTGGCCAAAACAGCCAAGCTCGCGCCAAGCCGATCTACGAGACGTTTGAGGGCTGGACTGGTTCGACGAGGGGCGCGCGTAAATATGCCGACTTGCCAGCTCAAGCGGTGAAGTACGTGCGGCACATCGAGGAGCTCGTCGAGCGTCCGGTGACGCTTCTGTCAACGAGCCCAGAGCGAGAAGACACAATTTTGATGCGCGACCCGTTCGCGGATTGATGCCCGCACCGTTCGCGGATTGAAGCTCGGGCCGATTGCTTAGCGGCCCATCGCATTCCCTCACGCCTAACTAGCGCACCGCGCGGTGCATCCGGTCAGGCGCGATTGCGACGGGTCTGCGCCCTGACACCATCGCCACAAGCGCACGGCGCAACCCCATCGCGGGCTTCTCGACAAGCGTCCACGAGAGCCAAGCGAGGACAAAAACCGGAAGCACAACAATTGCCGTGACGCCACTTGCCGTTATCGTCGGCACCAGCTGGATCGCCGCCTGTTGGATCGGTGCAGCGTAAATATAGACACCATATGATAGGTCGCACCGGTTGGCGGCTGCCCTCAGCGGGCCGAAGCGAAACGTCGCCAGCCAAATGGCGGTGGTACCCAGAAACAGCCCGGTCGTAATATGCTGAACGGTGGTCCCCAGGCTCAAATACGCTGGTATCGCCAGCGCGAGTGGCAACATCCATCCGGTCGGGATCCGATCTCGCCAGACGCACGCGATGACGCCCAACGAGAATGGGATGGCGAAGTAGGCGACGTTCTCCAGCGTGGAATATCGTGTGGTGTCTGATGGGAGTGCGATTGCGGCCACAGCAATGATGAGGGCCAATACGACCGTTGCAACTCCCCGCCTGCCATGGGCCATCAGACCCACCGCACCAAACGCGGCCAAAGTGGCGTAGCACAGCGCTTCAAACTTTAATGTCCATAACGAACCATTGACGAGCCCGGGCAGTGGCAACGCCTCAAACAGCCCCGGCAGCTTGGCCGATGCCGTTGAGAGCGAGGATGTTTTAAGAACGTATGCAATGAGCGCGGGATCGCTGACGTAGGCGCCAATCGCCAGCTTCGACAGCAGAGGGCCAATCACCACCGCCGTCAGAACAACACACACGATTAAGCCTGGAAAAATCCGCAGCGTGCGCGCCACAACGAAATCAAGCACGTTGCGCGACTTTTCGATTGAGTGCGCAACCAGCAGCCCGGAGAGCAGAAAGAAGACCTGCACCGCGTGTTCGCCCGACGTAAACCCCGTCAAATAAATGACCGGGTCACTGTCCCGCCGTCCCGAAACGAACCACCCGCTGTGGGAGGCGAGCACGGTTAGCGCCATCGCAAGGCGCAGCACGGCGAAGCTATTGGCGTCAGCCTCCATCATGTGAACGAGCAAACGGGGCTTAGGCAAACGCGGCCGGGCCATCTGCGGCGGCGTATTCGCGCTATCAATCAAAGATGATGTCAAAATGCCGGATCTCCATCCGCACGTTTGGCTTAAACGCTCCGCAAGCCCATCTTTAACGCTACGAGAAAGCCGTTGCGGGTCAGCGCCCTGATCCTAACGGCACTGCACAAAGCGGACCAAAATACCAGTCGTTGGCAAACAACCAGGCGACTTCAATGCATCGTTAATCGGCCAAAAATAAAACTTCGGCGGCCATTTCAACCGCACTCAGACGACTTGACTTCCGGTGTCGCGATCTGCATATCAAGGGCGTTAGCACTCACCAATTATGACTGCTAACAACACGCAACGAGCGATCCCAGTGAGGGAGCCGCACGAGTTTGCGTGTGCGGATGTCCGAACAATAGTTTGAGAGAACCCATGAAATTTCGTCCATTGCACGACCGCGTGGTCGTAAAGCGTGTCGAGAACGAGACCAAGTCGGCTGGCGGTATCATCATTCCCGAGACCGCCGCTGAGAAGCCCCAACAGGGCGAAATCATCGCGGTTGGGCCCGGCGCTCGCGATGACAGCGGCAAAGTCGTCGCACTTGATGTCAAAATCGGCGACCGCGTCCTGTTTGGCAAGTGGTCTGGCACGGAAGTCAAGATCGACGGTAAGGAACTCCTCATCATGAAGGAGAGCGACATCATGGGTGTGCTGGCGAAATAAATCTCGCCCCGTTCCATCTCCGTTTTCATTTTTTAGGAGTAAGCCATCATGGCTGCTAAAATCGTCCAATTCGGCCCAGAAGCGCGCGAAAAAATGTTGCGCGGCGTCGACATTCTGGCCAACGCAGTGAAAGTCACGCTCGGCCCCAAGGGTCGTAACGTTATCATCGAAAAGAGCTTCGGCCCGCCGCGCACCACCAAGGACGGCGTCACGGTCGCCAAGGAAATCGAACTTGAAGATAAGTTCGAGAACATGGGCGCGCAGATGTTGCGCGAAGTCGCCTCCAAGACCAACGACGTCGCTGGCGATGGCACGACAACGGCCACCGTTCTCGCTCAGGCAATTGTCCGCGAGGGCTTGAAGTCGGTTGCAGCTGGCATGAACCCAATGGATTTGAAGCGCGGCATTGAGAAGGCCGTCATTCAAGTCGTTGAGGAAATCAAGAAGAAGGCCAAGAAGGTCAAGAATTCAGAAGAGATCGCACAAGTCGGCACGATCTCGGCTAACGGCGAAGTTGCGATCGGGCAGATGATCGCCGAAGCGATGCAAAAGGTCGGCAACGAGGGCGTCATCACGGTCGAAGAGGCCAAGAGCCTCGAATCCGAGCTGGTCGTCGTCGAAGGCATGCAGTTCGACCGCGGCTACCTGTCGCCGTATTTCATCACGAACGCCGAGAAGATGATCGCTGAACTCGACGACCCCTACATCCTGATCCACGAGAAGAAGCTGTCGAACCTACAGCAAATGCTCCCGGTTCTCGAAGCCGTCGTTCAGACCGGCAAGCCGCTGCTGATTATCGCTGAAGAAGTCGAAGGCGAAGCCTTAGCGACGCTCGTCGTCAACAAGCTGCGCGGCGGCCTCAAGGTCGCAGCCGTCAAGGCGCCGGGCTTTGGTGATCGCCGCAAGGCCATGCTCGAAGATATCGCCGTGCTGACCAACGGTCAGGTGATCTCGGAAGATCTCGGCATCAAGCTCGAGAACGTCACGCTTGATATGCTCGGCCGCGCCAAGCGCATTTCGATCACAAAAGAAGACACGACCGTCATCGACGGCGCTGGCAAGAAGAAAGACATCGACGCCCGGGTCAACCAGATCAAGGCGCAGATCGAAGAAACGACGTCGGACTACGACCGCGAGAAGCTGCAAGAGCGTCTGGCCAAGCTCGCTGGCGGCGTTGCTGTGATCAAGGTTGGCGGCGCGACCGAAGTCGAAGTCAAGGAGCGCAAGGATCGCGTCGATGACGCGCTCAACGCAACACGGGCGGCCGTCGAAGAAGGCGTCGTCCCAGGCGGCGGCGTCATGCTGTTGAAGGCGACCAACGCCATCACCGTCGAAGGCGACAACGCCGATCAGGATGCTGGCATCCAGATCATCCGTAAGGCCCTCCAGGCCCCGATCCGCCAGATCGCCGACAATGCCGGCGTTGAAGGTTCGATCGTCGTCGGCAAGGTTCTTGAAAGCCGCGCTGCCAACTTTGGCTACGACGCCCAGGCTGACGAGTACGGTGACATGATCGAAAAGGGCATCATCGATCCAGCCAAGGTTGTGCGCACGGCCCTCCAGGACGCCGCCTCGATCGCCGCCCTTATGATCACGACCGAAGCCGCTGTCGCCGAGGCACCAAAGTCGGATGGTGGCGGCCGTGGCATGGGCGGAATGGGTGGAATGGGTGGAATGGACGGCATGATGTAAAGCCAGCCCTCGCGAGGGGTCCTTCTCGACCACTCACGAGACCGTCGAAACGATTAACCGCGCGGGGCAACTCGCGCGGTTTTTCATTGCCGGATGAGCATTTCTAGCGCCCGTTCGCGTGCTCTCCAATCGTGTCGCATCGCGAGCTTTCAGCTCGATGCCTTCGCGAGCTTTCAGCTCGGTGCCTTCGCGAGCTTTCAGCTCGATGCCTTCGCGAGCTTTCAGCTCGATGCCTTCGCGAGCTTTCAGCTCGACTGGCCGAATCGGCCTAATCTCTAGTCCGACACCACGGACTGGAGACGCCGCCATGAACCTGTTGTTTCGGATCGTTTATGCCGCACACGCGAATGGAACACACCATAAGCTCGCGCTCGACGGGTTGGCCGAGATCGCCGGGCCGAGCACTGACGCATGGCAGCGATTATTTCTGAAGCACGCTAGCGAGTTCATGGACGGCGCCAAAGCGCCCGACACGAAGTTTAAAGACTTCAAAAATCACGTTCTTCACGTCCGTGACGGTTACTGGGGCGGCGCGCCTGACCTCGCATCGGTCTGGTATGGGCGAACCGTCGACGAATTGCGCGCGGGCAAATGGCCAGACGCGGTCCATGCGGCTGGCGTTCTTAGCCACTACATCACCGACCCGCTGATGCCGTTCCATACCGGCCAGACAGATGCCGAAAGCGCGATCCACGCGGCCGCTGAATGGAGCATCAACCGAAGCTACAATGACCTGCGAAAACAGGGCCTATCCTTAGCGGCCTCTGCGCCCGGTATCGGCAGCCAAGCAGCTGGCAAACCGCCGACCGCCAGCCGCGACGCGGCGTGGCTCCGCGAGACACTGATCGAAGGGGCCGAACGGTCTAATGCCGATTACGAACGGTTGATCGCCCACTACGACATTCAACGCGGCGTGGTCGATCCACCTTCAGGGCTCGACGACGTGTCACGGCGGCTCGTTGCCAAACTGCTGATCGATGCGGCAGCGACGTTTGCGACGATCCTGAGCGCGGCGATCGAAGAAGCCAACGTCACGCCGCCAGAGGTCAACTTGACACTCGACACCGTGCTTGCGGCGATCAAGATCCCGCTGAAGTCGCTCGCTAAACGACTGTCTGATGCGGCTGATCGGGCTGTCGTGGAGGCGCAGTATGATGAGCTGATCACGACTGGCACAGTCGAAAAGACGTTGCGCGAGGATGATCGCGCAATTCGCGATCTCCATGCCGTTGAGGTGCTCGTGCCACGGCGGGCACTGGCGCAATACGACCGAACGAGCGCGATTAAGCCCAGTGCGACTACGCCGAGCGCCGTGCCACCTCTCGTGCCGACCGCCGTCGTGACACCGGCAACAGTTATAAACCCGCTCGCTCCGTCCACGACGCCAACCGCGCCGCAGGTCCGTCAATCAGCGCCAATCGCTCATATCGCTGCTCAAGACCATCGGCCGTTGCACCATCTGGTAAACCCGTCACTGAGCGACCGGTTGGCCGATGCGACCCCGGCTACGCCCGTTACGCAATTTGATGCGGTCGCATCGCCCTCAGATCAGGCCGTTATCGCGCCGGTGGCGGTGTCGAATATTAAAACCATCGCGATGGTCAGCGCCGTGCCGTCGACCAGCGGAGCGCTAAGTAGCGGACCGTTGCCTGGCGGACCGTTAACAACCGGATCAGGGCCCAGCGTCCCGGTGACTGTCGGTAAGTCGCCACGGGTTTATCTTGCGCCAACGGACACCGTCGATGCAGCGCCCGTTATCGGGATGAAGCTCGCACAGCGATTAGTCGCTGTCGGCGTGGTGACAATTGCCGATCTTATGTCTGCCGATCCAGCAACGCTTGCTCGCGAGCTTGGCGATCCGCGCATTACAACCCTCGACGTTGAGAACTGGCAACGACTTTCCCAATTGGTGATGGACGTGCCTGGTCTCCGCGGCACACATGCGCAATTGCTGGTTGGGGCTGGATACAGGACGCTGACTGAGGTGGCAGAGGCCGACGTTGGTCGTTTGGTCCGAGATGTTTCAACCTTTGCTCAATCGGCTGAGGGGACGCGGACGCTTCGCGACGGTGCGGCTCCGTCAGCGGAGGCGATCGCGGTTTGGTTTGAGAGCGCGCGAACGGCTCGTCGTCGTCGCGCGGCCGCTTAGCCCTCTGCCGACCCGAGCAAATATTACCCCACGGCATCATTTAGGATCTGAAACCAAGCCAACCATGAACGCGTTGCTAACCGGATGGTTCGGTTTGTTCAGGCCCGTTTAACCAGACTGCGGCTGGTTTGACCTAAAGTGATCGAGCCTCGATTTTTGTTCCGCGTCCGGAGATTTCAATGCCCGCCACGTTTTGGCTCGCCCAGCTGTCCCGCTCGCTTCCGGTGATGGCGGTTACCATCACACTCGCCTTCACCGCCGCTCCAGCAATCGTCCATGCGAACGCAGCCCAACCCGCGATTGCTACTGCTTCGGGCGAGGCCGTGAAGCCTGCTGGTG